>JANOAH010000112.1:0-12187 GCA_031411075.1 Erythrobacteraceae bacterium
GCGGCACCAACGCGCAAGTGCACGAAGCCAACGCCGCGCGCGACATGCTGCTCGACGAACTGCCCTACGATGCGGAGCTGCGATGACCCATACGTTTCACCCCACTTCGCTGCGCGAATACGATATCCGCGGGATCATCGGTGAAACGCTGGGGCCCGACGATGCCCGCGCCATCGGCCGCGGGTTCGCCACGCTGCTCGGTCGCGCCGGCGGCAAGCTGGTGGCGGTTGGCTATGACGGGCGGGTCAGCTCGCCGATGCTCGAACACGCGCTGATCGAAGGGCTGACGGCGAGCGGCTGCGATGTGCGCCGGGTCGGCATGGGGCCAACGCCGATGCTCTATTATGCCGAAGCGTCAGCCGAGGAGGTGGACGGCGGCATTCAGATAACTGGCAGCCACAATCCCGCCAATTACAACGGCTTCAAGATGGTATTTCAAGGTCGGCCGTTCTTCGGGGAGGATATCCTCACGCTTGGCAGGATGGCGGCGGAAGGTGAATGGGCCGACGGCGCCGGCAGCGTCGAGACGCGCGAAATCCTCGATGAGTATGTCGATCGTCTCCTGGTCGGCCTCGACGGCATTGCCGCCGATCGGCTGGCCGCTCTTCGGATCGGCTGGGATGCGGGCAACGGCGCGGCCGGCCCTGCGCTCGAAGCTCTGGTCGCGAAGCTGCCGGGCGAGCACTTCACGCTCTACACCGATGTCGACGGCAATTTTCCGAACCATCATCCTGATCCTACCGAGGAAAAAAACCTCGCCGATCTGAAGGCACTCGTCGCCGAGAAGAGCCTCGACTTCGGAGTGGCTTTCGACGGCGACGGCGACCGGATCGGCGCGATCGACGGCGAAGGCCGGGTGATATGGGGCGATCAGCTGCTGATGATCTATGCGGAAGACCTCTTACGGGATCGCCCGGGGTCGACGATCATCGCCGACGTGAAGGCGAGCAAGCTGCTGTTCGAACGCGTCGCCGAACTGGGCGGCAAGCCGCTGATGTGGAAGACCGGGCACAGCCTGATTAAGTCCAAAATGAAGGAAACTCTTGCCCCGCTGGCGGGCGAAATGAGCGGCCACGTGTTCTTCGCCGACACTTATTATGGCTACGACGATGCGCTTTACGGCGCGATTCGGCTGATCGCGGCGTCGGCGCGGCTGGGCAAATCGGTGACCGAACTGAAAAGCGCTATCCCGCCGGTGCTCAACACGCCCGAGCTGCGCTTCCAGGTCGACGAGGTCCGCAAGTTCGCCGCGATCCAGGAGGTCAAGGACCGGCTGGCCGGCTCCGATGCGGTGGTCGACGATACCGACGGGGTGCGCGTCACCAGCCAGGACGGTTGGTGGCTGCTGCGCGCCTCAAACACCCAGGACGTGCTGGTCGCGCGGGCTGAGAGCGACACGCAGGAGGGACTCGACCGCCTGCTGGCGCAGATCGACGCGCAGCTCGAAGCAAGCGGGCTCGAGCGGGGTCCGCAGGCGGGGCATTGAAAAAGGGGCCCGCCGAAGCGAGCCCCTTTCGTTTACCCGGCGTTGATTGTCAGAGCGTCGTTTCGCCACCGCTCTATCCGGCAGCGCGACCGCAAGCCGCGCCCGGCTTGGCCCGCCAAGCCGTTGGAACATGGCGAAATCTTGGCACTGGGATGAACGGGTTAGCGCTCCCATCCGGCGGGAGTTGCGATTAGGGTGCCGGCGATGACCGCGCTCCCGCCTGAACTCGCCGCCTGGTTTGCCGGTCGCGGCTGGCAGGTGCGGGGCCATCAGGCCGAGATGCGGGCGGCGAGCGAGGCCGGTCGGCACGCGCTGTTGGTGGCCGACACCGGAGCGGGCAAGACCCTGGCAGGCTTCCTGCCGACTTTGGCGGCCTTTTGCCCGAGCGCCGGGCCGCCGCCTGACGACGGGCTGCACACGCTGTACGTCAGCCCCCTGAAAGCCCTGGCGCACGATGTGCAGCGCAATCTGCTCACCCCGGTCGAAGACCTTGGTCTGCCGATCCGGATCGAGACGCGCAGCGGTGATACGCCGTCCGACCGCAAGAAGCGCCAGCGTACCCGGCCCCCGCACGTGCTGCTGACCACACCCGAAAGCCTGTCGCTGCTGCTCAGCTATCCCGACAGCTTCGAGCTGTTCGCCGGGCTCAAGCGGGTGGTGATCGACGAAGTCCACGCCTTCGCCACGCAGAAGCGCGGTGACCTGCTGGCGCTCGCGCTGACCCGGCTGCAGGCGATCGCGCCGGGGCTGCAGCGCGCCGCGCTGTCGGCCACGGTGGCCGATCCAGAGGCGTTCCGTGCCTGGCTGGCGCCATGGGGGGAGATCGACGCGGTCGAGCTCGTGATCGGCGAAAAGGGCGCCGACCCCGAAGTCGAGATCCTGTTGCCCGAAGAGGCCAGCGTACCCTGGGGCGGGCACGCCGCGACCTGGGCCGTCCCGCAGCTCTACGAGGCGATCAAGCGCAACAAGACAACGCTGATCTTCACCAACACGCGCTTTTTGGCCGAACTGATTTTCCAGCAGCTGTGGGACGTCAACGACGATAACCTGCCGATCGGCATCCACCACGGCTCGCTGTCGAAGGAGGCGCGGCGCAAGGCGGAAAGCGCGATGGCGGCGGGCAAATTGCGCGCGCTGGTCGCCACCGCCAGTCTCGATCTGGGGGTCGATTGGGGCGATATCGACTGCGTGGTGCAGATGGGCGCCCCCAAAGGCTCGAGCCGGCTGCTGCAGCGGATCGGCCGCGCCAACCACCGGCTCGACCAACCGAGCCGCGCGTTGCTGGTACCGGGCAACCGTTTCGAATTTCTCGAAGCGCAGGCGGCCAAGGACGCGGTCGACGCCGGCCAGCGCGATGGCGAGGATTTCCGCCCCGGCGGGCTCGACGTGCTGGCGCAGCATGTCATGGCCTGCGCCTGCGCCGCCCCGTTCGACGAGGCCGCGCTGCTCGGCGAAGTACGCTCGAGCCTGGCTTATGCCTGGGTCGACCAGGCGGTGTGGGACCGGGTGCTGACCTTCGTCGCCACCGGTGGCTATGCGCTGCGTGCCTATGACAAGTTCAAGCGCATCGTTCGCGATCCCGATGGACAGTGGCGGCTGGCGCATCCCGAGCACGCCTATCGCCACCGCATGAACGCGGGGATCATCGTCGATTCGGAAATGATCGAGATCCGGTTTCGCAACGGCCGCTCGCTCGGCAAGGTTGAGGAAGGCTTCGCCGCGACGTTGCGGCCGGGCGATACGATCCGCTTCGCCGGGCTCGATCTCGAAGTCGAATCGCTGCGCGATCTCGACCTGGTGGTCCGCGCCGCCAAGCGCGAAGGGCAGATCCCCAGCTATACCGGGCTGCGGCTGCCGCTGACCACGCACTTGGCGGACCGGGTTCGCGCGATGCTGGTCGATCGGGCTGGCTGGGCGCGCTTTCCCGACGATGTGCGCGAATGGCTCGAGGTGCAGGACTGGCGCAGCCAGTTGCCGGGGCCCGACAGCCTGCTGGTCGAAAGCTTCCCGCACGCCAAGCGCCACTATACGGTCTATTACACCTTCACCGGGTGGAACGCGAACCAGTCGCTCGGCATGCTGATCACCAAGCGGATGGAACAGCGGGGGCTGATGCCGGGCGGGTTCGTCGCCAACGATTATTCGCTGGCGGTGTGGGGATTGCGGCCGGTGATCGATCCCGCGCCGCTGCTGTCGCCCGATATTCTGACGCATGAATTCATCGACTGGGTGCAGGATTCGCACCTCTTGCGCCGCGCGTTTCGCGAAGTGGCGGTGATCGCCGGGCTGGTCGAACGCCAGCATCCGGGCAAGCGCAAGACCGGCAAGCAGGTCACCTTTTCGACCGACCTCATTTACGACGTGCTGCGTAAGTACGAGCCCGATCACTTGCTGATCGAGGCGGCGTGGGCGGATGCGCGGGCGCGGATGACCGATATCGGCCGGCTCGGCAATCTGCTCGATACCGCGGCCGAGCGGCTGGTCCATGTCGAGCTCGAGCGGGTCAGCCCGCTGGCGGTGCCGGTGATGGTGATGATCGGGCGCGAAAGCGTGCCGCAGGGCGCGGTCGATGACGAATTGCTGCTCGAGGCCGAAACGCTCGCCGGCACGGCCATGCGCACCGACGATAGCCCGGACGAAACCGATTAGCCGCCCTCGCGGCGCTCAGCGGCCAAATGCACGATAGCGTTCGTTGCCGATGAAGCCAAAGCTGGGAACGTGCGCCGCATCGATCATTCGCAGCACTGCGGCCGAGCGGGCGTAGCTGGCGAGCGGATCGGGCTCGAACTGCAGTTCGGGCGCGGGGTTCATGGCGCGGGTATGGCGCAACAGGCCGATCAATTGCGCGTCCGAAACCGCCGCCCCGTTCCAGCGCAGCGTGCCTTGCGGCGAGACCGTTAGCCGATTTTTGATCGTCTGCGGACAGTCGCGGGTGCACATCGGCGGCCCGGGCAGATCGACGGCAAGCGAATGCGTGGCGGCGGGGATGGTGACGATGATCATGATCAGCAGCACCAGCATGACGTCGATCAGCGGGGTGGTGTTGATCTCACCAAGCGGAGCGGAACGCGCTTTTGCTGCGAGAGCCATGACACTGCCTCCAAGTCTTGGAGGAGATAATATAACACCACAGCAGCTCGGCCGCAACCGGGGTGAGTCTGCTGTGTGCGCCATCAGCACGAAAAAGGGGCGGATCGCTCCGCCCCCTTCATGCATCCGTTGGGTGAAGACCGGTCAGGCCTTGGTGAAAATCCGGTACTTCTCGTTGCCGACGAAGCCGAACTTAGTCACGCCCGAGCCCTTGATGAGGTTGAGCACCTTGGCCGACAGGTCATAGCTGGCCTGCGCCTCGGGCTCGAACTGCAGCTCAGGCTCCACCGCCATCGCCTTCGAGGTGTTGAGATTGGCCACCAGTTGCCCCTGGTTGATCGGCGCGCCATTCCACAGGATCTCGTTGGCCGGCGTCAGCACGATCTTGTTCTTGACCGGATCGACCGGTGGCGGAACATCGTTCGGGTTCGGCACCGGCAGATCGATATCGATCGAGTGCGTCGCCACCGGGATCGTGATGATGAACATGATGAGGAGCACGAGCAGGACGTCGATCAACGGCGTCATGTTCATTTCCATCATCGGGGCGCCGTCGTCTCTGCCGCCGGACATCGCCATGGGTCGTTACTCCTAAATCAGTCGTCGCTGGTTCGATCGTTGGCTCAGGCCGCGGGCCTTAGCCGTTGGGATCGACCGGGTTCGAAATGAAGCCGACGGTCGGGTAACCGGCGGCCTGAATGTTGTAGATCGTGCCGGCCACGCAGCGCCACGGTGTGTTGACGTCGGCGCGGATGTGAACCTGCGGGATCGTTTCCGGATTGTTGACCAGCGCTTCGATGCCGCCGGCGCGCCTGACGATCGCGTCGAGGCGCTTGAACGCCTGGTCATAGAGCTCGGTCGAATCGACCGGGGTCTGGTTGTTGAAGAATACCCGGCATTCGCCGCTGCGCGAGGCGCCCGCATAGCCGGTTCGCACCGTGCTCGGTGTCCGGCCCGCATCGTCGGTAGTAGTCACCGTAAGGAGCAGGTTTTCGACCTTGTCCTTCGATTCGACCGAGGCGAAGATCGGGATTTCGAGCTTCTCGATGTTCTGGATCGCGACCGGAACCGCGATCAGGAAGATGATCAGCAACACCAGCATCACGTCCACCAAGGGCGTGGTGTTGATGTCCGACATCGGCTTGTCGACGCTCGTACCCGCTGCAACTGCCATTGCTGTATCCTATTTTACTGACTTCAGAAGGGCGGGCGGGCCCGCATGCCGGTGCCCGCCCCTCCGCTTACGTCGTAGCTTACGCCTTGGTGGCGGGCGCGGTGGTGGCCGCGCGGGCCGCCTGCTGCGTCGACGTTGCGGTCAGCGCCGCCGGCTTGATTGTCCCGCGCGAAGTGATGTTGGCAAGCAGGTCGGTCGAGAACGCCGACAGGTGCTCGGCGATCCGGTTGTTGCGGTTCTGCAGCCAGTTGTAGGCGAACACCGCGGGCACCGCGACGAGCAGGCCGATGGCGGTCATGATCAGCGCTTCACCGACCGGTCCGGCGACCTTGTCGATCGAGGCCGAACCGGCAAGGCCGATGTTGATCAGCGCGCGGTAGATGCCGATCACGGTGCCGAGCAGGCCGACGAACGGCGCGGTCGCCCCGACCGTGGCGAGGAACGGCAACCCGCTGGCCAGGCGCGCGTTGACCGACTGTTCCGAGCGCGCGAGCGAGCCGTGCAGCCAGTCATGCGCTTCGAGCGAATCGGTCATCTTCGAGTGCGACGCTTCGGCGGCCAGGCCATCGTCGACGAGCTGGCGCCAAGCGCTGTTCTTCTCTAGCTTGGAAGCGCCTTCGGAGAGCGTGTTGGCGCGCCAGAAGCTGGTCCGGATGCCCTTGTACTGGCGCAGGATGCGGTTCTGTTCGAGCATCTTGGTAATCAGGATGTAGAACGAGCCGACCGACATGATGGCCAGCACGGTCAGGATCGACCAGGCGATCACGCCGCCCTGTTCCATCGCTTCCATGAACCCGAACTGGGTCTGGGGAGCCGCTTCACCGCCTGCGGCGGCCAGGATTTCAATAAGCATGCGGGTAGTCCTCTCTTAAAATCTGGCGAAACTTCGGGTTAGTTCAAGTTGTAGACGATCACGGTCGAGTAACTGCCCGACGTCGGGTTTCCGGCAGCATCGAGCGCCGGGTTGAAGCGAGCATAGCTGCGCATCCCGGCGCAGGCCGCCTCGTCGAGGATTGACGAGCCGCTCGAGTTTGACACCGAACAATCGGCAACGCGGCCGTTGGGGCCGATCGACACGCGCACACCGACGCGACCTTCGATTTCGTCACGAACCGCGCGCGGCGGATAGTTTTCCTGAATGCGGGCCGACCATCGGGCCAGGCCATCAGGCGAGGCCCCGCGGGCCTGCGACGGCGCCGGTGGCGGTGGCGGAGGCGGCGGCGGGGCCGCGCGCGGCACGACAACCGGCGGCGGCGGCGGCGCGACATCGACCACCGTGATGGCCGGCGGCGCCACGCTGAGATTGATCGGCGGCGGCGGCGCCACGATCGGCGGCGGCGTGATTTCGTCCGGCGGCGGCGGTGGCGGCGGTTCTTCCTCCGGCACCTCTTCCTCGATATCAACCGTCGTCACGCGCTCGACCGCCTTCTTGATCGCCGAATAGGCGAGGCCGGTGATAAGCGTGTAGCCGATTGCAACGTGGATCAGGGCAACGAGGACGATCGCAACGATCCGGTTACCGCTCATCTGTTGGTCAGCGTAAGACATCCAGTCCCTTCACTCCGTTCCTGTGTCTACCAGGGACGCAGCCCCGGCATTCGCAAGGGCGGCCGGATGAGATATCCTGGCGACCACCCCGAAACTCCATTCCCGCCCTTGAAGGCCCCGCCGGCTTGGCGCCGTGTGCCGGAAGACCTCCGGTGGGACCTGCGGGACCGAGCGATTGTGTGCTTCTTGGGTCCCGATTGGCGCGAGCCTTAACCGCACAGGCAAGGTTGGGCAAACGCTTTGTCGGTTAACCGGCGATTCACTTGCTGGGGTCTGGAACACCGCCTAGGCGCGGGTGCAGATCGCGCTCGATCGGGCGCAGCGCGAGCGGAGAGGCAGCAATGGCAGGCAAGGCGATGCGGCGAATCGGGGCCTGGCTGGCGGCGGTGCTGCTGTTCGGCCCGCTGGCCGCAAACGCGCAACAGCCGCTTCCCGTGGCGCCCGCGCCGAGCGTCACTTTCGCCGATCTGGCCGACCTGACCCAGCGCGCCGACATCGTCGCGCTGGTCGAAGTGCGCAGCCAGACACTGGTGCCGCTCGACCGCGCCCCGGGTCTCGCCCCCGGGCAGGCCCGGCTTTACATCGAGGCGCGCACGCTGGCGCTGCTCGCCAGCCGCGCCGCGGTGGGCGAATCGCACAGCTACCTGGTCGACGTCCCGCTCGCCGCCAACGGCAAGGTGCCCAAGCTCAAGAAGCAGCGCTTCCTGGTCTATGCCGACGCCGTGGCCGGGCGGCCCGGCGCGCTCAGCCTGGTCGGCAACAGCGGTCAGGTGCCGGCCAGCCCGGGCAACGAAGCGCTTGCGCGCACGGTGATCGCCGCGTTCGCCGTGCCGGGCACGCCGCCCGCGCTGGCGGGGGTGCGCGATGTCATGTCGGTGGCCGGCAACCTCGCCGGCGAATCCGAAACCCAGCTGTTTCTCGACACCGCCAGCGGGAATCCCGTCTCGCTGACGGTGATCCGCCGGCCGGGCATGGCGCCGACCTGGGGCGTGTCGTGGAGCGAGATTGTCGATCAGGCCGCGCGCCCGCCGGTGCGCGAAACCGTGGCCTGGTTTCGCCTCGCCTGTTTCCTGCCCGCGCAATTGCCCGACCGCGCCTTCCTGCAAACCGATCGGTCGGCGCGCGCCCGCGCCGAGGCGGACTATCGCTTCATCCTCGGCGAGCTCGGCGCCTGCCCGCGCACCCTCTAGCCAAGCCGCTCGCCGCGCCGTAACGCCGCGCCCGGCATCGAGGGGGAATCATGGCCGCACCGCTCCGTATCGCGCTCGCCGGCCTCGGCACGGTCGGCGGCGGCGTGCTCCGCCTGCTCGAGGCCAACGCGGAGTTGATCGCGCGCCGCGCCGGGCGGCCGCTCGAAGTGGTGGCGGTCTGCGCGCGCGATCGCGGCAAGGATCGCGGCGTCGACCTCGGCAGTTACGCGTGGGAAGACGACATGACCGTGCTGGCCGAGCGCGGCGATGTCGACGTGGTGGTCGAACTGGTCGGCGGCGCCGATGGCCCGGCCGTGGCGCTCGCTCGCCGTGCGCTCGGCGCGGGCAAGGGGCTGGTCACCGCCAATAAGGCGATGATCGCCCATCACGGGCTCGAACTGGCCGGCATCGCCGAAGCGGCCGGCGCCCCGCTGCGCTTCGAAGCGGCGGTGGCGGGCGGCGTGCCGGTGATCAAGGGCCTGCGCGAGGGGACCGCGGCCAACCGCGTGTCGCGCATCTACGGCATCCTCAACGGCACCTGCAATTACATCCTCTCGACAATGGAGCGGACCGGGGCGGACTTCGCCGACGTGCTGGGCGAAGCGCAGGCGCTGGGCTATGCCGAGGCCGATCCCAGCTTCGACATCGACGGGGTCGACGCCGCGCACAAGCTCGCCATCCTCGCCGCCATTGCGTTCGGCGCGCGGATCGATTTTGCGGCGGTGCGGCGGGAAGGCATCGGCCGCATCCGCGCCGCCGACATCGGCCAGGCCGCCGCGCTCGGCTATGTCATCCGTCTGATCGGGCTGGCCGATTGCGACGGGGCCGGGCTGTTCCAGCAGGTCCAGCCGTGCCTGGTTGCGCGCGAACACCCGCTCGCCGCGGTCGATGGGCCGACCAACGCGGTGGTGGTCGAAGGCAATTTTTCCGGCCGGCTGCTGTTCCAGGGCGCCGGCGCCGGCGATGGGCCGACGGCCAGCGCCGTGGTCGCCGACCTGATCGACATCGCCCGCGGCAACGGCGGGCTGCCGTTCGCCGTCCCGGTCGGCTTGCTCGAAGCTCTCGCAGCCGCCGATCCGGGCCCGCGCACCGGACGCCATTACCTGCGCTTCACAGTCAACGACCGCCCCGGCGTGCTGGCCGAGATCACCGCCGCGATGCGCGATTCGGATGTATCGATCGAAAGCCTGATCCAGCAGGGCCGGCCGGTCGAAGGCGGCGAGGTGCTGGTGGCGATGGTCACGCATGAAGGGCCGGAAAGCGGAGTTGCCCAGGCCCTGAAGCTGCTGGTCGGATCGCCAAGCCTGACCGAGCCGCCGCTGGTCATGCCGCTGCTGGCGTAAGGATCGAGACCATGACCGGACCTTCCAAGCCCTCTGCCGGATCCGCGCTGGATCGCGTTCTCGTGCTCGAAATGGTGCGCGTCACCGAAGCCGCCGCGATCGCCGCCTCGCAGCTGATCGGGCGGGGCGACGAAAAGGCCGCCGATGCCGCCGCGGTCGAAGCGATGCGCCGGGCGTTCGACGACCTCGCCATCGATGGCACGGTGGTGATCGGCGAAGGCGAACGTGACGAAGCGCCGATGCTCTACATCGGCGAAAAGGTCGGCGGCGCGCCGGGCAAGGGGCCCAAGATCGACATCGCGCTCGACCCGCTCGAAGGCACCACGATCACCGCCAAGGCCGGGCCCAATGCGCTTGCCGTGCTCGCCGCGGCCGAACAGGGCTGCCTGCTCAACGCGCCCGACGTCTATATGGACAAGCTCGCGGTCGGCCCCGGCTATCCCGACGGGATCATCGACCTGGCCAGGAGCGCGACCGACAACATCGCCGCGGTGGCGGCGGCCAAGGGGGTCAAGCCGGCCGAGCTCAACGTCTGCGTGCTCGACCGGCCGCGCCACGCGGCGCTGATCGCCGAGCTGCGCGGCATCGGCTGCGGCATCGTGCTGATCGGCGATGGCGATGTGGCGGGCGTGATCGCGGTGACCGACGAGGACACTACGATCGACCTCTACATGGGATCGGGCGGCGCGCCCGAAGGCGTGCTCGCGGCGGCCGCGCTGCGCTGCGTCGGCGGGCAGTTCAACGGCCGCCTGCTGTTCCGCAACGACGACGAACGGCGCCGCGCCTACCAGTGGGGGATCGGGCACCTCGATCGCATCTACCGGCTCGAGGAACTGGCGCGGGGCGATTGCATCTTCGCTGCCACCGGCGTCACCTCGGGCTCGCTGCTCGACGGGGTCAAGCGCCGCCGCGACGGCACGATGACGACCGAAAGCGTGGTCATGCGCGCCAGCACCGGCACGGTCAGGTGGGTGCGGACCGAACACCGAAGCCGCTGATCCGCTTGTCCAGCAATGGAACAAACGTGTGCATCCCCCGGAAACTTAACGCTTATCTATTGACGCTTGGACGGTGTCAGGCATGATCGAACGCTCGGTAAACCTGAATTGGGGCCGGTCGCGATGAATGCCATTTCTGTTCCACCCAGGGCTGACGATCCGTTCAACCTCGCCAGGCCGACCCCCGTCGACCCGACGGCGCTCGGCGCGGCGCTGCGCGCCTTGCGCGAAACGCACGAGATGACCTTGCGCGCGCTCGCCGCCAAAGTGGGCGTCAGCGCGACGGCGCTGCATCACTGGGAAGGCGGCATCCGCAATCCCAGTCGCAGCCATCGCCGGGCCATTGCCGCCGCCTTCGGCATGGACGAGGCGCAACTGGTCGACACACTGGGCGCGCCGGCCGCGGAAGACGCACGGCTGGCGGTGGTGATCGCCGCATGCAAGCGCCGCATCGCCGCCGCTGCCGGGACTTCGTCCAAACAGGTCAGCATCACGATCGAGTTCTAGCCTGTTCGCGGCCCGCGCCGGGGATAGCCCAAGCCGCCGGTTGCCAACCGCCAGCGCAAGCCCCTAGAGCCTCGCGCCAGGCGAATCCCGCGCGGCAAAGGGTGTTCCGACATGAAACTGATGGCCGGCAATTCGAACCTGCCGCTCGCCCGCGCGATCGCTGCCTATCTCGGCATTGAGCTGACCGACGCCAGCGTCCGCCGCTTCGCCGACGAAGAGATTTTCATCGAAATCCACGAGAACGTGCGCGGCGAGGATCTCTTCCTGCTGCAGTCGACCAGCTATCCGGCCAACGACAATCTGATGGAATTGCTGATCGGGATCGACGCCTGCCGCCGCGCCAGCGCCAAGCGCATCACCGCGGTGATCCCCTATTTCGGCTATGCCCGGCAGGACCGCAAGCCCGGCCCGCGCACACCGATTTCGGCCAAGCTGGTCGCCAACCTTATCACCGAGGCGGGCGCCGACCGGGTGCTGTCGGTCGATCTCCACGCCGGACAGATCCAGGGCTTTTTCGACATCCCGACCGACAACTTGTTCGCCGCGCCTTTGATGGCCGACGACATCCTGGCCCGCTATGCCGGACAGGACCTGATGGTCGTCTCGCCCGATGTCGGCGGGGTGGTGCGCGCCAGGGCGCTGGCCAAGCGGCTCGACAACGCCCAGCTCGCCATCGTCGACAAGCGGCGCGAGCGGCCGGGCGAATCCGAAGTGATGAACATCATCGGCGATGTGAAAGGGCGCAGCTGCATCCTCGCCGACGACATCATCGATTCGGGTGGGACGCTGTGCAACGCGGCCCAGGCATTGATGGACGCCGGCGCCCGGAGCGTCGCCGCCTATATCACGCA
>JANOAH010000113.1:0-3271 GCA_031411075.1 Erythrobacteraceae bacterium
GCCTGTTTATCCCCGGCTGGGGAATGCATCTCGCCGACATGAGCCTGGTCCAAGGCGATCTCGTTCGCCGTGTCGGGGCAATCGGCTCGGCCCGTCGCTGATCATTTGCCCCGCGATTCGTGGCTGGCTAAGGGGATCGCAATGGATCTGGACCAACCCTATCGCGGCGGCTTCATCGGCTCCGGGCACCGCTTCGCCCTGACCGTCTATTTTGAGGATACCGACACCGCGGGCATCGTCTATTACGCCAATTATCTCAAATATATGGAGCGCGCCCGGTCGGATATGCTGCGCGCCGCGGGGATCGACCAGCGCGCCGCGATGGAGGCTGGCGACGGGGTCTATGCGGTGGCCGAGGTCAACATCCGCTACCTCAAGCCCGCCCGGCTTGGCGACGACCTCGTCATCGTCTCCACCGTCGATCAGGTCCGCGCTGCAAGCGTCCTCATTCATCAGCGAGTCATGCGGCAAACCGAACCATTGGCCGATGCCCGCGTCACCGCCGCCTTCCTCGGTCCCGACGACCGACCCCGCCGCCAGCCGAAAGACTGGATCGAGCGGTTCAACCAGCTGCGCGAGGGATCGATAGTTTGACCGCACCGACCGACATGATGTCGCCCATGGCGCTGTTCCTCCACGCCGACGTGGTGGTGAAGGCAGTGATGCTCGGGCTCCTGGCGGCCAGCGTATGGACCTGGGCGATCATCTTCACCCACGCCATCCGGCTGCGCCGGATCAACCGGGCCACCGAGCAATATGAGGCCGATTTCTGGGCCACCGACGATATCGACAGCTTCCACACCAAGCGCGGATCGGAAAAGCTGCCCACCGCCGCGATCCTCTCCGCCGGCCTCGACGAATGGCGCCGCTCGACGGGCAGCCGCGCGATCGACCGGTCGGGCACCCGCGAACGGCTCGCAACGCGTATGAATGCCGCGCTCGCCGCTGAGCTCGACCGGCTCGGCGACCGGCTCAACATCCTCGCCACGGTCGGGTCGGTCGCGCCGTTCGTCGGGCTGTTCGGGACCGTGTGGGGGATCATGCGCGCCTTCACCGCCATCGCCGACGCCAATAATACCAGTCTCGCGGTGGTCGCGCCGGGCATTTCGGAGGCGCTGTTCGCCACCGCGGTCGGCCTGTTCGCGGCGATCCCGGCGGTGATCGCCTACAACCGCTTCAGCCACCGGGTGAACGCGTACGAAGCGCGGCTGCGGCGCTTCGCCGACAAGGTCCATGCCCCGATCGGGCGTGAGCGGGAGCGCGGGTGATGGGCTTTCCTGCTTCGATCCTTCCCCATCGGGGGAGGTGGCAGCGCGAAGCGCTGACGGAGGGGGCGGCCCCCTCCACTACCCTGCGGGTGGTTCCCCTCCCCCGGTGGGGGAGGACCTAAATGGCCATGGGCCTCGCCTCATCCTCGCGCCGCGGCCGTTCCCGCCGCCGTGCCGCGATGGCGGAGATCAATGTGACCCCGCTGGTCGATGTCATGCTGGTGCTGCTGATCATCTTCATGGTCACCGCGCCGCTGCTCGCCAGCGGGGTGCCGGTCGAACTGCCCGACAGCCGCGCCAACGCATTGGACCAGCAGCCCGACCAGGTGACGATTTCGATCGACCGCGAAGGCGCGATCTTCATCGACGACAGCCGGGTGGCCGAAGGGCAATTCGCCCAGGCGATGTCGCGCGTTCGCTGTGGCGGAAATGACGCACCGCTGATCACACTGCGCGCCGACCGGGTACTCGATTACGGGCGCGTGATGGCGGTGATGGGCGAACTCAATCGCGCCGGGTGTAACAGTATATCCTTGGTCACCCAAGGTTCAGTTTCGGCCCCATAGCTCGACGGGGCATGGCATCGCTCTCCAACTTATCGCGCGAAGAGCGGCTCGGCCTTGGGGTCGCGGCGCTGGCGCATGTCGCGCTGGTCGCGGCGCTGGTCTGGCAAGTGCGCGACGAGCCGACCGCGCTGCCGGTGCCCGAACGGATGACCGTGAGCCTGGCCGACGACGTGGCGCTGACCTCGACCGCGCCGAACCCGGCGGATGAAGCGCAGGCCGCGGTCGCGCCTGAGCTCGCCCCCGTTCCCGCCCCGCCGATCGCGCAGCCGCGCGAGATCGCCCCGCCGCCCGTCCCCCGGCCGGTCGCCTCGCCCCGGCCACAGCCCAAGGCCAGCCCGACCAAGGCGCCCGAACCGCGCCCGACCGCTTCGAGCCGTCCGCAAACCCGCAACACGCCCGCCCCGCGCCCCAGCCCGAGCCGCAGTGCGGGCGGATCCCGGCTCGGTGCCGACTTTCTCAACGGCAGCGGGGCGAGCGAACGAACCAACCGCGCCACACCGGCGGCCACGTTCGGCGCGGCGGAGGCCGCATCGCTGATCCAGGCGATCAGTCGCAAGATCAAGCCGCACTGGAACGCGCCGCAGGGTGTGGAGGCCGAACAGCTCGTCACCGTGCTCAGCTTCGAACTCAACCCCGACGGCAGCCTCAAAGGCACGCCGCGGGTGGTGAGCCAATCGGGCGTCACCGATTCCAACCGGCCGCAAATGCAGCTGCACGCCGAACGCGCGATCCGCGCCGTGCAGCTCGCCGCGCCGTTCGACTTGCCTGACGAATTCTACGAACGATGGAGGCGCATCAGTTCGCTGCGCTTCGACAGGAGGTTGTGATGATGGGGGTGCGCACGCTTTGGTTCGCTCTGGCGCTGGCGGCCCCGCCGGCCGCCGCGCAACAGGCCACCCCAGCTCCGGCGCCGGTCGAGGACGAAGGCCTCAGCGGCTCGGTCACCGATGACAGTGCCTGGCAGGACCTCGGCATCGCCATTCCCGCTTTCGCCACCAACGCCGACCGGCCGACGCCGGCCAACGCGCAAGGCACCGACGCGCTGGGGGTCGAGCTTGGCCGGGTGGTGTTCAACGATTTGAGGAACAACGGCCTGTTCCGCCCGGTCGGCCCCGACGGGCTGCCGCGGCCGAGCTTCGCGCAGATCACCGGTCCGGCGTGGGGCACCTGGCAGGGCCGCTCGGCCGAAATGCTGGTCCACGGCTATGTCCGCGCCGAAGGGGACGGGAGGTTGACGGTCGGCTGCTATCTCTATGACGTGCAGCTGCAGCAGGAACTGGTCCGTTCGGGCTGGGTGGTGCAGCCCGCCGAATGGCGCCGCGCCGCGCACAAATGCGCCGACCTCGTCTATTCGCGCCTGTCGGGCGAGAGCCCGTTCTTCGACAGCCGCATTGCCTACATTGCCGAGACCGGGCCCAAGGATCACCGCGTCAAGCG
>JANOAH010000114.1:0-3981 GCA_031411075.1 Erythrobacteraceae bacterium
GAGCCTGTTTCGCGCCGCTGTTCGATGCGATCGGGCGCGAGCGGCTGGGGTTCGACGATTTCCGCTGCAACGGGTTGCTGCTGCCGGCGCGTGACGATGCGGCGGCGCGGCTGCGGCTGCCGCTGCATCGCGGGCCGCACCGCGATTATAACGCGCTGGTCGGTGAGCGGGTCGGCCAGATCGAGAGCGATTGGGTGCGCACGCGGGCCCGGGCTCCCGAGATCGCGCTCGACCAGGCGCTGATGCGGCTCGACCTGCTGCAGCGCGCGCTGCGCCGCCGATTGCTGCGCACCGACCGCTCGCGGATGCGGCTCAACCGCCACGATCCGCTCGGCCACGGGCTCGACTTCGCCGAAATCGATGCGATGGCCGACGCGCTGTGGGCCGGCACCGCGCCATGAGCCGCGCGGGCGCCGTCGTGGCGGTTGCCGGCGATGCCGAACACCGCTTCGCCAAGCCTGTGCGGACCGCGATCACGCTGGTCGCCGGGCTGGGGGTGGCGGGCGATGCCCATGCCGGTTCCACCGTGCAGCACCGCTCGCGCCTCGCCCGGCGCGCCGCGGAGCCGAACTTGCGGCAAGTCCACCTGATCCATCAAGAGCTGTTCACCGAACTGGCGAACGCCGGCTTCATGGTCGGCCCCGGCCAGTTGGGCGAGAACGTGACAACCCGCGGTATCGATTTGCTGGCCTTGTCGGCCGGGACACGGCTCCAGCTTGGCGAAGCGGCGGTGATCGAGCTCTCCGGGCTGCGCAATCCGTGCCACCAGATCGACGCCAACATCGCCCCCGGCGCGACGGCCGCCACGCTTGACCGCGATGTCGATGGCACGCTGGTGCGCAAGGCCGGGGTGATGGCCGTGGTGGTGGCGGGTGGTGACGTCCTCGCGGGCGACGCAATCGAGGTGGTCGCTACCCCGCCAATTCATCGCCCGCTCGTGCCGGTCTAGGCCTCCGCCGCCACCGCGGCGTTGGCGGCGCTGAGGATGGCACGGACGCTGGCGGTGGCCACGTCCTCATCGATCCCCACGCCCCAGATGCTGCGCCCGTCTTGCAGCAGGCATTCGAGATAAGTCGCGGCGCGTGCATCGGTGCCTTTGCCGAGCGCGTGTTCGACATAATCGAGCACTTCGATGTCGAGCCCGAAAGTCTGGCGCAAGGTTGCCAGGACCGACGAGACCAGACCCTTGCCGCGGCCGCTGACGTTCTGCCGCTTGCCGCCGACCTTGATCGTGCCCGTGAACAACCGCGTCCCGTCGCTGGCGCGGGTTTCCTCGTAATCGACCAGCTCGAACGTGGCCGGCTTGTCGCCCAGGTAGTAACTGTCCTGGAAGCAGTGCCAGATGTCCTCGGCGTTGAGCTCACGCCCGAGTTGATCGGCTAGCCGCTGTACGTGCGCTGCGAAATCGCCCTGCAGCTTCTTGGGCAGCTTGAGCCCCTGGCCCTGTTCGAGCACCCAGGCGAACCCGCCTTTGCCGCTCTGCGAATTGACCCGGATCACCGCCTCGTAGGTGCGGCCGAGATCGGCGGGGTCGAGCGGGAGGTAGGGGACGCGCCAGAACTCGTCGTTCTGAATGTCGTGCGCCTCGAAGCCCTTCTTGATGGCGTCCTGGTGGCTGCCCGAAAAGGCGGTGAACACCAGCTCGCCGCCATAGGGATGGCGCGGGTGGACCGGGATCTGGTTGCAGTACTCGACGGTTTCGATGATGCGATCAATATCCGAAAAGTCGAGCTTAGGATCAATCCCTTGCGTGTACATATTGAGAGCGACTGTCACCAGACAGCAGTTGCCGGTGCGCTCGCCGTTGCCGAACATGCAGCCTTCGATGCGGTCCGCGCCGGCCATCAGGCCGAGCTCCGCCGCGGCGACGCCGGTACCGCGATCGTTGTGGGTGTGGAGCGAAATGCACGCCGCCTCGCGGTGCGGCAGGTTGCGAATGAAGTACTCGATCTGGTCGGCGTATACATTCGGCGTGGCCGCTTCGACCGTGGCCGGAAGGTTCAATATCAGCGGACGTTCGGCGGTGGGCGTCAGGATCTCCATCACCGCCTCGCAAACCTCGAGGCTGAAATCGAGCTCGGCGGTCGAGAACGTCTCGGGCGAATATTCGAAGTGCCAGTCGGTCTCGGGCCGCGCCGCCGCTTCATCGCGCAGCAGCTTGGCGGCGTGAATGGCGATGCCTTTCACTTCCTCGCGAGTCATCCGGAACACGATCTCGCGCCAGGCTGGGCTGAGCGCGTTGTAGACGTGAACGATCGCCCGCTTGGCCCCGGAGAGGCTGTCGAACGAGGTGCGGATCAGGTCGTCGCGCGCTTGGGTGAGGACTTGCACCGTCACGTCGTCGGGAATCCGGCCCGAATGGACCAGCCCCTGAATGAAGTCGAACTCGGTCTGCCCGGCGGCGGGGAAGCCGATCTCGATCTCCTTGACCCCGACTTCGAGCAGCAGATCGAAGAAGCGGTGCTTCTTCAGCGCGTCCATCGGATCGACGATCGCCTGGTTGCCGTCACGCAAGTCGGTGGATAGCCACCGCGGCGGCTGCGTGATGACGCGGCCGGGCCACTGCCGGTCGGGCAGGTCGATCGGCGGGAAGGGCCGGTACTTGCGGCTGGGATCCGGCAGCATGGTCATGGCTGGTGCCATACGCCTTGAAGCACGCGCCGCAAGTCTCTCTTCAGGACGACGGCTGGGTGGCAGCAGACCGTCCTTCGAGACGCTCGGCCTGCGGCCTCGCTCCTCAGGACGAACGGAATTCCAGCAAGATCCGTTCGTCCTGAGGAGGGCTCGAAGCTGCAAACAGAGAGCCCGTCTCGAAGGACGGTGCGCGTTACTGCTTTTCGAACGCCATGGTGATCTGCAGCTCGACCTCGTCACCGACCATCGGAACGAACGTGCCGAGGCCCCATTCGGACCGCTTGATGATCCCGCGGCCTTCGAAGCCGACGGTCTTCTTGCCTTGCATCGAATTGCCGGCGCCGGTGAATTCGGCGACGATCGTCACCGGCTTGGTGACGCCATTCATGGTGAAATCGCCGGTGATGTTGGCGGTGGTGCCGCCGGTCGGCTCGACCTTGGTCGACACGAAGTGCGCCGCAGTGGGGTTGGGGCCCCAGAAATCGGGCTTGCCGCCATCGCGCCCGGCGCGCAGCAGGTGATCACGGAAACCCGCGCTGGCGACGGTCGGGTTGATCGGGATCGTGGCATCGACCTTGGCGCCGGCAAGGTTGGCCGGATCGATCGTCAAGGTGGCGTCGATATCGCCGAAGATGCCGAAATAATCGTTGAAGCCGAAGTGGTTGTAGCGCCACCCGACCAGCGAGTGATTCTTGTCGGTCTTGTAGCTGCCGCCTTCGACCCGGCTGGCGTCCATCTGGCCGGGCAACTGCGCCGGCGGGCCGTTCTGCGCGTGCAAGGTGCCGATGGCGAGCGTGGCGAGGCTCGCCGCGGCGAGGGCAACGGTAATCTTACGCATGAACTTTCTCCCGGGAGGTTACTTGGCTGCCAGTCTGGCGCGCGTCGCGGCGCTTGTCCACCGGGAACCCGCGTGATTCGTCAACCGCAGCGGAAGCGCTCGATCCGTCCGTTCTCGCGCAGTTCGACATTCAGGCGGGCGGGGGCGTAGTCCATCGTGATCGGATCGCCTTCGGTGTAATAACGGATGGGTCGTTCGCCGACTTTCGCGGCGATTCCGGCTTTGACGTCGTCGGTCGGCATCTGTCCGACGTATTCGCCCACCTTGTCCGACCCGCATTCGGTGGCCGCTGGGGTCACCGGCTGCGGGGATGCTCGCGCCTCGCCGGGTGTTGGCGTGGCGAGGGGGCCTGAGCTGCTCACCGCTGCCTCGGGCGTGGCGGTCGGTTCGGCAGGAACAGCGGCATCGTTCGTTCCCCCCTCACACGCAGCAAGCGCGGCGAGTAAGGCGACGGTGGCAAACGGGCGAAACATGTCGATACTCCAACGGGTCCGTGGCCCGAACGGATC
>JANOAH010000115.1:0-13656 GCA_031411075.1 Erythrobacteraceae bacterium
AGCCGGACATGTGCGCCCGGCCGCCGCGCGCCGAGCGGGGCGCTCCCTTCCCCAAGGCAACGCGCCAGCGCGATGAAGTTCCTCGCTCAGTCGGGCGGGTTGTGCCGCGTGACGAAAGTCATCGCCGCCTCAAGCATCTGCTGGCGCGTGGCCGCGCGCGACAGCCAGTGATCTTCCTGGCGCAGCACCACCAGCTCATGCGGCTTGTCCGCCGCGGCGAGCGCATGGGCCATGTTGTCGCTGTGGTCGAACGGCACGACGGTGTCGTCACGCCCGTGAATCAGCAGGATCGGGGCATCGGCGCGTGCGGCCAGCGATCGCGGCGAGACCGCGTCGAGGCTGTCGCGCGATCCGAACTCCTCGGTCAATGACCGCCGCAGCATGCCCGAGCGGCCACCGTCGTTGAGCTCGTCGGCGTAGAGCCGGCCAAGATCGGCGACCGGCGCCACCGCCACCGCGCAACGATAGAGGCCCTGCTGCACCGTGACCCCGGCAAGCGCGGCATAGCCGCCATAGCTCGCCCCCATGATGCAGACGCGCCGCGGATCGGCGATGCCCTGGCGCACCAGTTCGGCCAGGCCATCGGAAATGTCGGTTTGCATCGCCTTGCCCCATTGGGCGAAGCCGGCGCGCATGAAGCCTTCGTCGCGGTCGGTCGAGCCGCGGAAGTTGGGCTGGAACACCGCATACCCGCGCGAAGCGAAGGCCTGCGCCCACCAGTCAAACCCGATGTGGTCATGCGAGTGCGGGCCGCCATGGGGCAGGATGACCACCGGCAGGTTGCGCGCCTCGCGCCCGGGCGGCAGCGTCAGCACCCCGCTCACTGCGAGCCCATCTAGCGCCTGATATTCGACCAGCGAGGTGGCGCCGACATGCTCGGGCCCAATCGCCTGCCGCTCATACCCCACCGCCGCGGCGCGCAGCTGCCCCAGATCGACCAGGTACCATGTGCCGCTATCGCCGTTACCGGTGGTGCGGACCAGCGCTCGAGTGAAATCGGGCGTCCAGTCCATCAGATCGACTTCGAAATCGGGGAAGGCGCGATAGATCTTGTTGATCGCGACCTGGTGGCGCGGATCGAAGAACTGCGGCCGCTGCCCGGCGCCCATCCGCAGCATCCCGATCAGCTTGCCAGTGTTGCGATCGGTGTAAAGCCGATCGACTTCGTCGGCGCGGCCGAATTCAGTGGGCTGTGCGGAGCCGTCGAGCGCCACCTCGTACCAGCGGGTGATGCGGTCTTCCTCCCCGGTCACGCTGTACAATATGGTGCGGCCATCTTGGCCCAACGCCACGAGGCCGACTTCGCCCTTGGGCGAGTTGCCGCGCGCCAGGGTGGCGCCGCCGGGGGCCTTGATCGACCAGTCGCCGCTGCGAATTTCGATTTGCAGCATCGCCGCCAGTCCGCCGCCCGGCCCCAGCAGGTGCTGATAGCCATAGCCCTGCGAGCCCCGGTCGGCGACGCGGCGCTGCTGATTGGTGGCGACATCCACCGCGAACAGTTCGGGCGCGGTGCTGCCGATGTAATAGCCGCGGGCTCCACGCTCTTTCTCGACGCCCATGAAATAGGCCACCCAGCGGCCATCGATCTGGCGCACCCCCCGCGTGCCGAAAATGGCATTGAGCATCGTCGGTGTATCGAACACCAGCCGCTGCGTTCCCTCGGCACTGGCGGGCAGGATGAGGGCGTGGAAGAATTCGAACTGCGCTTGGCGAAATTCGGGCGGCAGCGTTTCGGTGTGGCTGACTTCGACCACCAGTTGATCGTCACCGACCCATTCGAGCGAACGGACCTTGGCGTCTTCCAGCTTCATCATCCGGATCGGATCGAGCGCGGCGGTCATCATCAGCACCACGCGTTCGCCGCCGATTGACATGACCGCGGCGAGCCGCTCGCCGTTGTTGGACAGCGCCATCTGCTCGACGTCGGGCAGGTTGCCGTAAGCGCTGAGCGGGGGTGGATCGGCCGCCTGCGCGGGCAGCGGCGCCACGGCCAAGGCGGCCAAAAGCAATATTCGCAACAACGCGTGCAGAATAGCCCTCATGCAGCGTCCCCCTTCTGCCGCATTTGTCTCAAGCAAGTGTCAGCATGGCAAGCACCTTTGTTGCCATTACTTGCCGCAGATCCGCCAACACGCCGTCAGTCGGCGGGATTGTGCTGGGTGACGAACGCCACGGCCTCCTCGAGCATCTGCTGGCGGGTGGGGGCGCGCGACAGCCAGTGGTCTTCCTCGCGCAGTTCGACCAGTCGCACCGGCTTGCCGGCCGCTTGGAGCGCGCGGAGCATGCGGCTGCTCTGGTCGAACGGTACCACGGTATCGTCGCGGCCATGGATCAACAGGATCGGCGCGTCCGCGCGCTCGGCGAAGCGTACCGGCGAGATCGCCGCAAACCCATTGCGCGGCCCCAGTTCCTCGAGCAGCGAGGCCTTGAGCAATCCCCGCTCGCCGCCATCGCGGTAATCGTCGCGGAACATCTCGCCGATGTCGCTGATCCCGGCCACCGCCACCGCGCAGCGATAGAGGCCCTGCTGCAGCGTGACACCGGCGAGCGCCGCATAACCGCCGTAGCTGGCGCCGACGATGCAAGCGCGGCTAGGATCGACGATCCCCTGGCGGGCCAGTTCGGCCAGGCCATCGGAAATGTCGCTCTGCATTGCCCGGCCCCACTGGCCGTAGCCGGCGCGTTCGAACACATCGTCGCGGCCGGTCGAGCCGCGGAAGTTGGGCTGGAACACCGCGTAGCCGTGCGAGGCGAAGGCCTGCGCCCACCAGTCGAAGGTCGCATCTTCGAAGGCGTGCGGGCCGCCGTGCGGCAGCATGACCATCGGCAGATTGCGCGCCTCGCGCCCCGGCGGCAGCGTCAGGATACCGTCGAGCTCGAGCCCGTCGGCGGCGGTATACGTGACGCGCGAGATCGGGCCGACGTGCTCGGGCCGGATCGCACTGCGATCGGCGCCGACGCGGCTGACCTGCAACGTGCCGACGTCGAACAGATGCGTCGTGCCGCTGTCGCCGCTGCCGCTGGTGTGGATCAACAGGCGCGAAAAGTCGGGCGTCCAGTCGATCAGCCGCCAGTCGAGGTTGGGGAACGCGGTCGCGATCCGTGCGCCGACGCCCTGGCGTTCGGGAGCGAACAGCCGCATGCCCCCGTCGTCCCCGCCGCGATAATAGCCGACCATGCGGCCGCTGGTGCGGTCGATATATATCCGCTCGACATCCTCGTCGGGCAGGAATTCGCGCGGAGCAGCGCCGCCGGCCAGCGGCACTTCGTACCAGCGTGTGCCGGCATCGCCGGTCGCGCCGACGGAGTAGATCGCGCTGGTGCGTCGGCACCCAACGCCAGCAGGCCGACCGCGCCTTGCGGGTGATTGCCCGAAGCGAGCGTCGCCCCGCGCGGGCCGCGCAAGGTCCAGTCGCCGCTGTCGCGGTTGAGCGTCAGCGTCGCGGCGACGCGGCCATCGTCGCCGATCAGCCAGTCGTTCCACTGGTCCTCGCCCGCGGCCGAGGCGATCTTGGCCTGGCGATCGTCGGTGATGCCGACGCGGAACAGCGCCGGGCTGCCGTTGCGAATGTAGACCTCGCCATAGGCTTCCTGCGCCAATTCGATGCCGCCGAAGAACGCGGTCCATTCGCCATTGACCTGGCGCTGGCCGAAATTGCCGAACACCGCCGAAAGCATCCTGGGCTTGCCGTCGAACACCACGCGCGGTTGGCCGGGACGGCCGATCGGAAGGATCATCGCCTGCCAGAATTCCTGCTGGCCGTTGGTGATGCCGACGCCGAGGTCCTCGGCCCGGCTGTTCTGCACGATCAGCGATTCGTTGCCGACCCAGTCGAGCGAGCGCACTTTCACGTCGCCGAGGTCGATCATCATGTTGTCGGCCGGATTGGCGCCGCGAATGCTGATCGCGCGCCGCCCGCCGACGGTCGAGATCGACGCGATCCGCTGCCCGTCGAGCGACAGGGTGATCGCGTCGCCATCGGGCAGGCGGCCATAGGCGGCGAGTGGCGGCGGATCGGCGGCCGTTACCGGCATTGCCATAAGCTTCCTGCGCCAGCTCGATGCCGCCGAAGAACGCGGTCCATTCACCATTGACCTGGCGCTGGCCGAAATTGCCGAACACCGCCGACAGCATCCTGGGCTTGCCGTCGAACACCACGCGCGGTGGCCCGGGACGGCCGATCGGAATGATCATCGCCTGCCAGAATTCCTGCTGGCCGTTGGTGATGCCGACGCCGAGGTCCTCGGCCCGGCTGGTCTGCACGATCAGCGAATCGTTGCCGACCCAGTCGAGCGAGCGCACTTTCACGTCGCCGAGGTCGATGACCATGTTGTCGGCCGGATTGGCGCCGCGAATGCTGATCGCGCGTCGCCCGCCGACAGTCGAGATCGACGCGATCCGCTGCCCGTCGAGCGACAGGGTGATCGCGTCGCCATCGGGCAGGCGGCCATAGGCGGCGAGTGGCGGCGGATCGGCGGCCGTTACCGGCAATGCCATTGTAACGACTGCAAAGCCAACCAGCGCCGACACGGCGCGTGCTAACAGATTGAACAATCGTCCCTCCTCGAATGCGATCGTGATTGCAGCGCGTCGCGGGATTGGCAAGCCGGTGCGCACTACCGTAGAGGCCGCCACCATGGCGCGCCCAAAGCCCTCGACCTTCGACAAAGTCAAAACCGTCGCCGAAAACCGGCGGGCGCGGTTCGAGTATTTCATCGAGGACGTGTTCGAGGCCGGCATTGCGCTGAGCGGCACCGAGGTGAAGAGCCTGCGCGGCGGCGAAGGCTCGATCGCCGAAAGCTATGCCCACGTCCATGATGGCCAGGCTTGGCTGGTCAACGCCAACATTCCCGAATTCAGCCACGGCAACCGTTTCAACCACGAGCCCAAGCGGCCGCGCAAGCTGCTGCTCCATGCCCGCGAGATCGAACGCATGATCGGCGCGGTTGAACGCAAAGGCATGACGCTGATCCCGCTCAGCGTCTATTTCAACGGCCAGGGTCGGGCCAAGGTCGAACTGGCGCTGGCCAAGGGCAAGCAGACCCACGACAAGCGTCAGACGATCAAGGACCGGGATTGGCAGCGGGATAAGGCGCGGTTGATGCGGGACAGGGGGTAGGGGGAATAGGCAACAGGGATTAGGCAATGCGAGAGATGCACTATTGCCTAATGCCTGTTGCCTATTGCCCCCTCGCCATAAGCGCCCCCGCCACCTAGATAGCCGCAACCATGATCAACCGCTTCTCCGCCTGGGCCGAACGCAACATGCCCACGCGCGAGCAGATGGCGCGCAACCGCTTCATCCGACCGTTCGCCGGGCGTGTGTTGCGGTCGGAACTGTGGCGCTTCACCCGCCGCTCGGTGCCGCGCGGGATCGCGCTGGGCCTGATCGTGGGCATCATCGTGCCGTTCGCGCAGATCCTCTTCGCCGCGCTGCTCAGCGCCCCGGTGCGCGCCAACGTCCCGCTGGCGGCGCTGACCACGTTCATCACCAACCCGTTCACTACCCCGTTGATCTGGGTCGCCGCCTATTGGGTCGGCGGCCTGCTGCTCCGGATCGACGCGGCGACCGTGGTCGCGCCGGTCAACACCGCGATCGAGCGCACCGAGTTGCAGCAATTCCTCGAATGGCTGACCGGGGCGACTATGGTCACCGCCTTTGGCCTGATCGTGATTGCAGTAGTCTCGGCGGCGATCAGCTATCTCGTGTCGGTGTGGGTGTGGCGCTGGTGGACCGCGCGCAAATGGGCGCGGCGCCGGTTGCTGCGGCGCCAGGCACGGGCTTGAACATGACTTTCCAGCCGGGCTCGCGCCAGTTGATCGATACCCTGGCGGTGGCCGCGGCGGTGCTCGCCAGCATCGCCATGGTGCGGCTGGTTACCGGCAGCCTGGCGGTTAGCGCCGCTTATGCCGGGGGGCTGGTCGTGCTCGGCCTGGTGGCGTTTGCCGCCGGCCGCCGGCGCGCGACCCCGGCGTTGGTGGAGGCGGCGGAACCCGATTGGTCGGTGACCGCTGCGGCGATCGAGCAACCGGGTGTGCCGGTGGCGCTGACCGATCGCGCCAACCGGCTGGTCTGCGCCAATTCGGCCTATGAGCAGACGTTCGGATCGGCGCATGCGCCGCCGCGCCTGCCGCTCGAGGCCGCAGCCAACGAGGCACTCGCCCGCGCCGCCCGCAGCGCCTGGCGCGAAGGGGTCAGCGAGGCGGCATCGATTTCCGGCGAGGCGCAAGTCTGGACGGTCACCGCCGAACGGGTCGGGCGCGGCGAGGACCATCTCGCCTGGCGCTTCGTGCCCCAGGTTCGCAACGAACCGCTGGCGGCGATCGGCAAGTACATCACCGGCGCGTTCGGCCGCATCCTCAGTTCCGCTGGGATCGAAGTGGCGCTGGTCGGGTCCGATGGGGTGGTCCGGGCCGCCGGCGCCGGCTTCGCCCGCCGGGCCGCCGGCGACGACAGCGCCAGCATGGCCGGCCAGGATTTCGTCGCGCTGCTGCGCTCGGACGAGCGCGACCGGATCTACTTCGCCCGCGAAGGGCGCAAGGGATCGCCGCAGACGCTTGTCAGCGTGTCGCTGGCCGATCCCGAGCTGGGCGCTTCGCGCGGCGCCGAACCGCCGGCGCTGATGATGCTGTTCGATGCCGGCGTCGGCCTCGGCGGCTGGGGCAGCGAAGCGCGTGGGCAGACCCCGCAGCTCGAGGGCCTGCTCGAGCAGCTCCCGCTCGGCCTCGCCATGACCGATCGCGACGGGCATTTCCTGTTCGCTAACCCGGCGTTCCGCCGCGCCTCCGGGATCGCCGGCGACAAGCTGCCGCCTTATCCATCGGACCTGGTGGTGCGGCAGGACAAGACCGCGATGAGCGATGCGGTGCGCCGCTTCGGCCAGGGCCCGGCGTCGAGCGGCGACATCGCGGTGCGGCTGCGGTCCGAGCCCGACGAGCCGGTCAGCCTTGGCCTGGCCGGCGTACGCGGGCTGGGCGAAGCGGCGGTGCTGCTGAGCCTGGCCGATACGACCGAGGAAACCCGGCTCAAGCGCCAGGTCGCGCAGGCCACCAAGATGCAGGCGGTCGGCCAGCTGGCCGGCGGGGTGGCCCACGATTTCAACAACGTGCTGACCGCGATCATCGGCTATTGCGACCTCATGCTGCTGCGCCACACGCCCGGCGACAGCGACTATGACGACATCCAGCAGATTAAAGCCAATTCGAACCGCGCCGCCAGCCTGACGCGGCAACTGCTGGCCTTCAGCCGCCAGCAGACGCTGCAGCCCGAAGTGATCCAGCTGCCCGACGTGATCAGCGAAGTCAGCCAGTTGCTCAAGCGGCTGCTCGGCGCACGGATCACCCTCAAGACCCATCACGATCGCGACCTGGGCGCGGTGCGCGCCGATCCGCGCCAACTGGAGCAAGTGATCGTCAACCTGGCGGTCAACGCTCGCGATGCAATCCAGGCGCGCGGTGGCGAACAGGCCACCGGCGCACTGACCTTTGCTACCCGCTCCGTCGCCGCGCGCGACGTCAAGCGGATGGGCAACGAGATCATCCCTTCGGGCGATTATACCGTGATGATCGCCGAGGACACCGGCGGCGGCATCCCGCCCGAAAACCTGCCCAAAATCTTCGAACCGTTCTTCACCACCAAGGAACTGGGCAAGGGCACGGGCCTCGGCCTCTCGACCGTCTATGGCATCGTCAAGCAATCGGGAGGGTTCATCTTCGCCGACAACGTGCCGGGCGGCGATCGCACCATCAAAGGCGCGCGCTTTACCATCTACCTGCCGGTTCACCAGGCCAGCGAGGAAGAACTGCGCAAAGGCGAGGCGCCCGAGCCGGTCAACGAATGGTCGGGCGGGGGCCGGGTGCTGCTGGTCGAGGACGAGGACATGGTCCGTGCGGTGGCCGAACGGGCCTTGTCGCGCCAGGGCTATACCGTGGTCACCGCCGCTGACGGCGACGAAGGGGTCGAGGCGGTGCGGGCCAATCCCGATTTCGACATCGTTGTTTCCGATGTCGTCATGCCGAGCATGGACGGCCCGGCGATGGCGCGCGAAATCCGCCAGCTGGTCCCGGGGATGCCGGTGCTGTTCATGTCGGGCTACGCCGAAGAGCAGTTGCGCAAGGAGATCGACCTGGTCGGCATCATGTTCCTGCCCAAGCCGTTTACCGTCCAGCAGATCTGCGACAAGGTTGGGGAAGTGCTCGCAGCGGCCCGCTAAGTTCGGTTTGAGCACGGGGATTTTTCTGTGCCGCCGGCTTCTTGTATTTGCGACTCATTGGCGCTGTGCCAAGCTTGCCGGAAACGCGATTCAGGGAAGTCATCGCATGGCCACGCCAATTAACAACCTTCAGCCTTACCTCGGCCTGACGCAGGCATTCGTCCTGCAGGGCGTGTTCCCATCGCGCGACACGGGCGGCGGCGTTACCGGCGTGACGCTGGATATGATCCGCACTTATGCGTTCTACTTCGCGCCCGGCGGCACCGCCCTGGCATACGGGCAAATCCTGTCGATTGCGCAGAACACCGCAGTGTTCTCGATCATCGGCACGACTTATGGCGGCAACGGGCAGACCACGTTCGCCCTGCCCAACCTCCAGTCAATCCTGACTAACGAATCGGGCCAGGGCCCGGGCCTGTCGCTCTACGATTGGGGCGAACAGAGTGGCTCGGCGACGATCAACCTGGTGCAATCGCAATTGCCGTCGAGAATGGGCGGTATGTCCCAGCCAACCAACAATCTTGAGCCGACCCTCAGCACCAACTTCTATATCAACGCCAATGGCATTTTCCCGAGCGGCCAGGTAACTGCCGATACGATCGGCGTGATCAACCAGTTCGCTGGCAATTTCGGACCGAACGACGCAATCAAGTGCGACGGGCGGCTATTGGCGATCGCCGATTATACAGCGCTGTTTTCGGTAATCGGAACGACTTACGGCGGTGATGGTCAGACGACGTTTGCTGTCCCCGATCTGCGCGGGCGCGTCATCGTTGGCACAGGGCAGGCCGCGGGCAGTACGCACAACTACATTCTGGGGGAAAAGGGTGGGGGTGAAACCTTCAGCCTTGGTACCACAAACGTGCCGGCGTTCTATCCCGAAGGCGGTGCGGCTGTCAGCAACCTGCAGCCCTACCTTGCGCTGACCCAGCTTATCACCTTGGCCGGTATCTTCCCGTCGCAGAGCAGCGGTGCGCCGGACTATTCCACCCCGTTCCTGGGCGAGATTTTCACCTTCGCCGGCAATCCGCAAATGTTCTCCAACGGAACGGCGCAGGCCAACGGCCAATTGCTGCCGATCAACCAGAACCAGGCGCTGTTCGCCCTGCTGGGCACCAATTTCGGCGGCAATGGGCAGACCACCTTCGCTTTACCCGACTTGCGCGGGCGGGCGGTGATGGGCACCGGCAATGGCACCGTGATCGGACAGGTGGGCGGCACCGAAAGCTTCGTGCTGACGCTCGACAACATTCCCGACCTCAACTTCACCGGCGGCCTTGGCGACGATCGCATGCTCGGCGGCAATGGGCTCGATCATATCTCGGGCGGTATCGGTAACGACACGATATTCGGAGCTGGCGGCAATGACGTGCTCAACGGCGGCAAGGGCAACGATACGATCGACGGCGGCTCCGGGATCAACACCATCCTCGGGCAGGCCGGCAACGACACAATCACCATGGTTTCGGGCTCAAGCGGCAGCAATATCGATGGCGGCAGCGATTTTGACACGCTGGTGATCAACGGCACATCCGTTTCGGTCGGCACCTTTCTCGACATCGAGAAGATCCAGTTCCAATCGGGCGGCGCGCTCGACCTGACGGCGGCACAGTTTGCAGCGCTGCCGATCTCCGCCCAGATCACCGGGGCGGGACAGCTCATTGTCACGCTGTCCGCGGCCGGAATGATCGATACCAGCCAGTTCGTGTTCGGGCCCGGTGCGACGGTGCGCGTCAATGGCTCGGCCGGGGCCGACGTGATCGTGGCCGGTGCCGCGGCGCATACCCTGAACGGCGGGGCCGGGGCGGATCGGATCGATGGCGGCTCGTTCGCCGACACCATCGATGGCGGCTCCGAAGCCGACAAGATCACCGGACGCGGCGGGGCCGACGTGCTGACCGGCGGGACCGGCAACGATGCCTTCAAGTTCGACGCGCTCGGCGACAGCGGGCTCGGGGCGGCGGCGGACCGGATCAATGATTACCAGGTCGGCATCGATCGCCTGAACTTCAAAGACATCGATCCCAACAACACCGGGATCGACGATGCCTTTGCGTTCATCGGCAGTGCCGCGTTCGGCGGCACGGGGGCAGCCGAAATCCGCTATGCGACCTCGGGTGGCAATCTGGTCGTCCAGGCCGACGCCGACGGCAACGGTGTCGCCGACATGGAGATATTCCTGATGTCGCTGGGCGGCCAGACACTGACGGCGAACGATTTCGTGCTCTGACGCCGGTCGATGGGCCGAAAAGCGGACATCGGCATCGCTCGCCCTCGACCGGTGGACGCGCGCCCGCGTCCCGCGCCGCGCTGAACTCACTATCGCTTCATCGTTCGTTCAGAACGACTCGGCAACTTTTGATATATTGTCACATCAACAATTCGCCGGGAGCGCCCGTATGACCTTTCGCACCCTCGCCGTCCTCGCCGTATCGGCCACCGCGCTCGCTGCGGCGGCCAACGCGCAAGTCAATCCCGACCCCGACGCCACCGCGCAAGGCGATGTCTCGGTCACCATCTACAACAGCGGCAACGCGCTGGTGCAGGACGTGCGTCAGCTCAACATACCGGCCGGGCGCGGCACGATCGCGTTTCCCGACGTCTCGGCGCAGATCCGGCCAGAGACGCTGAGCTTTTCGGCCGCCGATACCGGGATCGTCGAACAGAACTTCGACTTCGACCTGCTAACGCCCGAAAAGCTGATGGAAAAGGCGATCGGCCAGACGGTGACGCTGCTGCGCACCAATCCCGCCACCGGCGCCGAAACGCGCGAACGCGCCACCGTGCTCTCGACCGCGGGCGGGGTGGTGATCCAGGTCGGCGACCGGATCGAGGTGCTGCGCGACGACGGGCTGCCGGTGCGGGTGATCTTCGACCGCGTGCCGCCCAACCTGCGCGCCCGGCCGACGCTGTCGGTCACGCTCGACAGCACGCGCGCCGGCACGCGCCCGGCCTCGATCCGCTACCTCACTCCGGGCCTCGGCTGGTCGGCCGACTATGTCGCGCTCTATGACGAAGCCAAGGGCACGATCGACATGCAGGGCTGGGTGACGCTGTCGAACAGCACCGGTACTACCTTTCATTCGGCCAACACGCTGCTGGTGGCGGGCAACCCGAACACCGGCGGCGGCTCGCGTGTCTATCGCGGCGGGGTAATGCCGCCCCCGCCCCCGCCCGGCGCGCGCATGGTTCCCGGCACCGAGACCGCCGCGCGCGAGCGGCTGGGCGATTTCTACCTCTACCCGATCGCCGAGCGCACTACGATCGCCAACAACCAGACCAAGCAAGTCAGCTTCCTCGACACCCAGGGCGTCGCGGCGCGCAAGATCTACGGGCGCGACGTGGGCTGGCTGGCGTCCGATCCGCAGCCGGTCAACGTGCAGAGCCGGATCGCCTTTTCCTCGAGCCGCAACGCGGGGCTGGGCGATGCGCTGCCGGCGGGTACGGTGCGGTTCTACCAGCGCGACCGCGCCGGCACGCCGCAGTTCATCGGCGAAAACGGCATCGGCCACACCCCGATGGGCAGCGAGCTGGCGCTGGCGACCGGCGACGCCTTCGACGTGTTCGTTCAAGCCGAAGTCGAAAGCCGCGACAAGATCACCGGCGCAGAATACGAGCGCAGCGCGCGCTACCGCGTCACCATCGACGGCGAGGAAGTGCGCACGATCGAGGTCGATCGCGCGGTCGATTATTACCGCACCACGATGCGCTACACCCTGACCAACGCCAAATCGACCCCGGTCGAGGTCGAGCTGGTCCAGGGCGGGCTCGACTACGGCTGGTGGACCCACGATTTCCGCGTCGTCAGCGAAGACGTGCCCGGCACCCAGATCAACGCCGACCGCCGTAAGTACGTAATCTCGGTGCCCGCCAACGGCCGCCGCGAAGTGCGCGTGACCTACGAGACGCGGTACTAGGGAGGCCGGTCGTGGGCACGAGCGGCCGCCACCCAAATGTTCGTCATCCCCGCGAAAGCGGGGACCCAGCTGCAGTTGCGACCCAGCGCCGCAGAGCCGACTGGGTTCCCGCTTTCGCGGGAATGGCGAGAGGGTGGAAATCGTTCGACGCGGCTGCGACGGTTTTCGTGAGTGCCCTGGCTCTCCTCGCAACGCCCGCCGACGCCCGCGAAGCGGTCGACGCTTCGGCGCCCAATGCGCTCGCGGTCACGCTCTATCGCGATCCCAACCGCGGCGTCGACGAGGCGATGAACCGCAACTGGCCGCGCGGGTTTGCGATGATCACCGAACGTCGCACCGTTACCCTGCCGCCCGGCGAATCGACCGTGCGCTTCGAAGGCGTGGCCGAAGGCATGGTCGCGGTCAGCGCGATCGTCACGGGGCTGCCCGGCGGAACGATCGAGAAGAACCGCAACGCCGACCTCCTCAGCCCGGCGTCGCTGGTCGACGGGACGCTCGGCAACCGGGTGACGATTACTCGCACCAATCCGGCCACCGGGCGCGCGGTGTCCGAACAGGCGGTGATCCGCACCCGCGCCGATGGCGGCCTGGTGCTGCAGACCAGTGCCGGGTTCGAAGCGGTGCGCTGCTCGGGCCTGCCCGAAGCGCTGACCTTCGATCGCGTCCCCGTCGGTCTATCGGCGCAGCCAGTCTACACTATCGACACCCGCGACGCGCGCGGCGGGACTTATCAGGTCGAGCTGACCTATCTCGCCTGGGGGTTCGATTGGCAGGCGCACTACGTCGCCACGCTGGCCGAACCGCAGCGGGGCGAGGACGTGCAGATGCGGCTGATGAGCTGGCTGACGCTGCTCAACGACAACGGCCAGAGCTTCCCCAATGCCGAGCTACTGGTGGTGGCCGGGCGGCTGAGCGTGGTGAGCGATTTCCAGAGCCTGACCGATCCGCCCGACGCGCGGCCGCTCAGCCTGACCTGCTATCCGTTCGGCAGCACCGCCGCCGGCTCGCCGATCGACTATCCGGAACCCGCGTACCCGCCGCCGCCGCCTCCGCCGCCGCCTGTGCCACAGATGGCCGCTGAGGCGATCGTGGTGACCGGCTCGGTGCTGAGCCGCAATGCCCTCGATGCCGCGGCCCCAGCGGTCGTCGCACAGGAAGAGAACCTCGGCGATCTCAAGCTCTACCGCGTGCCGGTGCCGGTGACGGTGGCCGCCAAGAGCCTCAAGCAAGTCGCGTTCCTTGACCGGACCGCGGTCGAGGGGCGGCTGCTCTATCGCCTCGGCTGCACCCCGTGGGACCACGCGGACGAGGCCTTGCCAGCGGCGATGACGCTGGTCACCGTCAACGACGAACGCCACGGCCTCGGCGCGGCGCTGCCGACCGGCGGACTGACCGTGTACGAGCCGAGCGCCTGGGGCGAGCAGCTCGTCGCCGAACAGCGCATCCGCGACTACGCCGAAGGGCAGGACATCGAATGGACGCTGGCCACCAGCCACCAGGTGTTCGGCCGCTGCGAGCGGGTGAC
>JANOAH010000116.1:0-3427 GCA_031411075.1 Erythrobacteraceae bacterium
GTCCCTGTTACGCCGGCCCACCGATCCCGCGGGGTTCCGGCACCCACTTCATGACACCTCCGGCAAACGGCGTCCACCACCCGGTGCGCACGCCGGCCTCGGCCAGGCGGTCGCTGGTCCACTGGTTGCAGGTGTTGGCGGCGGTGTAATGGCCGGGCGCGTCGTAGAACACGTCCTCGGGCGTGTAGCCGGGATAGCGAACCTTCGGCCCCTTAGGCAGCGCGCGTTCGATCCCGGCGACCAGGCGGCGATATTGCGCGGAGGTCAGCCTGATGGGGCGGAAGTCCTCGGCCGGCGCAGGGCGGACATAATGCGCGACATGGAGCAGCCCGTCGCCGCCGATGCCGGCGATGCGCAGCACGGTCATCGGCGACAGGTCGGCCCAGGTGGGCGTGTTGAGGAACACCTCCTTTTCGCCCCAGCTCACCGCGACATGGGTGAAGCCGCTATCGGGGGCGGCGAGGTCGCTCGCCGGGAAATCGGCGCGCCAGTCCTTTTCGGGGGTGACCAGCGGCACGATCAGTTCGGTATGGACGCCGTTGTCGCCGACCATGATTTCGATGGCGCCCGGCGTGTTGGGCGCAGGCTCGCGCCAACCCGGGTTGCGCGGGATCGAGCTGCCGATCCAACCGGCAAGCGCGCCCAGCGCGACGAACAGCAGCAGCGCGCCGAGCAGCGCCGCCAGCGCTTTGCCTAAACGGCGCGCCGGCGCAGCCACAGGATCGACCAGTCGCCGCTGACCAGCCTCGCGGCGAGGCGGAAGCCCGCGGTACGGTAGGCGGCGCGCACCGCGACCTCCTGCGTTTCGAGCAGCCCGGCGAGCAGCACCTGCCCGCCCGGTCGCACCGCTTCGGCCATCTCGCCCACCAGTGCGATCAATGGCCCGGCGAGGATGTTGGCGATGACGAGGTCGTACGGCGCGCGGCCCGCGAGCAGCGCATCGTCGAACCCTTCGGCGACGACCATCGCCAGTTGCCCGCGCGATGTGCCGAGCGGCACCGCGTTGGTGAGCGCATTCTCCACCACCACCGCTTCGCACACTGCGTCGATGTCGCTGGCGATGCCGCGCGCGCCGGGCCACAGCCGCAGCGCGGCAATGGCGAGCAGCCCGGTGCCGGTGCCGATGTCGGCAAATTCGCGCACCGCCACGCCGCGCCGGCGCATCGCGTCAAGCATGGCGAGGCAGCCGGCGGTGGTGGCGTGCTGGCCGGTGCCGAACGCTTGGGCCGCCGGGATGACGAGATCGATCGCGGCGGGATCGGCGGGGTGATCGGGGGTGCGGATGTGGAACCGCCCGGCGCGGATCGGTTCGGCGGCTTGCTGCGTCTGGGTGACCCAGTCGGTTTCGGGCAGTCTGACGGCCTTCAACTTGGGCCGCGAACCAGCGAACAATTTCGTCACGGCCTTCTCGTCGGCCTTGCGCGGTCGGCGCGGCAGATAGGCTTCGAGCTGCCAGGCGTCGGGGCGGTCCTTGTCGATTTCGCTGCCGACGAGCACGATGTCGGCATCCCAGTCGTCGAGCGCTTCGTGCGCCGCCAGGGCCGCCTGGACCACCGCCTTGGGCGCGCGGGCGACGAGCTTCCAGCTCATTTCCCGGCCGCTTCTTCGGCCAGCCGCCGGTCGAGCAATTCTCTGCGACTGGCGGCGTACTCGGCGCAGCGGGGCGGGGCGGCGAGCGCGCCCTGGATCAGCCGTTCGCGCATCTGGCTGGCCGAAGGATGCGGCGAGAGCAGCAGGTCGCAATCGTGCGTGGCAAGGGTCGCAAGGCTCGCCCGGTATGTCGCAACGTATTCGGGGTGATCGGAGAAGCGATACCCGTCACGGCTGATCGGGCTCAAGCTGTCGGCGTACATCACATCGAGGCAGCCATCGGCATCGCAACTGCGCCAGAACCAGCTCGCCGCGCCGGGGGTGTGCCCGGGGGATCGCAAGGCGAAGACGTCGAGCTCGCCCACGGTCACGGCGTTGTCCTCTGGCAGCTCCTCGACATTGGCGACGACCGGGAGCGGCGGAAACAGGCCGGCCTGCGGATCCTCGGCATCGGCAGCGCCGCTGCGCAACACCGTGGCGGCGCGCGGAGTGGCGATGACCCGCGCCCCGGTCAGCGCCTGCAGCCGCGCCATGCCGCCGGCGTGATCGATATGCTCGTGGCTCAGCAGCAGGATTTCGACATCCTCGATCCGGAACCCCAGCGCATCGATATTGGCGGCGACCACCGCCGCGCCGGCCTGGGTGCCGCTGTCGATCAGCACATGGCCGTCATCGCCGGTGATCAGGATCGCCGCGATCGCGCAGGTGCCGACGTACCAGGTGTTGCCGTGGACGTGGAACGGCGGGCCGGGCTTGTCCCACGGATCGTCGTCGGCGCAGGCGTCGGCCCATTCGGCCATCGATGCCTCGGGCAAATCGCGTTCGGGCGGGGGCGGGGCGCGATCGCCGGCGGCGGCCAGCATCAGCGCGGCGGCGGCGAGCCTAGCGAACATAGCTCGCCCCGTTCACGTCGAGCACCGCGCCGGTCATCGCGGCCGGCGCGTCGAGCGCGCAGAACACCGCCATCGTCGCCACTTCCTCGGGCGTGGCGACGCGGCCGAGCGGGATGTCGGCGAGCAGGCCCTCTCCGCCGCGCGTCTCGACATAGTCGCCGGCCATCGCGGTATCGGTAAAGCCCGGCGCGATGGCGAAGCTGAGGATATCGCGCGCTGCATAAGCGCGGGCGACGGTCTTGTGCAGCGCCAGCATCCCGCCTTTCGACGCCGCGTAATGCCAGTGATCGGGCGAATCGCCGCGATGTCCGGCACGGCTGGCGATATGCACCAGCCGACCGCCGATACCGCTCCCCAGCCAGTGCTTGACCGCGAACCGGGTGAGTTGCGCGGCAGCGGTGAGGTTGATGCGCAGCGTATCTTCCCACCCGTCGAGCCAGGCGATGTCCGAGGCGTCGAGCGGGTTGGCGGCGAAGATCCCGGCGTTGTTGACCAGCCCGTCGATCCGCCCGCCGGCGCGCTCGAGCGCGAGTTCCCACAGCACCTGCGGGGCGGGCGGATGGCCGAAATCGGCAGCGATAGTGTCGGCGTCTTCGGCCAGGCTTGAATGGCCGATCACCCGGCAGCCGCGCGCGCGCAACTGCGCGGCGATGGCCCGCCCGATCCCGCGGCTCGATCCGGTGACGAGAATAGTCGGCATCGGCAAACCTTAGCGGTGTCCAGCTTGCCTCGTCCAATCCATTCGCTAAGGGAGGCGCACAGTCATCAGGACGGGACATCCCATGGCCTCACGCCCGCTTTCACCGCATCTCACCGTTTGGAAATGGGGGCCGGCGATGCTGGTCTCGATCCTCCATCGCATCTCGGGCGATGGGCTGGCGTTCGTCGGCCTGCCGGTGCTGCTGTGGTGGCTCGGCGCGCTGGCCAGCGGGCCCGAAGCCTAT
>JANOAH010000117.1:0-1506 GCA_031411075.1 Erythrobacteraceae bacterium
CGGTGTGCTGGTCTATGTGCCGGTCGCCGCGTTGACCGACCAGATCAGCGCGACGATCGCCTGCAAGCTCGACCCGGTCGAACAGCAGCAGGCCGCCGACGCCACGCTCAAGGCCACCCGCAGCGACGTCGATGGCGAGGCGCAAGTGGGCGACATGGCGGCCTGGACCTCGACCACCCGGCCGGACGTGTCGGGCACGTCGACCGTGGTCGCCCGCAACGACGATACCCGCGGCGGGCTGCAGTGCATCAACGTCACCGATGTGATCATCGTCGGCGGCGAGGAAACTCGCGCCGACAAGCGCATGTGCCGCCGCCCGCCCGCGGCGCGCTATGCGATCGCCCAGGCGTGAACGGGATCGCCCGCGTCGTCGCGGGGATGACCGCGTTGGCGTTGCTCGGCGGGGCCAACGATCCGATCAACCCGACCTGTCCGACCGAGCCCGGCTGGGGCCCGGCAGCCAAGATGACGCTGACCCCACGCGACGTGCGCGGCGGGCTGGTGCTGGTGGCCGACGGGATCGTCGACGCCACCCTGCCCGCGCGGCTCAAGGCGGCGCTCGAAGCGGACGACCGGATCGGCGAAGTGTGGCTGCGTTCGCGCGGCGGCGATGCCCAGGCCGGCAACGAGGCGGGCAAGGTGATTCACGCGATCCCCGGCCTGGTCACCCGCATTCCCGATGGCTGGACCTGCTTTTCGGCCTGCAATTTCGTGTTCATGGGCGGCACAGCGCGCTACGTCGATCGCGGCGGGGTGTTCATGGTGCACATGTTCACCCACACCGGCGACCGCGAGAGCATCCAGCTCGCCGCCGAGGAAGGCACCGCCGAAACCGTCCAGCTGATCGCCGAGATCGAGCAGGCGAGCGCGCTCTTGGCCAGCGAGGACAACGATTTCCTGATCCGCATGGGGGTGAGCCGCAAGCTCTTGACCGACGTGATGTACCGCCAGCAGGCGGTGCGCACCGACGCCAACCCGAGCACCAGGTACTGCCTCAGCCCGGCCGAGGTGCTCGAATACAACGTCGGCCATCGCGAAGGTTAGGCGAGGCTCCCAAGCAGCAGCCCGAGCGCCGCGCTGACGCCGAGCGTGAGGATGATTCCGCGCTTCAATCCGAAGATCAGCGCGAACGCTACGCCCGCGATCAGCGCCGCGCGCCAATCGAAGCTGGCGAGGTCAGGCGCTTGCAGATGCAGCGGACCCGCTTCCACCACCACGACCCGCGCGAACAGGACATGCAGCGCGAACCACAGCGCCAGGTTGGCGATCACGCCGACCACCGCCGCGGTCACCGCCGCCAGCCCGCCTTTCACCGCCGGTGCGCGCTGCAGCCGGTCCATCCACGGCGCCATCGCGAAGATCCACAGGAAGCACGGCGCGAACGTGACCCAGGTGGTCAGCCCGGCGCCGAGCACGCCCGCCAGCCACGGCGCGAACGGTTCGGGGGCACGAAACGCGGCGAGGTAGCCGACGAACTGGGTGACCATGATCAGCGGCCCGGGTGTG
>JANOAH010000118.1:0-27509 GCA_031411075.1 Erythrobacteraceae bacterium
CCCTGCCGTCGAGGCGAGTGCGGCGTTGGTCGAAAGCCCCTTGCGACGGATCCGGTCGGCCTAGGCCAGCGGTTCAAGCAGCCCTTCGGCGGCGATCCTGTCGCGCCACAGCGCCGGGGCAAGGGTGTGGACGTTGTCCCCCGTGGCATCGACCGCCACCGTCACCGGCATATCCTGGACGGTGAATTCGTAGATCGCTTCCATCCCCAGGTCCTCGAACGCGACGACCTGGGCCGCCTTGATCGCGCGCGATACCAGGTAGGCCGCGCCGCCGACCGCCATCAGGTAGGCGACCTTGTGGCGGGCGATTTCCTGCACCGCGCCCTGCCCGCGTTCAGCCTTGCCGATCATCGCCAAGAGGCCAAGGTCGAGCATCATGTCGGTGAACTTGTCCATCCGCGTGGCGGTGGTCGGGCCGGCCGGGCCGACCACTTCGCCCAGGACCGGGTCGACCGGCCCGACGTAATAGATCGCGCGGCCCTTGAAGTTGACCGGCAGCTCTTCGCCGTTCTTGAGCATCTCCTGGATGCGCTTGTGCGCGGCATCGCGCCCGGTCAGCATCGCGCCGTTGAGCAGCAGCCTGTCGCCGGCCTTCCAGCTCTGCACCTCTTCGGCGGTCAGGTGGTCGAGATCGACCCGCCGCGCGGCGCTGTCGGGCGCCCAGTCGACCTTGGGCCAGGCGGCGAGATCGGGCACCGGCAGATAGGCCGGGCCCGAACCGTCGAGCGTAAAATGCGCGTGGCGGGTGGCGGCGCAATTGGGGATCATCGCCACCGGTTTGCCGGCGGCGTGGCACGGCCAGTCCATGATCTTGACATCGAGCACGGTCGCGAGGCCGCCCAGACCTTGCGCGCCGATGCCGAGCGCGTTGACCTGGTCGAAGATCTCGACCCGCATCCGCTCGAGGTCGGTCTCAGGTCCGCGGGCCTTGAGCTGGCCCATGTCGATCGGGTCCATCAGGCTCATCTTGGCGAGCTTGACCGCATGTTCGGCGGTGCCGCCCACGCCGATCCCGAGCATCCCGGGCGGGCACCACCCGGCCCCCATCTGCGGCACCATTTCGAGCACCCAGTCGATGATCGAATCGCTCGGGTTCATCATCTTGAATTTGGACTTGTTCTCGCTGCCGCCGCCCTTGGCGGCGACATCGATCGACACCGTGGCACCCGGCACCAGCTCCACCGACAGCACGCACGGGGTGTTGTCGCGGGTGTTGCGGCGGGTGAACGCCGGATCGGCCAGGATCGAGGCGCGCAGTGGGTTTTCCGGATGATTGTAGGCGCGCCGCACCCCTTCATCGATCACCTCCTGGAGGCTGCGACTGGATTCGAGGCGGCAATCCTGCCCCCATTTGACGAACACGTTGACGATGCCGGTGTCCTGGCAGATCGGCCGATGCCCTTCGGCGCACATCCGGCTGTTGGTCAGGATCTGCGCGATCGCGTCCTTCGCCGCCGGACCCTGTTCGGCCTCGTACGCTTCGCCGAGCGCGGTGATGTAATCGAGCGGGTGGTAGAACGAGATATATTGCAGCGCGTCGACGACGCTGTCGATCAGATCGCTTTCGCGGATAGTGACCATGTCGCTCATCGGTGCCGCCCTTGTGCTGATCGGAAACCCCTTACCGGCAGCGACGGTTTGCGACAACGCCGGGCATTGCCGCCTATCGCCCCAGGCCCTAAGGCTCGCCCGGCGAAATCGACAAGAGACCAGACGTGACGATCGTTGAGGACCGGCCGAGCGCCGGGCATGACCAGGCCCGCCGGGCAATGATCGACAGCCAGTTGCGCACCAGCGGCGTCAACGCACCCTTTGTGCTGCAACGGATGGCGGCGGTGCCGCGCGAACGGTTCGTGCCCGAAGCGGCGCAGGCCTTTGCTTACATCGACCGCGCCATCGTGCTGCCCGATGGCGGCGCGCTGGCCGCGCCGGTGGTCCACGGGATGATGCTGCAGGAAGCGCGGCCGACTTCGGCCGATAAGGCGCTGCTGGTCGATGGCGGGAGCGGCTATCTGGCCGAACTGGTGCGCCCGCTGGTCGGCTCGCTCGAGGTGATCGACGCCGACCAGGCGCAAGGTAAGTCGCGGCAGGGCGATTACTCGCTGCTGCTGATCGACGGCGCGGTCGAACGCCTGCCCGATGCGCTGGTCCGCCGGCTGGCCGATGGCGCGCGGGTGGTGACAGGTCTCAACGAAGGCGGCGTCACCCGCCTTGCGCTGGGCCGCGTCGCCGCCGGCAAGGTCGGCCTGCTGCCGCTGGCAGAGATGGGCATTCCGATCCTGCCGCAATTCGCTGCGCCCAAGGGCTGGAGTTTCTAGCCATGGGGCGCAGCGGCGTTTCGATCCTGCTCGGCGCCGCCGCGCTGCTGGCCGCGCCCGGTGCGCTGGCGCAGGACGTGCCGACGGCCGATGCCGATTCGCTCAAGCAGGCGCTGGCGCTGGCCTACGACAACAACCCGACGCTCGAAGCCTCGCGCGCTAACTTGCGCGCCACCGATGCCACCGTGCCTCTCGAACGCGCCGACTTGCTGCCCAACGTCAGCAGCCAGGTCACGCTGACCGAATTTCTCAAACAGGCGGCCAGCTCGTTCACCGCGCCGGACCGCTCGCTGTCGAGCCAGCTCAGCGCGACGATGCCGCTCTATGCCGGCGGCGCCAACCGCAACGGGGTGCGCGCGGCGGAAACCCGCGTGCTCGCGGGGCGCGCGGACTTGCGCGGCAGCGAAAGCGCGCTGTTTGCGCAAGTCGTTGCCACTTACATGGACGTGATCCAGAACGAAGCGCTGGTGGCGCTGTCGGCCAACAACGTCGCGGTGCTGACCACCAACCTCCAGGCGACCAGCGACCGCTTCGAAATCGGCGACCTGACCCGCACCGACGTGGCGCAATCGCAATCGCGGCTGGCGCTGGCGCAGGGGGACTTGAGGACCGCGCAATCGAACCTGATCCGCGCGCGCGAGAACTTCATTGCGCTGGTCGGCGCGGCTCCGGGCGAGCTGCAACCGCCGCCGCCGCTGCCCGGCCTGCCCGAAGCAGTCGACGGCGCGGTGCGCACTGCGTTGCTCGACAACCCCGACCTGATCGGCGCGCAGGAACGCGCCCGCGCCGCCGGGTTCGATATCCGCATCGCCGGCGCCAGCCGGTTGCCGCGGCTCGAAGTGTTCGGCAACGGCGGGATCACCGATTACCTCGGCACGCTCAGTTCGGCGATCCCGGGCGTCTCGGCGCAGCAGCGGCAGAGCTCGGCGCAGGCCGGGTTGCGCGCGACTATCCCGTTGTTCCAGGGTGGCCGGCCGGCGGCGCAGGAACGCCAGGCGCAGGCGCGGCAGTCCGCCGCGCTCGAAAACATCGTCGCCGCCGAACGCGACGTGATCGCCACCGTGCGCACCGCCTATGCCCAGTGGCAGGCCGCGAACGCGATCATCGCCTCTACCCAGACCGCGGTTGCCGCCGCCGAGCTCGGGCTCGAAGGGGTGCGCGCCGAAAACAGCGTCGGCAACCGCACCATCCTCGACATTCTCGACGCGCAGCAGGAACTGCTGCGCGCGCAGACCCAGCTGATCACCGCGCGGCGCAACGCCTATGTCGCCGGGTTCAACCTGCTCGCCGCGATGGGCCATGCCGAAGCGCGCGACCTCGGCCTCGAGGAGTTCGGGCCGCTTTACGATCCGATGGAAAATTACGATCGCATCCGCGGTAATATCTGGGACTGGGCGCACGATCCCAATCCCGTGATCCAGTCGACCCGCACCGTTGACATCCCCGCGCAGGACGCGGACATTCCGCCGCTCCAGACCGGTCAGTAGCGAAGGGCACGATGCGGCACGAAGGCGAACCGTCGGTCGAAGAAATCCTCGAATCGATCAAGAAAGTGATCGCGCGCGACAACCGCGAAACGCAGTTGGCCGAACGCCAGCGGCGCGAGACCGACGGCGTCGCGCCGCCCGCGCCCGAACCGATCGACGACGACGTGTTTGACGACGAGGTTTTCGACCTTGGCGAACACTATATCGACTTTGCCGACCAGCCTTCCGACCGCGGTCTGACCACCGAAAGCTCGGCCCGCTCGATGCGCGATTCGCTCGCCGCGCTGGCGATGATCGCCGAACCCGGTGTGCCCCCGCAGATCGTCCGTTCGGGCGAAACCTCACTCGAAGAGCTGACCCGGGAACTGCTCCGCCCGATGCTGGCCGATTGGCTCGACCGCAATTTGCCGGAGATGGTCGAGCGGCTGGTCAAGGCCGAGATCGCCCGGATCGCCGGCAAGAAGGGGTGACTGCCCCACCGGCCGATCTTGCCCAGGCTCGCCAGGCCTATGCCGCGATCGGCGGCGAGGCGATCCGCCGGCAGATATTCCTTTGCGCGATGAGCGAAAAGCAGGCCTGCTGCACTCGCGAGGTCGGCGAAGCCGCGTGGAAATTCCTCAAGCGTCGCTTGCGCGAACTTGGACTGGTCGGGGCCGGGGGCGTGCAGCGGACCAAGGCCGATTGCCTGCAGGTCTGCGCCGGCGGCCCGATCGCGGTCGTCTGGCCCGAAGGCGTGTGGTACCATTCGTGCACCGAGGCGGTGCTCGAACGGATCATCCAGGAACACCTGATCGGCGGCGCCCCGGTGGAGGATTACCGCCTGCGGCCGCCGTCCGACTGATCCTCGTCCACGCCGATCGCGGCATCGTGGCCGCTGCCGTTCGACAGGAACACCAGCCCCATCAGCGCGCTGGTCAGCAGCACCGACACCCCCACGCCGAGCCCGGTGGCGATGTAGAAATGGATCGGCACCGGACCGATCAACGTGGCCACCAGCCCCAGCGCCACGATGACCACGGCGAGCGTGAACCCCGCCATCCAGCGCATCAGCCGCTTATAACGGGCCCAGGCGTGCGCCGAAATCGCGGGATCGTCGAGCGGGGAACGGCGCGCCATGGCGGCTGCGATGGCCTCCGCGGAGGCCGCTGGCAACCGGGCAATTTGGCGCTAGCGCGGTTTCGTGGCATCATCAGAGGCGCGATAGAGGGAGACCAAGCGATGACCATCGCCCGCCTGATCGCCGGACGCGACCAGACCATCGTCCAGTGCACCGCCGGCGAAACCGTGCGCGACGCCGCGACGCGGCTCGCCGAACACCGCATCGGGGCGATGCCGGTGATGAGCGGCAACCGGGCCGTCGGCGTGTTTTCGGAACGCGACCTGCTCTATTGCCTCGCCAGCCACGGCGCCGCCGCGCTCGACTTGCTGGTCGATACCGTGATGACCGCGCCGCCGATCACCGCGGAGCCGCATTCGACCGTGCTCGCCGCGCTCGAGGTGATGACCGTGCGCCGTATCCGCCACTTGCCGGTGCTCGATGGCGAGGCGCTGGTGGCGTTCGTGTCGATCGGCGACCTGGTCAAATACCGGCTCGAGCGGGTCGAGACCGAAGCGCAGGCGATGCGCGATTATATCCGTACCGCTTGAGCGCGGGTGCGCGGGTCCCTACATCGCGCGCATGGCCCCTGCCCTGACCCTGACCGCTTCGGCGGCTGAACGGATCGCCGCGATCGCCCAGCGGACGGGCAAACCCGCGATCCTGCGCCTGGCGGTGGAAGGCGGCGGCTGCTCGGGCTTCCAGTACACCTTCGACCTCGCCGACAGCGCCGAAGCGGACGACTCCGTAAGCGAAACCGCCGGGGTGCGGCTGGTGGTCGACCCAATTAGCCTCGACCTCGTTGCCGGCAGCACGGTCGATTTTGTCGAATCGCTCGGTGGCGCGGCGTTCCGGGTCGACAATCCCAACGCCGCCGCCGGTTGCGGTTGCGGTTCCAGCTTCGGGATATAGAGCCGGATGCGGATCGCGTCCTACAACATCAATGGCGTCAAGGCGCGGCTGCCGCGCCTCATCGAATGGCTCGAGGAACGCCGGCCGACAGTCGCCTGCCTGCAGGAAGTCAAAAGCCAGGACGACGGCTTCCCGGCGGCCGAGTTCGAGAAGATCGGCTACCACGCGATCTGGCACGGCCAGAAAGGCTTCAACGGCGTCGCCATCCTGGCCGACGGCACCGCGCCGATCGAGGCCGGGCGCGGGCTGCCGGGCGATCCCACCGACGAACAGGCGCGCTATATAGAGGCCGATGTCGGCGGGGTGCGGGTGGTTAACCTCTACCTCCCCAACGGTAACCCGCACCCGGGGCCGAAGTTCGATTACAAGCTGGCGTGGATGGCGCGGCTGCGCACGCGGTTGCAAGAACTGCTCGCCGCCGAACGGCCGACGGTGGTGGTCGGCGATTTTAACGTCATTCCCGAGGACAAGGACGTGTTCTCGGTGCGGGCGATGGCCGCCGATGCGCTGATGCAGCCCGAATCGCGCGATGCCTACGCCCGCATTCTCGCCGATGGCTGGACCGACGCGATCGATACGCTCAACCCGCAAGGCGGGGTATGGACGTTCTGGGATTACCAGGCCGGCGCCTGGCAGCGCGATCACGGCTTTAGGATCGACCACCTGCTGCTGTCACCACCGGCCGCCGACCGGCTGATCGCCGCGGGTGTCGACAAGGAATACCGCGGCCGCGAGAAGGCCAGCGACCATACCCCGGTGTGGGTCGAACTGGAGGAGTAACCGGCCTCAGCGATAGAAGATGTGGGTGTCGATCCGGGCCAGCTGGGTCTTGTGGCGCGCCCAGGTGGGGCTGACATAGGCGGCATGGAAATAGAGCGCGTCGCGCGCTTCGCTCTGCCACAGATCGGCCTGGGCGATGCGGGCGATGGCCCGCGCGCGGCGCCACGCGTTGGAGGTTTCGTCGGGTTGCGGAATCACCCCGCGCCGCACGAACGAGAACTGCGCCCGCTGGGTCACGACCGCGCAATAGGTGGTTGGATAGAGGCCCGAGACAGCGCGATTGATGACCACTTTGGCCACCGCCAGCTGTCCGGCCAAGGGCTCGCCCCGGGCTTCGAAATAGACCGCTTGGGCGAGGCAACGCATCTCGGCGCTCATCTCGTCCTCGATCGGCATGTCGCCGACCAGTTCCTGCAACGAGGTGGCATGGGCGACGCGCTGTTCGAGCGTGGGCTCGCCGCTCAGCGCCGCGGCCACGGGCTCGGCGAGCTCGGCCACGACGGCGGCCGGATTGAGCTCTTGCGCCCAGGCACCCGAAGGGTCGCCGAACAGCGCAACAAACAACAAGGCGGCCAAGGTTAAGGCCCCGGCGCGAGGCAAACGAAATCGCATCAATGGCAAAACTCAAGGCGGTGAGCGCCCCGTCGCAGGCATCGGATCGCAGCTGCTTTGCAGCCTTCCCTCGTCGCGATCCGTCCAATCGGCCTGCCGGCCGCTCCCCGTCTACGCGGCAGGTCGGGCGGCCCAAGCGCCGTCCGCGAACCCACCTGCGTTGTTGGAAGTGAGCGCGCCCTATTCGCAGGTGCAGCATAGGGTCAACCGGGGGTTCCCAATGAATCGATGAACCGTTCCCCATCTGGGACATCCAGTTCGACGATCCAGAGATCGCGGTCCTGATCCTGCCTCCGGCGACAATAGTCCCAAAACTCTTGTTCGTTTTCAGGGTCTTGCTTGCGCAATGCGGTCCACGAGCGGCTGCCGTCTGGACTCGGCATGCGTTCATACGCGGTCGCAGCCTTGCCGGATGCGCAACAAACGACAACCAAAGTGCCTGCGTCACGTTCGCCGCGAGCGATCACGGTGGCAAAGCCCCCGGCCGCCTCGACAGCGCGAATCAGGCCCGAAACTTCGAGATGGGTGGCCAGCCGCGGTGGCGGCGAATCACCCGTCGACACGATAGCCGGCCAAGCCCGACAGCGCGATGTGCGAGCGCATGAAGGTGCCGGTGCCGCGGCCGATCTCCTCGCCATGGACGTCGGTCAGGTGCGCTTCGGCGACGAATACCCGGCGGCGGCCGCTGATCCAGCGGCCTTCGGCCACCACTTCCCCGGTGCGGATCGGCGCGGTGAAGTGGAGGTTGAAAGCGGTGGTCAGCAGGAAGCGGTCGGTGACCAGCGTATTGGCGGCATAGAACGCGGCATCGTCGAGCATCTTGAAATAGATCGTGCCGTGCGCGGCGCTGGCGGCGTGGTGGAACCGTTCATCGACCTGGAAGCGGATGCGCGCGTGCCCTTCAGCGACGATCTCGAGCCGCGAATCGAACAGCGCATTGACCGGGGCCGAGGCATAGAGCGCTTCGAGCGCGCGGAAATGGATTCCGGCGCCGCCGCCGGAGCGCAATTCAGGCGGCGTCGCGGTCCGTGGCATTGGTCAGCAAGCCATAGAGCGCTTCGGCATTGGGCGCGTCGCTCAGCGCTTCGTGGACCCGCTCGTCGCGCATCAGCCGCGAAATCGCGGCCAGCGCGTGGAGATGCGTCGCGCCGCTGTTTTCGGGCGACAGCAGGCCGAACACCAGATCGACCGGCATTCCATCCGCTGCGGCAAAATCGGCCGGCTGGCGCAGCTTGAGCAGTGCCGCGACCGGCCGCCCGCCGATGTTGGCGAGCCGGGCGTGAGGAATCGCCACGCCCCGTCCGAACCCGGTGCTGCCGAGCCGCTCACGCTCTTCCAGATGTTCGAGCACTTCGCCCGCATCGAGGCCGTAGCTGACCGCGAACGCCTGGCTCAACTGTTCGAGGATCGCCTGCTTGTCGGCCGCATCGACGAGAGCGACGGCTTCGGGCTTGATCGAAAACAACGGGCTCATGGGCACTGATTCTTTCAACTCAAATCGCAGCCAACTCGCGCACTGAACGGTCGCGCGCGGACTGGCAGGGTTTTCAAACGCTTGAATGGCAGAAATAGGGCCGAACGATCCACTTCACGCGGCTTCAGGCGGGCTCGACCCAGCCGATCGAGCCGTCGGGGCGGCGGTACACCATATTGTGCCGGCCGGTGCCAGCGTTTTTGAACAGCAGCGCGGTGGTGTTCCGAAGGTCGAGCGACATCACCGCATCGGACACGCTGCACACCGGGACATCGACGCGGGTTTCGGCGATCACCGGAGGCGCTTCGACCGCTTCTTCGGCCTCGGGCTCGTCGGCGAAGATGGTGTAGGCGGCATCCTCGAGCGCGATCGCATGTTGCGTCTGCTCGTGCCGGTCCTTCAACCGGCGCTTGTAACGCCGCAGCTGCTTTTCGATCCGCTCCGCCGCCTGATCGAACGCCTGATGCGCATCGTGGGCCTGGCCATGGCTCTTCATCACCAGGCCCTGGTTGGCATGGAGCACGATGTCGCAGGCGAACGCGTTGGTCGGCGCCTTGTTGAACGTCACCTGCGAGGACAGGGCGCGAGTATGATACTTGTCGGTGATTGACGTGAGGCGCTCGGCGGCATGTTCCTGCAAGGCCGACCCGGTTTCGATCTGGTGGCCGGATACGCGGATATCCATTGGGGGCTTATCTCCTGCTCGTTCCCTCCCGGGCGACCGATCGAGGATTCAGCACGCCCAGAGCGTTGAGTCCAACGTTTCGATGAACGCTTTGTGCCGCGCCAGCTCCGCTGCGCTCGGCGCGTGCGGACGAGGCGCGCGGAATTCGCGCTGGCGCGGGCGGAACGGGCTGGCCTCGATCGCGCCCGCAATCGCATCAGCGGCCAGCGCCAGCCCGATCTGCCGCCCGCCGGTCAACTCGACATAGACTTGCGCGAGCAGTTCGGCATCGAGCAGCGCGCCGTGGCGGACCCGGTGGCTGCGGTCGATCCCATAACGCACGCACAGCGCATCGAGCGAATGCTTGGCCCCGGGGTGGCGGCGGCGGGCCAGCGTCAGCGTGTCGATCATCCGGTCGAGCAGCACTTCGCCCTGCCCGCACACACCGAGCTCGTAATTGAGGAAACCGAAATCGAATTGCGCGTTGTGCGCCACCAGCGGGGCATCGCCGAGGAAGGCGAGCAGATCCTCGACATGGTCATGGAACCGGCGTTTGTCGGCGAGGAACGCATCGCCCAGGCCATGCACCGCCTCAGCCGCCGCCGGCATCGGCCGGTCGGGATTGAAGTAGGCGTGAAAGGTGCGCCCGGTCGGCACGCGATTGATCATCTCGATGCAGCCGATCTCGACCATCCGGTCGCCGCTCGACGGATCGAGCCCGGTGGTTTCGGTATCGAAGACGATTTCGCGCATGCATCCGGTTATCGGCAACGCGCGGGCCGAAGCAAGCTCAGCGCAAGAGCTTCTCCACCAGCCGGGTGACCCCGGCGCGGGTGGCGTCGAGCGAACCATCGGTCTCGATCAGGTAATCGGCCCGCGCGCGCTTGTCGGCATCGGGCAGCTGCAAGGCCAGGATCGCGGCGAAGCGCGCCTCGGTCATGCCCGGCCGGGCCAAGACGCGGGCGCGCTGCACCTCGGGCGAGGCCGAAACGACCGCGACCGCATCGACCTCGTCGGCGCCGCCTTTCTCGAACAACAGCGGGATGTCGATGACCACCAGCGGTTCCGTCGCATTCGCGTCCAGAAATGCCGCGCGCGCCGCGCGGACCGCAGGGTGGACGATCGCTTCGAGCCGGGTCAGCGCCGCCTGGTCGCCGAACACCGCGGCCCCGAGCCGCCCGCGATCGACTCCCGCTGAACCCGTGCTGCCGGGGAATGCCGTTTCAATCGATTCGACCAATGCGCCACCCGGGCCTTGCAGCGCATGAACCGCGCGATCGGCATCGAACACCGGTACGCCCAAGTCCTCGAACAGCGCGGCGACCGTCGATTTTCCCATCCCGATCGAGCCGGTCAGGCCAAGGACGAAGGGCCTCTTCACCGGCTCAACAAGGCGCGCAGTTCGGCGTCGCCATTCTCGCGCGGGGGCGGCCGGCCGAAGAATTTCTCGAACGCGGCAGCGGCCTGGCCGATCAGCATGGCCAAACCATCGATGGTCTGGAACCCGGCCCCGCGCGCGGCCCGGAGCAGCGCGGTGTCGAGCGGATGGGTGACGATGTCGTAAACGATCGACCCGGGCGGAATGTGGTTGAGATCGAGCATGAGCGGCGGCTGCCCGGCCATGCCGAGCGGGCTGGCATTGACCACCAGGTCGAGACATCCGGCGCGATCGTCGAAGGCAAAATCGGTCGGTTCGGCAAAATGGGCCAGATCGACCGCATGATGTTCGCCGCCCGGATCGATCGCTTCGAGCAAGGCCCGCGCCCTGGCCTGCTCGCGACCCGCCAGGACCACCAGCATGCCCTGCCCGGCCAACGCAGCGACGATCGCCCGCGCCGCGCCGCCCGTGCCGATCACCCGGGCCATGCGGAACAAATGCCGCCGCTCGAGCACCGCGCGCAGCGGCTCTAGGAAACCGGGCGCATCGGTGTTGTAGCCGACCAGCACCGACCCTTCGCGCACCACGGTATTGGCCGCGCCGATCTGCGCCGCGAGCGGATCCAACCGGTCGAGCAGCGGCAGGACCTGTTGCTTGTGCGGCATCGTCACGTTGCAGCCGCGCCAGGCCGGATCGCCCCGCCGCCGCGCCAGGTGATCCGCCAGCCGATCGACCGTGACATGCGCCGCGCCGTAGCGTGCGTCGATCCCCAGCCTGGCCAACCAGAAACGGTGGATCGCCGGAGACTTCGACTGCGCGATCGGGTCGCCGACGACCTCGGCGTAGGGCTGCCCAGCCACACCGGCGGTGGTCACGCCGGCAATTCCTCGAGTTCGCGCAGCGCGCCGAGCACCGGCAGCAGCGGCATGCCGAGCACGGTGAACAGATCGCCCTCGATGCTTTCAAACAGTTGCACGCCCAGCGCCTCAATCCGGAACACGCCGACGCATTGGCTGACTTCGGGCCATTCGGCGGTGAGATACGCGTCGATGTACTCGTCCGAAAGCGGGCGCACCTTGAGCCGCGCCACGGCGACATGGCTCCACCACAGCCGGCCCGAAATGGCGAGTGCCGCGGCCGAGTGCAGCTCCATCGTCCGCTGCGAAAACCACCGCAGATGCTCGGCCGCCTGGGCGCGGCTCTCGGGCTTGTCGAAGCGCCGCCCTTCAACCGCGACGACCGAATCGCTGCCGAGCACCGGCCGCCCGTGTCCTTCGACCGACAGCGCCTTGGCCTTGGCCAGCGCCAGCGCCACCTCGCCCGGACCCGCCTCGGCCAGCTCGCGTTCGAGCGCGCGTTCGTCGAGCGCGGCGGGACGCACCTCGAAATCCACCCCGGCGGCGCCGAGCATGGTGCGGCGCGACGCGCTTTTCGAAGCCAGTACGATCATGGTTCAACCTGCGTTTGCCGTTCGTCGTAGAGTTTCATCACCGCGGCCGCGGTCTCCTCGATCGAACGGCGGGTGACGTCGATCACCGGCCAGCCGTTATCGGCGAACAGCCGCCGCGCAAAGGCCAGTTCCGCCTCGACCTGCGCCTCGTCGATATAGGCAGTTTCGGCCTTTTCGTTGAGCGACAGCAGCCGGTTGCGGCGGATTTCGATCAGCCGGCGGGCCGCGGTGGTCAGGCCCACGACCAGCGGCCCATCGAGCGAGAACAGCGCGGCGGGCGGCGGGCTTTCCATCACCAGCGGCACATTGGCGACCTTGTAGCCGCGATTGGCGAGATAGATGCTGGTCGGCGTCTTCGAACTGCGCGACACGCCGGCGAGCACGATATCGGCCTGGTCCCAATCCTCGGCGCCGATCCCGTCGTCATGCGCAATGGTGTAGTGGATTGCATCGACGCGGGCGAAATACGCCTCGTCCATCAGGTGCTGGCGGCCCACCCGCGCCTTGGCGTGTTCGCCGAGCCGATCTTCGAGCGCGTGGGTTACCGTATCGAGCGGGGCGACGTGCGGCAGGCCCAGCGTGCGGCAGCGCTCCTCGAGGCGGCTGCGGGTGTCGTCGTTGACCAAGGTATAGAGCACCAGTCCGGGGTTGGCGGCGAGATCCTCGACAATCCGATCGAGGTGCTGCAGCGAACGCACCATCGGCCAGAAATGGCGGATCACTTCGGCATGGTCGAATTGCGCCAGCGCCGCCTTGGCGACCATCTCGAGCGTTTCGCCGGTCGAATCCGACAGGAGGTGGAGGTGCAGGATGGTCATGTGGACAAGCGGCGGCATAAACCACGGGAGGGGATGCTGGACAAGTTCGGGCCACCGATCGCTCCCCAATGCCCGGTGATTCGGGCTGGGTTTAGTGAACAGCGCCGCAACTCTATCGACAGGCTGGGGATAGCGGTGAGAACTTGGCCTTGACGCGGCTGGCTGCGGATTCGGCCCGCCGCCGCCCCCTGTTCAGCTCGGGAGAAATCGGGCAAGGGCGCGCTCTCCCCGCAATCCACAGGGCCAACAGACTCCATCATCCTTTCTAAGAATCTATATTATTTAGGATTGAACCCTCGATGCCCGGCTTGCTCCTCGATACCCTGCGCGGGGTAAACGGCGCTCGGCGGCCGGTGTGGCTAATGCGCCAGGCCGGGCGTTACTTGCCCGAATACCGTGCCTTGCGAGCCGACAAGGGCGGGTTCCTGGCGTTGATGTACGACAGCGAAGCCGCAGCCGAGATCACGGTTCAGCCGGTGCGCCGGTTCGGCTTCGACGGGGCGATCCTGTTTTCCGACATCCTCGTCATCCCGCATGCGCTGGGCCAGGATTTGGCCTTTCTCGAAGGCGAAGGCCCGCACCTCTCGCCGCGGCTGGTCGATCATGCCCTGGAAGGCCTGCAGCGGGTCGCTGAGCGGCTTGAGCCGATCTACCGGACGGTGAGTCTGGTACGCGGCCAGCTGGGTCCGGAGACGACACTGCTGGGATTTGCCGGCAGTCCCTGGACCGTGGCGACGTACATGATTGCCGGGGAGGGCAGCCGTGATCAGCAGGCGGCGCGTTTACTGGCCTATCGCGACCCCGCGGCGCTCCAGGCAATTCTCGACGCGATCGTAGCGCTGACGATCGAATACCTCGCCGGCCAGGTCGCCGCCGGGGCCGAGGCGGTGCAACTGTTCGACAGCTGGGCCGGTAGCCTCGCTCCGGCCGAATTCGAACGCTGGGTGATCGCCCCCAACGCCGCGATCGTCGCCGGGTTCAAGGCGCAACACCCCGATGTGCCGGTGATCGGCTTTCCCAAGGGCGCCGGCGCCAAGCTGGCCGCCTATGCGCGCGAGACCGGGGTCGATGCGGTGGGCCTCGACGAGACGGTCGATCCGGCCTGGGCGACGGGCGAGCTGCCCGCGGGCATGCCGGTACAGGGCAGTTTCGATCCCATGCTGCTGCTGGCCGGCGGCGCCGAGCTCGAAACGGCGGCGAGGCGCATTCTCGACACTTTGGCCGGCCGCCCGCACGTGTTCAACCTCGGCCATGGCATCGACAAGGACACGCCGATCGCGCATGTCGAACGCTTGTTGGCTACGGTGCGCGGCTGGCAAGGATAGGCGCGATGCAGGACGTGCTGGCGATGATCTATTACTGGCTCAAGGCCGGGCATATCGTGTTCGTGATCTTCTGGATGGCCGGGCTGTTCATGCTGCCGCGCCTGTTCGTCTACCACCAGGAATGCGCGCCCGACTCGCCCGAGAATGCGCAATGGATCGAGCGCGAGCGCAAGCTGATCCGGATCATTCTGCTGCCCTCGCTGATCGTGGTCTGGGCGCTCGGCCTGGCGCTGAGCCTGGCGGTCGATGCCTGGAGCCAGGTCTGGTTCTACGCCAAGCTGGCGCTGGTCCTTGGCTTGTCGGGCTACCATTCCTATCTGACCTGGTACGCCGAAAAGCTCGCCAAGGGCGAACGCAAGCTCACCGGCAAGCATTTGCGCCTGCTCAACGAGGTGCCAGGCGTGGCCGCGCTGCTGATCGTCATCCTGGTGGTGGTGAAGCCCTTCTGAATCGCGACGAGCCGAGCGCACCCGCGCAATCTGCGAATTGACGCTGCCGCGCCCAGTCCATATCAGGCGCGTACCGGTTCAAGCCGCCAATTCTGCGCGTCCGGGTCTGCTTTCTCCAAGCCCATATGACCTGCCGGCACCCAAACCGACACTGGAATACCATCATGCATTTGAAAGAATTGAAAAAGCGGGCGCCGGCCGAACTGGTCGAGATGGCCGAGGAATACGAGGTCGAAGGTGCCAGCACGCTGCGCCGCCAGGACCTGATGTTCGCGATCCTGAAAGAGGTCGCCGAAGACGGCGAGGAAATCGTCGGCCAGGGCACGATCGAAGTGCTGCAGGACGGCTTCGGCTTCCTGCGCAGCCCCGAGGCAAACTATCTTGCCGGCCCGGACGACATCTACGTCTCGCCCAATCAGGTCCGTAAATGGGGCCTGCGCACCGGCGACACCGTCGAAGGCGAGATCCGCGCGCCCAAGGATGGCGAGCGCTATTTCGCGCTGACCAAGATCACCACCGTCAATTACGACGATCCCGAAGCGGTGCGCCACCGCACCAATTTCGACAACCTGACACCGCTTTACCCTGACCAGCGGCTCAACCTCGACACCACCGATCCGACGGTCAAGGACAAGTCGGCCCGGGTGATCGACCTGATCAGCCCACAGGGTAAAGGTCAGCGCGCGCTGATCGTGGCCCCGCCGCGCACCGGCAAGACGGTGCTGCTGCAGAACATCGCCAAGGCGATCACCGACAATCACCCTGAGGTGTTTCTGATCGTCCTCCTGGTCGACGAGCGGCCCGAGGAAGTCACCGACATGCAGCGTTCGGTGAAGGGCGAGGTGATTTCCTCGACCTTCGACGAGCCCGCCAGCCGCCACGTCCAGGTCGCCGAAATGGTGATCGAAAAGGCCAAGCGCCTGGTCGAGCACAAGAAGGACGTGGTGATCCTGCTCGATTCGATCACGCGCCTCGGCCGTGCCTACAACACCGTGGTGCCGTCGAGCGGCAAGGTGCTGACCGGCGGTGTCGACGCCAATGCGCTGCAGCGGCCCAAGCGCTTCTTCGGCGCGGCGCGCAACATCGAGGAAGGCGGTTCGCTGTCGATCATCGCCACCGCGCTGATCGATACCGGCAGCCGAATGGACGAAGTGATTTTCGAAGAGTTCAAGGGCACCGGCAACTCGGAAATCGTGCTCGACCGCAAGGTCTCCGACAAGCGCATCTTCCCGGCGCTCGACGTCGGCAAGTCGGGCACCCGCAAGGAAGAGCTGCTGGTCCACAAGGATGCGCTCAGCAAAATGTGGGTGCTGCGCCGCATCCTGATGCAGATGGGCACCGTCGATGCGATGGAGTTCCTGCTCGACAAGATGAAGGATTCGAAGTCGAACGAAGACTTCTTCGCGACGATGAACCAGTAGCAGGGCGAGCCAGGCTCAATCCTGGCTCGTTTCCTCGAGCAAGGTTTCGGGATCGGGCGTCTGTTCGAGCCACATCGGCCGCGTGCGGCGCTTGAAGTGGCGCTCGTGGCTGTCGTCGTAGGCGGTTTCGCCACGGCTGCGATTGAGCGTGAGTTCGTGCGCAGTGGTATCGCCGTTGAGCAAGTTCCAGCTCAGCGCAAACCCGTCGTGGGCAAAGGTGCGGCTGTAGAGTTTCACATCGATGCCGATCACCCGCATCCGGTTGCGCAATCCGTCGAAGCGGAATCGCCGGGTCGAGGCGTAGGCCGTGGTGCCGCCGGTGAGGTCGTCGAACGACAGCACATCGCCGGCCAGCGACAACGTGCCGGTGCCGAGCACATCGGGGCTGAGGTCGAGCGCTTCGACAGCGCCCCTGCCGGCGAGCGCCACGCGCAATTCGCGCCAGGCCGCGCCGGTTACCACATAAGCTAGGTCGGCCGATCCGTTGCCGTCGAGATCGGCATCGAGACGAGTCTCGACCGTTTCGCCCGCGGCGATCTCGGGTTCGAGCGCGGCGGCGGGTGCGATGAAGCCGCCAATGGCCAATGCCGCCAGGGTGGAAATGACGCGCCAATCGCTCATATAGGTCGCTCCCGGTCCGCTTCGGACCGCATCAAGCGAGGTTTCGGGATGAAGGTCAATATCGAGATCGATTGCTCACCCGAGGAAGCGCGGCAATTCATGGGCTTGCCCAATGTCGAAAAGGTCAACACGGTCTATGTCGATGCTTTCGCCAAAGCGATGCAGAGCGCGGGCAGCGTCGACAAGCTGCAGGAATACGCCCAGCAGCTCGCCCCGATGGGGCAGATGGGGCTGAAGATGTTCCAGAGCTTCGTCGAAGGCGCGCGCAAGGCCGGCGATGCGGGCGCAAGGGCGACCGAGCCGGAATAGCAGCTTCGCATGGAGACAATCTTCGCGCTGTCGAGCGGGGCGCCGCCGGCCGGGATCGCCGTCATCCGCATCAGCGGGCCGCAGGCCAGATCGGCGCTGGACGCACTCGCCGGCTTAGTGCCGAACCCACGGCGCGCGCATCGCGCGACGTTGCGCGACGCCGCCGGCGATCCGCTCGACGATGCGCTGGTGCTATGGTTCCCGGGGCCGAATACCGCCACCGGCCAGGATCTGGCCGAGCTCCACCTCCACGGCGGGCGCGCGGTGGTCGCGGCCGTCGAAACCGCGCTAGGTGCGCTCACCGGGTTGCGCCGGGCCGAGCCGGGCGAATTCACCCGCCGGGCCTTTGCCAATGGGCGGATCGACCTGGCCCAGGCCGAAGGTCTGGCCGATTTGCTCGAAGCCGAAACCGAGCTGCAACGCCGCGCCGCGCTGACCTTGGCAGGCGGGGCGCTGTCGCGGCAGGTCGACGCGTGGCGTGAACGGCTGCTGGCGCTCTCGGCCGAGCTTGAGGCGGCGCTCGATTTTGACGACGAAGCCGATGTCGGCGGGTTGGCGGAGGATTTCACGCGCCGGACCGCGGGGTTGGCGGACGCGCTGGCCGAAGCGTTGCGCGCGCCGGCGGCGGAGCGCCTGCGCGATGGCTTCCGGGTTGCCCTCTCCGGGCCGCCCAACGCCGGAAAGTCAACACTTTTCAATGCGTTGATTGATAGTGAGGCAGCCATTACGGCGCCCGAGGCCGGGACCACGCGCGACGTCATCGAACGCCCTGTGGCGCTTGATGGGATACCTTTCACGCTGGTCGACATGGCCGGGTTGCGGCAGGCTGGGACGGATCGGATCGAGGCGATTGGAATAGCTCGTGCCGAAGCCGAGATCGCCCGTGCCGACCTGGTGCTGTGGTTGGGTCCGGAAGGCGAGGGGCCTGGTGGAGCATGGGAGATCGACGCACAATGCGATCGGGCCGACCGGGCGAGCAAGGCCGCCCCGCAGACGCGCGTTTCCGCTAAGACGGGGGAAGGGCTAGAGGCGCTGAAGCAGTCGCTGGTCGAGGCCGCCCGCGGCACCATGCCGCGGGCGGGGGAAGCGGCGCTCAATCGTCGGCAGCGTGGGCTCATCGGCCTGGCCAGCTCGGCGCTTGCGGACCTCCCTTCCGACCCGCTGATGGCTGCGGAACAATTGCGGCAGGCCCGCCTAGCGTTCGATCGGCTTACTGGCCGCGCCTCGACCGAGGACGTGCTCGATGCGCTGTTCGGACGGTTCTGTATTGGCAAGTAGGTGTTCCACGTGGAACAGCAGCTTTTGACCGCGTTGAAGTAGCGGCGTAGGGCCGCGTTATGAACGCGTTCGATGTCCTGGTGGTCGGTGGGGGCCACGCCGGCTGTGAGGCAGCGGCGGTATCCGCGAGGATGGGCGCGCGCACCGCGCTTGTGAGCTTCGATCCCGACACGATCGGCGCGATGAGCTGCAATCCGGCGATCGGCGGGCTCGGCAAGGGTCATCTGGTCCGCGAGGTCGACGCGTTCGACGGGCTGATCGGACGGGCCGCCGATGCCGCGGCGATCCATTACCGGATGCTCAACCGTTCGAAAGGCAGCGCGGTCTGGGGTCCGCGCGTCCAGGCCGATCGTGTTCTGTTCAAGGCGGCGATCCACCGCGCGGTTGCGGCGCAGCCGGACCTCACCATCGTGGCCGGCGAGGCGGCCGCCCTGGTACTCGAGGGTGGGAGCGTGTGCGGCCTCGAACTTGCGGACGGGACGCGGATCGACGCCAGGGCGGTGGTGCTGTGCACCGGCACCTTCCTCGGCGGGACGCTGTTTCGCGGGGATGAGCGGATGGTCGGCGGACGGGTCGGCGAAGCGTCGGCCCAACGTCTGGCGGCGCAACTGCGCGACGCGGCGCTGCCGATGGCGCGGCTCAAGACCGGAACGCCGCCCCGGCTCGACGGACGCACGATCGACTGGGCGAGGCTCGAGGAGCAGCCGTCCGACCCCGAGGCATGGACGATGTCACCGCTGACACCGTCCCGCAGCAATCCGCAGCTGTCATGTGCGATCACCCGGACCAACACGGCGACGCACGACGTTATTCGCGCCGGCCTGCATCGCTCGCCGCTGTTCACCGGCGCGATCGACGCCGCCGGGCCGCGCTATTGCCCGTCGATCGAGGACAAGATCCACCGCTTCGGCGATCGCGATGGACACCAGGTGTTTCTCGAGCCTGAGGGCCTGTCCACACCGCTGGTCTATCCGAACGGTATCAGCACCTCGCTGCCGGCCGATGTGCAACTGGCGATGCTGCGGACCATGGCGGGCCTCGAAAGAGTCGAGATGGCGGTCCCTGGCTACGCGGTCGAATACGACCATCTCGACCCGCGCGCGCTCGACTCGGAACTGCAAGTGCGGGCCATCCCGGGGCTCTACTGCGCCGGGCAGATCAATGGCACCACCGGGTACGAGGAGGCTGCAGCCCAGGGGCTTTACGCCGGGATGCACGCCGCGGCGGCGGTGCTGGATCGCGCCCCGGCGGCGCTCGATCGCGGCAATAGCTACATCGCGGTGATGATCGACGATCTGACGCTGCAAGGGGTGAGCGAGCCCTACCGCATGCTCACCGCGCGGGCTGAATATCGGCTTCGCCTGCGCGCCAACAACGCCGCGACACGGTTGACTCCGCTGGCAATCGCCGCGGGCTGTGTCGGGGCCGAACGGCGAGCCTGGCTGGCTCGGCGCGAGGACCAGCGGGCGCAGTGGAGCGCGCAGCTCGACCGCCCGATCGCCGCACACGAGCTGCAAGCGGCCGGAATTTCGGTGCGCCGCGACGCCGGGCACAAGACGATCGGGGAGTGGTTGCGTTATCCCGATCTCGACCTGGCGAGCCTAGGTCCGTGGCTCGACCCATCACTCGATCCGACCAGCGAGCTTGCGCTCGAACTGGGCGAGGACGCCGTTTACGCGCCCTACCTCGAACGCCAGGAAACCGAACTGCGCGACCTGCGCGCCAGTGACGGCGTCCGCCTGGGTGTGGGCTTCCCTTATGCGTGGGTACCTGGGCTTTCCAATGAAATGGTCGAACGCCTCGCGGCCGCCTCGCCGGCGACTCTGGCGGCGGCGGGACGCGTGCGCGGCATAACGCCGGCCGCTTTGGCGGCGGTGCTCGTCTTTGCGCGGCGTCAGGCGGCTTGACCATGACGGAGGAAGAAGCGCGTGCCTTCTGCGCTGCAAGGACCGATGCCGCGGGCATGAGCCGGCTCGAGCGCTTCGCTGAACTTCTCGTGGCCGAAAACGATCGGCAAAACCTGGTGTCGAGCGCAAGCCTCGCTGCTGTGTGGCAACGGCATTTCGCCGACAGTCTGCAGCTGCTCGATCATGTTCCACGTGGAACATCAGGGCCGTGGCTCGATCTCGGCAGTGGGGCCGGTTTCCCCGGGTTGGCGCTCGCAGCAGCATGCGCCGAGACCGAGGTCGTACTAGTCGAGTCGCGCAAGCGCCGGGTCGAGTGGCTCGAACGAGCGGCAAGCGCGCTGGGTCTGTCCCATTGCCGTGTCAACGGCGCGCGTCTCGAACACGTCCAAAGCTTTCCCGCCACGGTGATCGTCGCGCGCGCGTTCGCCCCAATGAGCAACTTGCTCACCTTGTCCGCCCGGTTTTCCACACCGTCCACGACATGGCTGTTGCCCAAGGGGCGTTCGGCGGCGCAAGAATTGGCGGAGCAGCCGGACGTGGTACGGGCGATGTTCCACGTGGAACAGTCGCAAACCGACTCCGATGGCGGCATCCTCATTGGGCAAGGGACCCCGGACGACCGATGATTCGCATCGCCATCGCTAATCAGAAAGGCGGCGTGGGAAAGACCACGACGGCGATCAACATCGCCACTGCGATGGCGGCAAGTGGTTGGAAAACCTTGCTTATCGACCTCGATCCGCAGGGCAATGCGTCGACCGGGCTGGGTATCGAAGCGGCGCGGCGGGTCCGATCGAGTTATGACCTCGTAGTCGATCAGGCGCGGCTGGACGATTGCATCGTGTCGACCGCCATTCCCGGCCTCGACCTGGTTCCGGCGACGGTCGACCTGAGCGGCGCGGAGATCGAGCTGGTCAGCGTCGCAGAACGAACGGGCCGGCTGCAGGCGGCCCTGGCGGACCATCGCGACCACGACATCGCCTTCATCGATTGCCCGCCGTCGCTCGGGCTGCTCACGCTCAACGCGCTGTCGGCGGCCGACACTCTGCTGGTGCCCTTACAATGCGAATTCTTCGCCCTCGAAGGGCTCAGTCAGTTGCTGCAGACGGTCGAGCAGGTCCAGCAGCGCTTCAACGCCGATCTGGGCATCGTCGGCATCGTGCTGACGATGTTCGATCGTCGCAACCGGCTAACCGACCAGGTCGCCGATGACGTGCGCGAATGCCTCGGCAAGTTGGTGTTCGAAGCGGTTATCCCGCGCAACGTGCGGCTTTCGGAAGCGCCGAGCCATGGCTTGCCGGCGCTGATCTATGACCAGTCGTGCGCCGGCAGCCGCGCTTACATGGCGCTGGCGCGCGAACTGATCGGGCGGCTTAGCCCGCAGCCAATGCAACAGGAGATGACGGCATGAGCAGCGACGATCGCGGCGAATCGCGCGTGCAGGCCAAGCGCGGGCTGGGCCGCGGCCTCGGAGCGTTGCTCGGCGAGGCGCGGCGGGAAGAGCCGTTGGTCACCGCCGGACTGCCGGGCAGCGCAGGCGCTCCTGACGGGGCGCGCCGCGACGGCCTCGCCAGCCTGGCGATCGCCACGATCGAGCCGCACCCCGACCAGCCGCGTCGCCGCTTCGACGAAGCCGCGCTCGACGAACTGGCCAGTTCGATCGGCAAGCGCGGGGTGATCCAGCCGGTCATCGTCCGCCCGCTGGCTGGTGGGCGCTATCAGCTGGTCGCCGGGGAACGCCGCTGGCGCGCCGCGCAGAAGGCGCAACTGCATGAAATTCCGGCTTTAATTCGCGATCTGTCGGAACGCGACGTGCTTGCCCTGGCGCTGATCGAGAACATCCAGCGCGAAGATCTCAACCCGGTCGAGGAAGGCCGCGCCTATCAGCGGCTGGCCCAGCTCGACGATCTGCCGCAGTCGACGCTGGCCAGCCTGGTCGGCAAGTCGCGCAGTCACGTCGCCAACCTGATGCGGTTGCTGCAATTGCCGCGCGCGGTGCTCGATCATCTCGAGGCCGGGCGGCTCGATATGGGCCACGCGCGCCCGCTGATCGGACGCGACGATGCCGAGGCGCTGGCCGAGCGCGCGGTTAACCAGCGGCTGTCGGTGCGCGAGGTCGAGAAGCTCGTGCGGCGGGGTGACGGCACTGCCAGGCGGCCGCAACGTGTGGCGCGCGATTCGGCCAAGGACGCCGACATCGTGGCGGTGCAGAATCATCTCGAGGAATTCCTCGGCCTCTCGGTGCGCATCGCCGCCGATACCGATCCGCGCTCGGGCGCGGTGACGATCCGCTACCGCACGCTCGATCAGCTCGACCTGATCTGCCAGCGGCTGACCGGGGGCGGGATTTAGGCTCCAGGGGGTCAATCCTTAAGGGAAACCCCCTAACGGTTAACCAGTTTTACCGACCAAGTTGGAACACGCTGACGGGTAATGGCTGCGTCGACGGGGGCAAAATTCCCGTTCAAGCGGGCGCAGCATTGGGATCGTCCGCGAACACTGTTCACGCTTGGAAGGGTTCAAAAACATGAAAAGCATTCTTCGCACTGCCGCCGCCGGCCTGGCTCTGGCCTCGTTCGGCGTCGCTTCGGCCGCGTCGGCCGCGACTTCGGATGAAGCCCAGGTTACCGCCGAAATCCTCACCGCGCTGTCGGTCGATGTTCGCACCGGCGACGATACGCTCGATTTCGGCACGATGGCCGATGGCGGCATCACCGCCGCCACCGATGTGACCGTCAACACCGCGGGCAACCGCGTGTCGTGCCCGGCGCTGCTGCAGTGCGGCGGCACCACCAACGCGCCGACGTTCGACATCACCGGCCTCGTTGGCCTGCCGGTCAACATCACCGTGCGCAACGCCACCGAATCGCTCAACCTGCCGGTCGGTACCGCGGTGCCCCCGGGCTTCGCCGGTTCGATGACGGTGAAGAACTTCACACGCAGCGCCGCCTCGATCACGCTCGACGGCACCGATTCGTTCACCGTCGGCGGCACGCTGACGGTGAATCCGAACCAGTATCCGGGCGTCTACAGCGGCACGCTGACCGTCGACGTCGCCTACAACTAAGTCGCACGGCGCGATCGCGCCGCACGGCTCAGGGGGTCGCTCCGCACGCGCGGGGCGGCCCCTTTTCGTTGCCGGCTGCCGGGCGCGGTTTACGCCGAATTAACCCTGATCCCCTAGGCAAAGTCCCTACGCAAAAGCCCTTAGGGGCGTGGCAGGGGTACGCTTGCATGCCGTCGATTTGGATTACCGCGCGCCGTCCGTTGCGCGCTTTGCTGGCGGCGGGGGCCGCGCTCGGCGTGTTACTGCCGATGCCACTGGCGGCGCAAGGCGACCTCCTGATCGCGCCGACCCGGCTGGTGCTCGATGGCCGGCGCGGCGGCGAAGTCACGCTGTCAAACATCGGCAGCGAAGAAGCGACTTATCGCATTACGCTCGAACTGCGGCGGATGACGCCCGAAGGCGAGCTGGTGCCGGTCGAGGAAGCCGAAGCCAACCTCACCGAACACGCCGCGCTCGAAATGATCCGCTACGCCCCGCGCCGCGTGATCCTGCCGCCGGGCGAACCGCAGGCGATCCGCATCACCGCACGTCCCGGCGCCGAGCTCGCCGACGGCGAGTACCGCGTCCACATGTACTTCAGCGCGGTCCCCAAAGTGCGCCCGATCGTCGACGAACAAGACGGCGCGCCCGAAGACGGCGTCGCGATACGCCTGCGCCCGATCTACGGCATCACCATGCCGATCATCATCCGCAAGGGTGAGGTTCAGGTCACCGCCGCGCTGGCCAATCCGCGGCTGACGCAGAGCGCCGAAGGCCCGGCCTTCGCGGTCGACATCGCCCGCCAGGGGACGGCCTCGGTCTATGGCGACTTGCTGGTCTATCGCCAGGGCGCCTCAGAACCGGTGTTCGCGGTGCGCGGCATCGGTGTCTATCCGGAAATCGAGGCCCGCCACGCCAGCTTCGGCATCCCGCCCGAACAAGCCGCGGCGATGCGCGGGCCGGTGCGGGTCGAGCTGCGCCAGGCGCTCGAAACCGGCGGGGCGCTGATCGCGGCCACCGACGCGGTGCTGTAAGGCCGCAGGGATCAGCCGGAGCGAACCATGACGCTGCGTGCGTTGCCCTGGCGCCAGGCGGCCGTCGCGTTGATCGCGGCGGCCGGCTTGCTGTTGGGCGCCGGGCGCGCGGTGGCACAGGGCAACGGCTATACTCCGGTTGAAGAAGACCAGGTGCTGCTGCAACTGCAGGTCAAAAACCGCCGGATGGTCAACGAAATCCGCGGATATCAGACACCTGAGGGGATTTGCGTCGATCTTGCCGACGTCATTCAGTCACTCGACATGCCGATCCGGCTCGACAAGAAGTCGCGCCGCGCAACCGGCTGGATCTTCGCCGAGGATCAGGCGTTCAGCATCGATCGCGATTCGAATAGGGTACAAATCGTGAACAACGAGCGTCTGCTGCAGCCCGGCGAACTATATGACAGCCCCGAAGGTTGGTGCGTCGACACCGATGCCCTGGGCGGCTGGTTCGGGGTGACGTTCCAGGCCAACGTGCGCGCGTCGGTCCTGGTGCTAGACAGCGAGCGGCCGCTTCCGTTCATCGAGCAACTCGAGCGCGAAAGTCGCGCCGCACGACTTCGGCCCGAACGCGATCCGCGCGATCTCAGCGCCTATCCGCACGCCGCGCAGCCCTACGCGCTGTGGCGGATGCCGTCGATCGACGTGGTCGCGCGGACCGATTACCGCGCCGGCCATGGCCGCGGCCGGGCCAACGTCAATTACGAGGTCTTCGCCAGTGGCGAGATCGCCATGGCCAGTTACGACCTGCGCCTCGCTTCTGATTCGAATGGCATGCCGGCAAGCCTGCGGCTGCGAGCGTTCCGCATGGATCCCCAGGCCGGTCTGCTCGGCCCACTCAAGGCCAGCCAGATCATGGCCGGGGACGTCGACATGCCTTCGGGCAACCTCGCCGGTGCCTCGGGCGTCGGGCGGGGAGTGTTTCTCAGCAACCGGCCGCTGTCGCGCCCGACCCGCTTCGGCACCACGGTGGTGCGCGGCACGCTGCCGCTCGGCTGGGATGCCGAGCTGTATCGCAACGGCCAGCTGCTCGCCTACCAGGGCAGCAACGCCGACGGGCGCTACGAATTCGAAATCGGCCTGTTGTTCGGTCGCAACGACATCGAGGTCAAACTCTACGGCCCACAGGGGCAAGTGAGGAGCGAAACCCAGTCGATCCCGGTCGGCCAGGGCGCGGTCGCGCCCGGGCATCTCGAATACTGGGCCGGGATCATCCAGCGCAATCGCGACCTCATTCATTTCGGCCGCGGCCCGCCGGGCGGCGCGGCCGATCGCGGCTGGCACTATGCCATCGGAGCGCAATACGGGCTCGATCGCCGCACGGTGGTCGGGGCGAGCGGGCATTCGCTCACCCTCGAAGGCGCCCGGCACGATTACGCCGAACTGAGCGTGCAGCGCGCGCTCGGGCCGATGCTGCTCAATCTCACCGCCGCGCAGGACGTGAGCCGCGGCCGCGCGTATCATGCTGAAATGCTGGGCCAAATTGGAAACATCAATGTCCACGCCGAAAGTTTCCTGACCGATGGGCCGTTCGTCAGCGGGCTGATCGGGCCGAACGAGAAGAGCTCGCACCGGCTCGAGATCGATACCGTTACCAAGCTCGGCCGAATGCCGGTGCCGCTCGCCGCCGGGTTGCGCCGGACGACGCGTCGCGACGGGCGAGAGGTTAACGAATACCTAATGCGCGGCTCGCTGATCCTGCCGCGCGGCTCGCTCACCGGGTTCGTGGTCCGCCGGCAAGTCTCGGGCGGCTACGACGAGGACGAAGGCATGCTGGTTGGGGCGCTGGCCAACACCCGGCTGCTCGGCCTGTCGCTGCGCGGGGAGGCGCAATATCGGCTCAACGGCGCGCGGCGCGGATTCGATTCGGCGCGGATGACGATCGAGAAGGCACTCAGCGACCGTTCCGACCTGCGCATCGACATCGAACATTCGGCGCGGACCGGGCTGACCGAATTGGAGGCCGGCTATGTCCGCCACTTCCGCAAGCTGTCATTGCTCGCCGGGGCGCGGATCGACAACCGCGGCGCGCTCGGCGCCAATCTGGCGGTCAATTTCAGCCTCGGCCCCGATCCGCTCGGCGGCGGCTGGCGGATGTCGCGCGAAAAGCTGGCCGAGCGCGGCGCGGCGGCGGTGTCGGTGTTCCTCGATGCCGATGGCGACGGGCGGCGGTCGCCCGATGAGGAGCCGCTGACCGGGGTCAACGTCACGGCCGGGCAATTCGGCAGCTCCGAACCGACCAACGATGATGGTCACGCCATCGTCGAAGGCTTGCCGCCGTTTGAAAGCGTGCTGATTTCGATCGACGAATCGAGCCTGCCCGATCCGTTCCTGATGTCGCGGGGCGGCGGCATCGTGGTCACCCCGCGCCCCGGCGTGCCGGCGGTAATCGAACTGGCGGTGGCGCCGACCGGCGAAGTCGAAGGCCTGCTCACCTCTCCCGAAGGAACGCCGCTGGGCGGCGCCAAGCTCGAACTGCTCGACGCTCGCGGCCAGGTCGTCAGCCGGACGATGAGCGAATACGACGGGTTCTTTCTGTTCGAACGTATCCCTTACGGCCGCTACCAGCTGCAGCTGGCCGACGAGACGCGGGCCGTGCTGGGCGTCGGTGCGGCGCTGGCCGATGCAATCGAACTGGGGCCGGACCACACGCTCGACCGGGTCGGCACGATCCGGCTGCAGGGCGCGACGACGGTCGCCCAGGCGCGCGATCCGCCGCTGGCGGAGCCGTGAGACGCGGTTACTTGGTCGGGCCGGCGCGAACGATCTTGCCGCGGCGCACGGTGCGGGCGGCGCGCCGGGGCGCCGGCCGCGGCGCGCGTTCGACGACGTGCTCCTCGATCACTTCCTCGACTACCTCGCAGCCGCAATCGCGGTGCTCGGTCACGATCGGCACCCGCACCCAGACCACCGGATAGGGGTAGGGATAGGCATAGCCAAAGCCCGGTGCCGGTTCGGCACCCGCGTAATAGGCCGGGTAGCCGTAAGGCGCCGGCCCACGCCGGTGCGGACCGTAGTCGTCGTCATCATCGGCGACGCCGTAGCCGCCGGGGTGATCGGCATAGTAGCGGGCCATGAAGTCCTCGCACCAATCGGGCCCGCGGCGATCGCCTCCATCCGCCACCGC
>JANOAH010000119.1:0-17898 GCA_031411075.1 Erythrobacteraceae bacterium
TCGCCCGCTCGAAAGCCTACCTCTACGCCGGGGTCGAAATCCGCTGGAAGTGCGCGCCGTCGCTCACCAGCGAGGAGGTGCCGGCCGAGGCGGTGTTCCAGTTCCCCGGCGGCCTCGCCGATCACCTCGCCGAACAGGTCGGCACTCGCGAGTGCGTCACTAGCCAGTTCTTCACCGGGCGGCAGGATTTTGCGGACGAGCAGGGTCGGGTCGAATGGGCGGTGGCCTGGCCGCTGTGGTCGGACGGGGCCTACAGTTATTACTGCAACACCGTGCCGACGCCCGATGGCGGCACGCACGAGCAGGGCCTGCGCGCGGCACTGGCCAAGGGCATCCGCGCGTTCGGCGAGCTTATCGGCCAGAAGAAGGCCAAGGACATTTCCGCCGACGACATCGTCAACGGCAGCGAAGTGATGCTCTCCGTCTTTATCCGCGAACCGCAATTCCAGAGCCAGACCAAGGACCGGCTGACCAGCCCCGAAGCGGCGCGGCTGGTCGAAAACGCGGTGCGCGACCATTTCGACCATTTCCTCGCCGACAACATGGAGCGCGGCCGCGCGCTCTTGGGTGCGGTGATGGAGCGGATGGACGAGCGGCTGCGGCGGAAGGCCGAACGCGAAATCAAGCGCAAAACAGCCACTAACGCGCGCAAGCTCAGACTGCCCGGCAAGTTGACCGATTGTTCGGGCGAGAGCGACGCCGAGACCGAGCTGTTCATCGTCGAAGGTGACAGCGCCGGCGGCAGCGCCAAGCAGGCGCGCAACCGCAAGAGCCAGGCGATCCTGCCGATCCGCGGCAAGATCCTCAACGTCGCCAGCGCCACAGCCGACAAGATCCGCGCCAATGCCGAGATCGCCGACCTGATCCTTGCGCTCGGCGCAGGCAGCCGCAAGGATTTCGACGCCGATGCGCTGCGTTACGACCGCATCGTCATCATGACCGACGCCGACGTCGACGGCGCGCATATCGCCACGCTCTTGATGACGTTCTTCTTCCAGGAAATGCCCGAGCTGGTGCGGCGCGGGCACCTGTTCCTGGCCCAGCCGCCGCTCTATCGGCTGACCGCCGGCAAGGACAGCGCCTATGCCAAGGACGATGCGCACCGCGCCGAGCTCGAGGCGACGCAGTTCAAGGGCAAGAAAGTCGAGGTTTCCCGCTTCAAGGGCCTCGGCGAAATGAACCCGGCGCAGCTGCGCGAAACGACGATGAGCCCCGAAACCCGCAGCCTGATCCGCATCACCCTACCCGAACAGCACGAGCAGCGTTTTGCCGTGGCCGAACTGGTCGACCAGCTGATGGGCCGCAATCCCGAACACCGCTTCAATTTCATCCAGAATCGCGCCGGCGAAGTCGACCGTGACCTGATCGATGCCTAGGCTCTCATTGAAGTCGATCCGGGTGGCGGGCAGCCCACGGGTCGCGTTGCTGCTGGCGGCGGCGCTGGCGCTGCTGGTGTTCGCCATCGGAGCCGCGGTGACGACGCTGGGCAGCGTATCCGACAACACCGAGACCGTCGAGCACACGCTCGAGGTCGGAGCGCAGATCAATTACCTCGCCGCGCTCAACGAGCGCATCGAGACTGGTCGGCGCGGCTTCATGATTCAGCCCAACCCCGCGTTCGTCAACACCATCCGCAGCACCGGTGAGGAGTTCGACAATACCATCTCCGAAATCAAGGCGCTGGTGGCCGACAATCCGCGGCAGCAGGAACGGATCGAGGAGATCGACCGGCTCGACGACGAGCGCCAGGAAATGGTCGGTTCGCTGCTGCTGACGCCGGCAACCGCGCTGGCCCAGGCGCGCGCGATCGATTTCAACCGCGAACGGGGCGTGATCATCACCCGCCAAATTCGCGATACAGCCGCGCAGATGGCCGCCACCGAACAACAACTGCTGTCGCTGCGCAACGGTCGCCAGCTCAGTTCGCTGGTCCAGCTCTACACGGTCGGCGGGGTGACGCTGCTGTTGCTGTTCGCGGTACTCGGCGCGGTCATCGTGATTATCCTGCGCTACAATCGTGACCTGGACCTGGCGCAACGCGGCTTGCAAGCGGCGAACCTCGGACTCGAAGGCGCGGTCGCCGCGCGCACGTCCGAACTCGTCCGCGCCAATCAGGAAATCCAGCGCTTCGCCTATATCGTCAGCCACGACTTGCGTTCGCCGCTGGTCAATGTGCTCGGCTTCACGGCCGAGCTCGACGCGGCGCGCAAGCTGTTGCAGGGCTACATCGGCGGAATTGCCGAGCGGCATCCGGCGCTGGCCGACGAGCAGGTTCGGATCGCGGTCGAAGAGGACCTCCCCGAAGCGCTCGGTTTCATCCGCGCCTCGACCGAGAAAATGGACCGGCTCATCACTTCGATCCTCGAGCTGTCGCGGCAAGGACGGCGTGAGCTCCATCCCGAAAGCCTCGATCTCGATGCCCTGGTCGATGGCGTTATCACCACGCTGCACCAGCGCGCCGCCGAGGCCGGCACCAAGTTGCTGGCCGAACCACTGCCGCCGCTGCACAGCGATCGGCTGGCGGTCGAACAGATCGTCTCCAACCTGATCGAGAACGCGATCAAGTATTCGGCGCCGGGACGCGCGGGCGAGGTGCGCGTCAGCGGCCGTCGCGCCGGCGAGACGGTGCAGATCGACGTTATCGACAATGGCCGCGGCATCGCGCCGGCCGATCACGAACGCATCTTCGAACTGTTCCGCCGCTCGGGCCAGCAGGACCGGCCCGGCGAAGGAATCGGCCTCGCCAATGTTCGCGCGCTGGCCTATCGCCTTGGCGGCACAATCGAAGTTCAATCCGAACTTGACCGCGGGGCGCGGTTCCGGCTTTCGCTGCCGGTGCAATTTATCGAAACGGAACGGTCATGAGCCCGCAGCATCCCGTCACCATCGTGATGATCGAAGACGATGAAGGCCATGCCCGGCTGATCGAAAAGAACATCCGCCGCGCCGGCATTTCCAATGCGATCACCCACTTCACCGACGGCGGCAGCGCGCTCGATTACCTGTTCAACCACGCCGACGGGCCGGCGTTGAACGGCCCGGCGCTGATCCTGCTCGACCTCAACCTGCCCGACATGAGCGGCACGTCGATCCTCGAACGCGTCAAGGGCGACGACAAGCTGCGGCGCACCCCGGTGGTCGTGCTGACCACCACCGACGACAAGACCGAGATTCAGCGCTGTTATGACCTGGGCTGCAACGTCTACATCACCAAGCCGGTCAACTACGAGAACTTCGCCGACGCGATCCGCCAGCTCGGCCTGTTCCTTTCGGTCATCCAGGTGCCCGAGACGGGCGCCTAGGACAGCCGCGCTGAACACCCCGCCGCGCATCCTTTACGTCGATGATGACGACGCCTTGCGGCGGCTGGCGCAGCGCGCGCTGGAACGGCGCGGGTTTGTGGTCGAGACCGCCGACGGCGCCGACAGCGGCATGGCCGCGCTGGCGGCCGGGCAGTTCGATCTGATCGCGGTCGACAACGACATGCCCGGCAAGAGCGGGCGGCAAATGCTCGACGAGATCGTGCGCCAGGACAATCATCCACCGGTGGTGTTCGTCACCGGCAATTCCGACACCGCGGTGGCGGTCGAGGCGATCCATGCCGGCGCGCTCGATTTCGTGGTCAAGACGGTGGGTGACAGTTTCTTCGACCTGCTCGACGGGCGCTTCCGCCAGGCGTTGTCGCGGGCCCGGCTCGAACGCGAGAAGCGCGCCGCTGAGGACGAGTTGCGCGCCGCCAACGCGCGGCTCGAATCGCTGCTCGGCGAAGTCCACCATCGCGTCGCCAACAGCCTGCAACTGGTCTCGACGTTCGTGACCATGCAGGGCTCGCAGGCCAGCCACCCCGAAACCGCCGAAGCGCTCGACGAAACGCTGCGCCGGATCCGCGCCATCGGCCAGGTCCATCGCAGCCTGTACAATTCGCCCGATACCGACCTGGTCGATCTCGACACTTACCTGGGCGACCTGATCGACGCGCTGCGCGAAGGGTTTGCCGACGAACAATCGGCGGTCTCGCTCCACTTCGAGGCCGAACCGGTCAAGGTCAAACCCGACCAGGCGGTATCGATCGGCGTGCTGGTGACCGAACTGGTCAGCAACGCGATCAAATACGCCTATCCCGGCGGCGACGCGGGCGAGATCAGGGTCGATCTGTCGCGCCGCGAGGGCGACGCGATCCGTATCGAAGTGTCCGACGACGGCGCCGGGTTTGCCGATGGCGACATCAAGGGCACGGGCCTGGGCATGCGCATCGTGCGCGCAATGGCCAGCGGCCTGCGCAGCGAACTGGCGCGGCTGCCGCGCGAGCGCGGGGCGCACTTCGCGGTCGATTTTTCGGTTTAGGTCCGGTCAGGCCGCGTCTTCGGCCGGCACGGTTTCAAGCAGCAGCAGCCGTGCGGTCAGCCGCCGCGCTTCGGCGCCGTCACCGCCGCGCAGCGCCTGGTCAACCGCGCGGGCCAGATCGCCCAACGCCGCTTCGCCCATCAGCGCCGCGGTCCCGGCGATCTGGTGCATGGTCCGGGCGTAGTCACGGTCCGCCGCCGCGTCGTCGCGGCCGAACCGCCGTGCCTGCGCGAAAGCGTCGGCACGATGGCGCTGCCACAGCGCGATGATGGCCGGAGACCGGGTCGCCAAAGCGGGCTGTCCAGCCAGGGGCCGGTGGCCAAGCCAGCGGTCGAGGGCGGCGCGCAGCGTCGCCAGCGAGATCGGCTTGGCGAGGTGATCCTGCATGCCCGCCGCCAGCGCGTCGCGCACGTCTTCGGGATAGGCGTTGGCCGTCAGCGCCAGTATGGGCAGCGGATCGGCACCGTGACCGAGCAGCCGTATCCGCCGCGCGGCCTCGTAGCCGTCGCAATCGGGCATCTGGATGTCCATCAGCACCAGATCGAACGGTTCGCCGCGCTGCGCTGCGGAGCGAACGGCGGCGATCGCCTGGAACCCGTTGCTCGAACAATCGACATGATGGCCCAGCGACGCCAGCATCTCGCTGACCAGTTCGCGATTGATGTCGTGATCATCGACCAGCAGCAGGCGGGCCCCGGCGGCGTGAGCGGGGGCTCCCGGCCGCGCCGTGGTTGCAGCGGGGTTCCCTTCCGCCGCCTCGAACGGCACCTTGAGAGTGAAGCGCGCGCCAGCCCCGGCAAAACTGCTGAGCGTCAGCGACCCGCCCATCAGTTCGGCCAGCTGGCGGCTGATCGACAGGCCCAGGCCGGTGCCGCCGAACTGCCGGGTGGTCGAATTGTTGCCCTGCTCGAAGCGGCTGAACACCGCGCTGTGCCGGCTCGGATCGATGCCGATGCCCGTGTCGGTGACATCGAGCGCCAGCCACGGCCCCTCGGTTCGCGCAGCGATCAGGACCGAGCCCGCGCTGGTGAACTTGATCGCATTGCCGACAAGGTTGAGCAGGACCTGGCGCAGCCGCAGCGAATCGCCGACCACGCAGCGCGGCAGGTCGAGCGCGATCGAGTGGGTCAGCATAAGGTTCTTCTGTTCGGCCCGGGCGCTGTTGAGCGAGACGCAGTGGCCGATGAGATCGACGAGGTCGAAGGGCTCGTGCACGAGCTCGAGCGCGCCGCTTTCGATCTTGGCATGGTCGAGGATGTCGTTGAGCAACCGCATCATCGATTGTCCGGATTCGACGATCAGCTCGGCGCGTTTCCTCTGCTCCGGCACCCGTTCGGAATCGGCCAAGAGCTCGGCGAACCCGAGCACGCCGTTCATCGGGGTGCGCAGCTCGTGGCTCATGTTGGCGAGAAACTGGGTCTTGGCCTGCGCCGCCTGTTCGGCCCGCTCGCGCGCGTCGATCAGGTCGCACTCGCGTTCGGCCAGCACCGCCAGCATGCGGCGCCGGTTCTCGAGCAGCGCGGCGACCGGAAGCCCCATCATGAACACGCAGACCAGGAATGCCTGCAGGATTACCACCTGCAGCCACGGATCGTCGGCGATCAGCATCAGCGGCCCGCTGCCAAGCATGGTGGCGACTGTGGCGATGGCGGCGATGTTGAGCACCGAGACGGCCGTGCCGAGCAATCCCTGGCGGAACGCGTGCAGCACCACCACAGGGCCGGCGAGGAACAGGATTGGCACGCGTTCCTGCGCGAAGATCGACACCATCGCCACGGTGCCGCCGACGAACAGCGCCAGCCATTCAATGGCCGCGGCACGGGTGAAGGTGTGCCGGGTGCGGGCAAAATCGAGCAGGATCAAGACGCTCGGCGCCGCCAGCGCCATGCCCAGCGCATCGGGCGCGATCCAGCCGATCCACAACTCAACCGCCTCGGCCCAATCGCCGGGCCGCAGGATCAGGGTAGCCACAAACGCCGCGACCGAGGCCGCCGCCAGCCCCGCTCCGACCACCGCGGCGTGCGAGCGCGGATCGTCCAGCGGCAAGGGCAGGCGGGCGAAGCGCGCGACCAGCCACGCAGCCAATCCGATCTCCAGCGCGTTCGCGGCGGCCAGCGCGGCAGCGATGTCGAGCCCGTCGCCGACCACCAGGTTGGCCGCCACATTGCCGAGAAAAGCCAGCGCGATGACCAGCGGCCGGTTGAGCCGCGGGGCATGGAGCAGGCAGGCCACGGTGATCGCATTGGGCAGCCACACCGCCGCCAGCCGGTCGCTGCCGCGGGTCAGCTCGATGCTGAGCTTGGCCAGCACGAAATAGACCAGCGCGATCGCCACGGCGGCCGCCAGGCTCTCGCGCCATCCACGCAAAAATGCGTTCAAAGCCCCGCCTCCCGTCGCCGCCATGGCTCTCACCTAGGCGAACAAAGGCAAACGTCAGGCTGCGACGCGCTCGGGTCAATTACCTAGCGGCGCGCCAGTTTGGCTCTTGACGCACCCGAGCGGGGCGAAGATCTTTCGCGCCTGTTTGGGGACCGATCCGATGCCCGCTCACGCTTTGGAACCGGCAGCTCAGCACCTTGGTTTCCGGTAGATGCACGAAGGCGGCTGCCTGTGCGGCGCGGTCCGCTTCACCATCGACGCCGAGCCGCTCGGCGCGCGGATGTGTTGGTGCCGCGATTGCCAGCGCATCGCCAGCGGTTCGGCCACCGTCAACGTGCTGTTTCCGGAAGAAGCGGTCGATTACTCCGGCGCGATGACCACGCTCAGGCTCGTGGCCGACAGCGGCAACATCGTCGAACGCGGCTTCTGCCCCACTTGCGGCGCGCAGATGTATAGCAAGACGGTCGAACCGGCGGGCCTGCCGATGCGAGTCCGCGCGGGCACGCTCGACGATCCCGAACTGATGGCACCCACATCGATCATCTGGGCCAGCAGCGCGCCAAACTGGGCACCGCTCGATCCCAGCCTGCCGCGGTACCCGAAGGGTCCGCCGCCGGTTTAAGAGCTATGCGGCGGGCACGACCGTCAGGGCTCGCCGAGCGTTTCACGCAATCTGGCGGCGCTGTATCGAGCGAGTTCCGCCTGGAGCGGGTTCAGCAAGAGCGATGCTGTTCCAGTCGGGTCCATCAAGGATGCCGGCGTCGATGTTTCGGCCGCGTTCTCATGGCGGAAATCGCAAGTGAGATCGAACTGCCCGTTGCCGTCGTTATCCAAGCCGTCGCCGTGCGGTAGCATCAAGACGTGACCGATCTCGTGGGCCAGTGTGTGAGCCACATGCTTTTCATCGCCAAGGTTGTAGCGGTACGCGATCAAGGCAAACCGGTCCTCGACCAGGGACCCACTAAAACCGTAGGGCCGGTTACAGTAGGCCGCAAATTGAGGGCTAGCCGGATTGGGCAGCGCTTCGACGAAACCAAGGAAACGCGATGCCGGCACCGCGCGATCGGTGACGAATTGGCGAACAAAAACGACCGGAAATCCAGGCAGGTGATCCGAATCGGCGACTGAAGGAAAAGCAGGAGCCCAAGCCTGATTACAGCTAGAAACGACACTTAGAGACTCGTTGGTCGCTGTGGCGTCGGCCTCGGTTTGGGCAATATCACCCTCGAAACGGGACTCGATGAATCCAGCGATATTGCGATCGCCGCTGTTGTCCGCCGTGATCGGATCAGGAATGATTGGAAAGGTACCTTGCGGGCTTGCGGCAGGCAAGATGGCGATGTTGGCGCCCGCACTCCAGATGTCATTTGCCGTCGCCAACCATGTGTCGATCTGCGCGGCAGCGTCGGGCGTAAGCCTGTTGTCTGTCTGCGCAATCAGCGGATGCCCCGAGATGATACAGGGCCGTACGATCACGACCATCCTTGCGGGGTCTGGCGTGTCGCCTCCGCAACCGCACAGCGCAGTTATCAGCCCAAGCATTGCAGCGAATTTGGCGAACGGTCGATCCATCCAGCAACCCTCTCGCGGGTAGTCGCCCTAAGCCCGCACCGCTTCCACCACGCTTACCGCACTGGCGGTCGGCACCACCCGCGTTACCCTGAAGCCGTTGGGTTCGAGCAGCGCGGCGTATTCGCTGGGGGTGCGTTCCTCGCCGCCCGGGACCAGCAGCATCATCATGTCGAGCATCTTGCCCATGTGCGGTGCGTCGCCTTCGGGCAGGACCATCTCGACGATCAGAAGCTTGCCGTCGGGCTTCATCGCCTCGCGCACGTTGTTGAGGATCGTGGCGTTCTCGCCGTCGTCCCAATCGTGGATGATGTGGCTGAGGAGGTAGGTATCGTGGCCTGCGGGCACGCGCTCGAAGAAGCTGCCGCTCTCGATCGACACGCGGTCAGCAACACCGTGCGAGGCAAGTAAGGCCGGCGCATCGGCCACGACATGCGGCAGGTCGTAGAGCACGCCCTGCACTGCGGGATGGCGCGACAGGATGTGGCCGAGCATGTTACCCGATGCCCCGCCGACATCGACCAGGCTGCCGATGCCCGAAAAGTCGTAAGCCTCGGCCACTGCCGGCGGTTCGCGCCCGTGGAAGCCGACCATCGTTTCGCTGAAGAACTTGGCCATCCCGGGGTTGGCCTGGAGGTACTGGAACAGGCCCATCCCTTCGGCTTTTTCGAACCCGGTATCGCCGGTGATTAAGCCGTGATCGAAGTTCTTCCACGCCGGTTTCACCATGTCGCCTACGAGCGCGATGTAAGCCGAGCGAGCCGCGCCCGGCGCTCCTGTGCGCAGGGCGGCGCCGAGACCGGTCAGGCGGAAGCTGTCCGGCCCGGCAAAGCTGAGCAGCCCGAGCCCGGTCAGCGCGCGCAGATAGCGATAGAACTCGCGATGGCGCATGCCGTATTCGGTAGCGAGATCGGCCGCACTGCGCGGTGCCTCGCCGGCAAACTTGTCGGCCAGGCTCATAGTTGCGGCCTGCAGGATCAGCTCCGCGCCCCAATGCGCGATCGCCATCTCCATCAACGTTTGTGCCGCTGCCGCTTCGTTCCTCGATGCCGACATTGCCCCCTCCTCGCTCGCGCTGGCCCCGAATTGCTCAGGGATTGCTCACTTGCCGCCAGATGCGTGCGAAGTCATCCCTTTCGTATGTCCGAAACCGCGCATCTGCCCGCCCAGACCCGCTTCGCCCGCGTCCGTGCGCAGCTTGAGCGGCTCGAGCCGCCGCCCGGCTGGCCGAGTTGGCTGTACGAGTTCGCGCTGTTCGGGTTCAAGCAGGGTTGGGCCTGCCTGTTCGGCGGATTGATGCTGGCGCTGCTCTTGGCGACGCACTGGTTTTATCCGCCCGGCGCGGCGCTGGCGCGGTACGATTTCCTCACCCTCGCGGCGCTGGTGATCCAGCTGACGATGCTGGCGCTGCGGCTCGAGACGCTGGACGAGGCCAAGGTCATCCTCGCCTTCCACGTGGTCGGCACGGTGATGGAAGTGTTCAAGACCAGCGCCGGCTCGTGGCTCTATCCCGAACCTTCGCTGCTCCGCATCGGCGGGGTGCCGCTGTTCTCGGGCTTCATGTACGGCGCGGTAGGCAGCTATCTCGCGCGGGTGTGGCGGATTTTCAACCTGCGGCTCGAGCCTTACCCGCGCCAGGCGTGGACCTGGGCGCTGGCAGTGGCGGTCTATGTCAACTTCTTCGCCCACCACTGGCTTGCGGACATCCGGCTGGCGCTGTTCATTGCCCTGTTCGTGCTGTTCTGGCGAACGCGCGCGCATTTCACCGTGTGGCGGCAGGAACGGTGGATGCCGTTGCTGCTCGGCTGGTTGCTGGTCGCGCTGTTCATCTGGATCGCCGAAAATCTCGGCACCTTCGCCCGCGCCTGGGCCTATCCCGGGCAGGAACACGACTGGCGCCCGGTCGCGCCGGCCAAGCTCGGGGCGTGGTATCTGCTGATGTACATCTCGTTCGTGCTGGTGGCCGCGGTCCAACGCCGCCGAAACCTAGGCTCGGCAGGCTAACCTATGTTATCGAAGCGAATTTCTGCTTGAGTAAGGACGCTTCGGTTTGCACAAGGTGAACGATTGCGGTTATCACGAGAGGTGGCAAATGGCGCGCGAAGCACTGGCCTATGCATTACTCTTGGCCCTGGTCCTGGCAGCCGTCACGATGTGGCTGATGTCGGCGCGATACCGGCACTATGAACGCCGGCTGCAACGCGGGCATCGCCGCGATCAGCCGGTGCGCAAGCCGTTCTGGCTGAAGTAGGCCTCAGCCTTTCGGCGGACCGAGCCGCTCCTTGGGGATTGCCGCGAACATCGCCTGGACTCGCGGCCGGGCGTTGATGCGTTCGATCCAACGGACGAGGTGCGGTGTATCGGCCGGGTTGACCAGCTCGGCGAACCCGGCCTCCATCCCGTTGGCGATGGCGAAATTGCAGATATCGGCGAGCGAATAAGCCCCGCCCGCCAGCCATTCGTTTTCGGCCAGGTGATCGTCGAGCTTGCGCACCGATACCGCGATCTTGCGCATCTCCTCGTCTAGCAGATCGGGCGGGAAGCCTTCGCGCGCACGGCGCCATTTCACCTGCTGTTCGGGGATCGGAATGTTCTTGAGGTGCGCTTCGAACGCGTCTTCGCTCAGCGCCTTGGCCATGTGGCTGACGCCGCGGTGCCAGCCGATGGTCGACACGCACCAGCAGAAATATTCATCGACCCACTTGGTCCACACCCGCATCTGCGCGCGGTCGAAAGGATCGTCCGGGCGCAGCTTTACCGCGGTCGTATAGGCGTCTTCGAGGTATTCGCAGATCACCGTGCTTTCGGTGACGATGCGGCCGGCATCGTCGAGCGCGGGGACCTGACCGCGCGGATTGATTGCCTTGAACCAGTCCGAATGATGCTCGAACTGCGCAGGGTTGAGGCGATGGACCTCGAACCCTTTGCCCAGCTCGAATTTCTCGAACAGCGTCAGCATCGGCTTCAGCGAATTGGCCATCGGGCCGAAGCTGTAGAGCTTGAGCATGGGCGGGTCCTCTCTGGCGCTTGTTGTTGGCCGCGCGCCGGCACTTGGCAAGAGGTGCGCTTGCGGCTGGCGGGAAAAAGCCGCACAGCCGCCGGCGGAGGGATTGCCCATGGATGACGCGAACGCGAAGCCGGACCGCGCCCAGGCGCGAAGGGCGATCGTCGCGGCGACAGTCGGCAACGCGCTCGAATTCTACGATTTCATGATTTTTACGTTCTTTGTCATCCAGATCGGCGATACTTTCTTCCCTTCCGACGATCCGTTCGTGCGGCTGATGGCTTCGCTCGCCACGTTCGGGATCGGCTTCGTCGGGCGGCCGCTGGGGGCGTGGATCATCGGCGGCTATGCCGATCGCCGTGGCCGCAAGCCGGCCTTGATGCTGTCGATGATCATGATGGGCGTGGCGATCGGCGTGATGGCGTTGACGCCGGGCTACGCCGCGATCGGCGTGGCGGCACCGGTGATCGTGGTGCTGGCGCGGCTGATGCAAGGCTTTGCCGTGGGCGGCGAAGTGGGCCCGGCCACCGCCTATATGATGGAGAACGCCAGCGAAGCGCGGCGCGGGCTGGTGGTATCGATGCAGCGCGTCAGCCAGCTGATCGCCGCCACCGTGGGTTCGCTGATCGGCCTGGTGCTGAGCCTGGCGATGCCCGCGGACATGTTCACGCAATGGGGCTGGCGCATCGCCATGCTGCTCGGCGTGGCGATCGTGCCATACGCGCTCGCGATCCGCAGCCGGCTCCCCGAAACCGGCCATGTCGCGGAACCCGAGACCCACGCCACCCGCGCGCCCGAGCGGGGCATCCGCCCGATCTACGTGATCGGGCCGATCCTGATGATGGCGGGCACAGTGGGCGCCTATGTCGGCACCTATCTCGCCACGTTCGGTCAGGCCAATCTCAAGCTCGATCCGACGACCGCGCTCGGCGGCCAGGTGTTGGGCAACGCCGCGGCGCTGGCGGCGGGTCTGCTGAGCGGCTGGGCCTGCGACTACGTCGGCCGCAAGCCGGCGCTGATCGGCATCATCCTGGCGCAAATCGTGATCCTGCCAACGGCGTTCGCGTGGATGGTGAGCAGCCCTTCGCTGTTCAGCTTCTTCGCCGGCTCGATCGTGCTGTCGCTGGCGATCGGGGCCTATGCCGGGCCGGTCAACACCGCGGTAATCGAAGCGCTGCCCAAGGCCGGCCGGTCGCGTGGCTTTGCGCTGATCTATTCGGTGCCGGTGACCGTGTTCGGCGGCACCACGCAGCTGGTCGTCGCGGGCCTGACCGAGGCGACGGGGGACGATATGATGGTCGCCTGGTATCCGGTCGCAGCGCTGGTGTTGGCCTTGGTCGCCACGCTGTGCTTGCGCGAATCCGCTCCGCGCAAGGCCGGGTTCAGTACAGCCGCAACTCTGCCGTCCGGCTGAGCCAGGCCTGTTCGTCTGCCGCGGCCAGCGTCTCGAGGTCAGCCGGCGCGGCAGCGGCATCGTCGACCCATTCGCGCAGGGCCGGGCCGCCGTTGATCACGTCGATCGCCAGCCGCTCGAACTCGTATTCGTAGGGAAAATCGCGCCATATCGGATAGTCGGGATAGAGCCGGCGGATCGACTTGAACGCGAGCGCCTGCAGTCGCCACGGGCGGAACGCGAGGTGATCGTAGAACGGCGCTTCGGCATGGATCATCAGCCCGTGGCACAGCGTGCCGGCGTGCTTGTGAAAGGTCGGGGTGAACCAGGTCTCACGCAGAGCGCAGCCCGTCAGCCACTCGGGCGCGAAGGCGCGCATTTCGGCGAGCACCGCGGCGGCATCGAGGTCGGGCGCGCCGAACAGCCCTTCGAGCGGGCGGGTGGTGCCGCGCGCTTCGCTCAAGGTCGCACCTTCGAGCATCACCGTGCCGGCATAAGCGCGCGCCATATTGAGGTTGGCGGCGTTGGGGCTGGGGTTGATCCACAGCCTGTCGGCCGGCCAGCCGAACCCGGGGGCGGCTTCGGGCAGCCAGTCGTGCATTTCGATCACGCGGTAGGCCACATCAAGGTCGAAGTGGCGGAGGAACCAATGGCCCATCTCGCCCATCGTCAGCCCGTGGCGCATCGGCATCGGACCGGCACCGACGAAGCTTTCCTGCCCCGGCACCAGCAGCGTCCCTTCGACCGGGCGGCCGGCCGGGTTGGGCCGGTCGAGCACCCACACCTCCTTGCCGTGCCGCGCCGCTTCCTCGAGCAGATAGAGCAGCGTGGTGCAAAAGGTGTAGATGCGGCAGCCGAGATCCTGCAGGTCGAACAGGAACACCTCGGCGCTGCTCATCATCTGGCCGGTCGGGCGGCGGACTTCGCCGTAAAGGCTGAACAGCGGGATGCCGTAACGCGGATCGATTTCGTCCGCGGTCTCGACCATGTTGTCCTGCTTGTCGCCCTTGATGCCGTGCTGCGGGCCGAACGCGGCGGTGACGTTGATCCCGGCGTCGATCAGCGCGTCGAGCGAATGGGTCAGGTCGAGCGTGACCGAGGCCGGGTGCGCGACCAGCGCAACGCGACGGCCGCCGAGCGCGGCCTTGAGCTCGGGCTCGGCTAGCAGGCGGTCGATGCCGAACTTCATGGCCGTGCACCATCACGCGGCGGCGGCTGGAGAAGTTCGGTAAAGCTGTCAGGGGCGTGGAAATCGGGTTTGCCGTCAGTGTGGGCCAGGCCCCAATAGCTGACCACCCCGCCCGCCTCCTCGATCACCGCGCACAGCGCCAGCGCGCACGGGCCCGAGGAGAGCCCGCCCACTGGCACCGCGGCGTCGAAAATGGCGAAGCTGCTGCCTTGGCGCATCGTGCACTCGGGCTCGTGCGGGAATGGCCGCTCGCGCCTGCCTTCGCGGTAGGCGTCGAAATCATAGGCGTTCCAGCGTTCGGACGGCGACAGGTTGAGCTCGAAATAGGCCTCGGTGCCGACCGGGCGGAAGAACGCTTCGAAGCAAGTCGTGCGCCACAGCTCGTCGGCCCGGCCCTTGCCGGCGAACGACGGCACCACCAGGTCCTGCGTGCCTTCGATCCGCCAGCGCAGCCGCAGCCACTGCGCGTCGAAGCCGATCACGCGCGCTTCGATCGCGCTGACCTTGGCGGGTGGATGGTCGGGATGGGCGGCCAGCTGATGCGTTTGCATGTCCGGCGCTCCATGCTACGCGCCGCGCCGCCATGGCAAGCTACAAGTCCGATCTGCTCAACCTGCTCGAGGCGCGGGGCCACGTCCACCAGGTGACGGACGCTGCCGCGCTCGACGCACTGGCGAGCCGCGAGATCGTCACCTCCTACGTCGGGTTCGACCCCACCGCCCCGTCGCTGCACATCGGCAACCTCGCCTCGATCATGCTGTTGAAGCGCGTGCAGCAAGCCGGCCACCGGCCGATCGTGATCATGGGCGGCGGCACCGTGAAAGTGGGCGACCCGAGCGGCAAGGACGACATGCGCCAGATGCTGTCGGACGACGTGCTGGCCGCCAACATCGCCTCGATCCGTGACAGTTTCGCCCGCGTGCTGCGCTTCGACGATAGCGCCACCGGCGCGCTGTTGATCAACAACGACGATTGGCTGAGCCAGCTCGGCTATGTCGACCTGCTGCGCGATGTCGGGCGGCACTTCACCATCAACCGCATGCTGACGTTCGATTCGGTGCGCCTCCGGCTCGATCGCGAACAGCCGCTGACCTTCCTCGAATTCAATTACATGATCCTCCAGGCCTACGATTTCCTAGTCTTGAACCGCGATCACGGCTGCCGGTTGCAGCTGGGCGGCAGCGACCAGTGGGGCAATATCGTCAACGGTATCGAACTCGCCCGCCGCATCGATGGGGCCGAACTCTATGGCGTCACCGCACCGCTGATCACCACGGCCGACGGCAAGAAGATGGGCAAGTCGGTCTCGGGCGCGGTGTGGCTGAACGAAGCGCAGCTGCCGAACTGGGACTTCTGGCAATACTGGCGCAACACCGATGACCGCGACGTGGGCCGCTTCCTGCGCCTGTTCACCGACGTTCCGCTGGACGAGATCGCCCGGCTCGAAACGCTGCAAGGCGCCGATATCAACGACGCCAAAGTGCTTCTGGCCAACCAAGTGACCGCCATGGTGCGCGGGTCCCAGGCGGCAAGCGGCGCGGCGGCGACGGCGGCGGCGACTTTTGGCGGCGGAATGGGCGATGACCTGCCGGTGTTCGAAGTCCCGGCCGAAGGGCTGCGCCTGGCTGCGGCGCTGACCGCGATCGGCTTTGCCGCTTCGGGGGGCGAAGCGAAACGCAAGGTGGCCGAAGGCGCCGTGCGGATCGACGATGTGGTGCAAACCGATGCCAACGCGCTGGTGCTTGTCGCCGCCGGCGCCGAGCGCAAGCTCAGCCTTGGCCGCAAGCGCCACGGGATCCTGCGCGGCGCCTGAACGCGCGCCTTTACCCTTTCTCCAGCATTTCCTGCGATTGAGTCGGTCCGAACCGAGCTCAAGGGAAGGGAAACCGCATGTCCAGCGGAGCCCAGCTGTCAGTAACCGAAATGCGCCGCGCGGCGCGCCATCCGGTCGATTTTCCGGTCATCGGCGAGCATCGCGCGCTCGGCGACGTCAAGCTGCATGTCTCGAACATCTCGGCGCACGGCTTCATGGTCGATGGCGGCGATTCGACCTCCGCACTGACCCGCGGCGACCGGGTGATCATCCGCCTGCCGGTGATCGGCCGGATCGAAGCCTATTGCATCTGGATGACCGAGGATCGCGCCGGGTTCCAGTTCGAACGGATCATCCGGGTCGACGATTTCCTCGCCATGATCGAGGACCTGCAACCCAACCCGCGCCTGCGCCGCAAGGCGTAATACCAGCCCCAACCCAACAACCGTCGCCCCTGCGAAGGCAGGGGCCCAGCTAACGCCAGCGACATGGCGCCGCAGTTGCGCCAAGCGCCACGGGTGGATGGGCCCTGCCTTCGCAGGGGCGACGAAGATTGGGTAAGTCGTTTGATAGACCGTGACCGCTTGGCAGCGCCCCGCCCGCCTGCCATGGCGCGAGGGTGAGCGACCCACTCTCCGTTCCCACATCGCCGTTGCAGATCGCCGATTACCGCCGCTATTGGCTGGCGCGGTTTTTCGCCACCTTTGCCACGCTGTCGATGGTGGTGCTGATCGGCTACCAGACTTACGACGTCGCCCGCGCCGATTACGGCATGGGCGTGCGCGATGCGGCGTTCATGCTCGGGCTGCTCGGCGCGGCGCAGTTCGTGCCGCTGATGCTGCTGACACCGGTCGCGGGCCTCGCCGCCGACCGGTTTGACCGCCGCCGCGTGGTGCTGTTCGCCGCCCTGATCGATTGCGGCATTGCGCTGACTATCGCGTTCGCGACCGCACGAGACGTCCTCTCGCTGCCGTTGCTGTTCGGCCTGGCCGCGGCGCACGGGTCCGCGCGCGTGTTCGCCGGCCCCGCGCTGTCCGCCATTGCGCCGAATATCGTGCCGCCCGTGCTGCTGCCAAAGGCGATCGCGCTGAGCTCGATTGCCTGGCAGGTCGCCAGCGTGATCGGCCCCGCAGCCGGCGGCTTCATGTTCGCCGAAAGTCACGCGCTTCCTTATTTCGTTTCGGCCGGGCTGCTGCTCGTTTCCGGCGTGCTGATATCGAGCATCCCGCCGATGCGCGCGACGCACGATGGGCCGCCTGCGCACCCGCTGCGCCAGATCGCCGATGGCTTTGCGTTCGTGCGTCGCGAGAGATTTCTGCTCGGCTGCATTACGCTCGATCTGTTCGCCGTGCTGCTCGGCGGCGCCACCGCGATGCTGCCGGTGTTCGCGCGCGACATTCTGCAAGTCGGGCCGGAGGGCCTTGGCCTGATGCGCGGCGCGCCCGCCGCGGGTGCCTCGCTGGTCGCGGCGTGGTTCAGCTGGCGGCCGCTCGAAACCAATGTCGGCGTCAAAATGCTGTGGGCGGTCGCCGCCTTCGGCGCCGCGACGGTCGGCTTTGCCCTGTCGCGAAATTTCGCGCTGTCGCTCGCCCTGCTCGCGCTCCTCGGCGCGGCGGATATGTTCAGCGTGTTCATCCGCAACAGCCTGGTCCAGCTTAATACCCCAGACACGATGCGCGGCCGGGTGTCGGCGATCAACGGCCTCGCCATTTCCGCTTCGAACGAGCTCGGTGAGCTGCAATCGGGCCTGGCCGCCGGGCTCCTCGGCGCAGTCGGCGCGGTTGCACTGGGCGGCGTGGGTGCGATAATCGTCACCGCGCTGTGGGCGGTGATCTTCCCCGAGCTGCGCCGCGCCAAGACGTTCGATTCCTCGTACCTGTCTCAAGTCCCCGCAACGGAGCCCCCGCCATGAAGGCCGACAATGTCCTCGCCACCATCGGCAATACCCCGCATATCCGCCTCGCCCGGCTGTTCCCCGACCACGAGGTGTGGGTAAAGAGCGAGCGGGCCAATCCGGGCGGTTCGATCAAGGACCGCATCGCGCTGGCGATGGTCGAGGATGCCGAAGCTTCGGGCGCGCTCAAGCCTGGCGGCACGATCATCGAGCCGACCAGCGGCAACACCGGCATCGGCCTCGCCATGGTCGCCGCGGTCAAGGGCTACAAGCTGGTGCTGGTCATGCCCGAATCGATGAGCCTCGAGCGGCG
>JANOAH010000120.1:0-9015 GCA_031411075.1 Erythrobacteraceae bacterium
GAAGTCCTCGGCCTCGACCACTTCGAGATCGGAGAGGTCGTCGAGCAGCGCGAGCAGGTGCTGCCCCGCCGCCGCAATATCCGCGGCGTAAGCGCTGTACTCTTCGGATAGCGGTCCGGCGAGGCGGGTGCGGATGGTCTCGGCGTTGGCGATGATCCGCGCGATCGGCTGGCGCAGCACCGGGGCGATGTCGCGGCCGATGGCGGTGCTGAAGGTCGGCCGCAGCGCGCCGGGCGGCGGCGCGGGCGGCGGTTCTTCGGCGACGAGGTGCAGTTCGAACCCGGCGCTGCCCGGTTCAGCCGCGCCGAGCGGCACGAGGTGCGCCTTCCACGACCGGGCCGAGCCTTCGACGCTGAGCCGCGCCCCGTCGAGCAGGCGCCAGTGCAGCGGCTGTTCGTGATGACTGCCTTCGAGCGTCACGAACGCGGTCCACGGTTCGCCCATGCCGCCGCGCATCGCTTCGGCGATCGCGGCCAATTCGCCTTCGCCCTCGGCGGCGAGCACCCGCTGCTGTGGATCGAGCCGGGCGCTTAGTTCGGACAATTGGCGGGCGATCGCGGTGCGGTGTTCGGCTGCGGTGCCATTGGCGGCATCGGGCAGCGCCGCGGCCTGCCAGTTGCTGACCCCGATGACGCAGCCTTCGCCGTCTTCGCGCGGGGTCACTTCGACCCAGGCGGTGATCGCCTCGCGATCGTCCTGGGCGCGGATCGCGCGTGCCAGCCTGAGGCCATAGTGGCGCGCCTTGCGCACCAGTTCGAGCAGCGCGGGGGTGGCGATCATGCCCGGCAATTCCCCGCCGCTGCGCAATTGCAGACCGGCCAGTGGCTCGTCGGCTTCGACCAGCCAGTCGCGCGCGTCGGTGCGAGCCCGGGCCGTGAACGACGCGGCGGCGGCCATGCCGGTCAATCCGCCGCGGTGGGCGCAGAGGCGGCGAGCAGCGCCGCGGCGCGATCGGCGCGGATCAGCTCGAACCCCTCGGGCAGGCTCGTATCGGGGTGCAGGAAAACGAACTGTTCCTCGACCGCGTCCTGGCGCAATCCGGCGGCACGCAACGCCAGTGCCAGCCGCGCGAACTGGCGATCGGCGAACGACAGCACGGCCACGCCGCGCGGCTGGCCCGAGGCCATCGCGAGTGCGGTGGCGAACAGCGCCAGCCCGGCATGATCGATGGCGAGGGCCCGCGAGGCCCTGGGGCCGAGCGCCATCACCAGCCGCGCCAGGAGGCCGAGCCGGCCGCCGGCTTCGTCGAATCCGTCGCGCAGCGCCGCTTCGGCAAGCGCGGCGGCTGGCGGGCGGTCGTCCTGCTCGCGCAACAGCACTAGAGCCTGGTGGAACAAGTCGCCGGGCAGCTCGCCCAGCGGCAATTCCATGCGCCGGAACTGCTGCATGAAGCGCGCCTGCGCGGCGAGCAGCGTCATCGCCAGCGCGGCGACGTCGGGTTCGGGCGCGGCGATCAGTTCCTGGACCAGCGGCGAGAGCACCGCGTCGATCCCGCTGCGGGCCTGCAGCCGCTCGGTCAGTTGCGCCTCGAGCACCAGCGCATGGGCGTGGGCGAGAAACGCAGTGTCCTCGAACAGCGCTTGGGCCAGCGCCTCCTCGCGCTCGGCGACATAGGCGGCGCGGTTGGCGGCTTCGGCGGCGGCAGCCCCGGCGAACAGCAGCTGCGCGGCAATATGCTGCATCATGCCGCGGATACGGGCAATGATCTCGTCGCTGAACAGCGCGCGATCGTCATTGGCGAGCAAGTGGCGCAGGATCGGCCGCGCGTTCGCCAGGATGGCGTCGCCGCGTTCGAGTTCGTCGCGCAGCAGCGCGTCAACCGCGTCTACGGTCTGGTCAGTCATTGCAGGCCCTTTTCACCGGCTCGCCCTAGCCCAATTGGGTTAAGTCCGCGTTAGCCGCGTTTCGGCGAGGTTGAGCGCGATCAGGCCGAGCGCAGCCAGCATCACCGCCGCACCGCCCGCGCCCAGCCCCGCGCCCAGCGCCAGCAGCGCGGCGAGCACCGCCCTGTCGCGCGGCAGCCGCGCCGCGTCCCAGCGCGGCGGCTCAGCGGAGGCGAGCAGCGCGCCGAGCAGCACCAGCGGCGCGAACAACCGCGCCAGGCCGACGTCCTCGCTCGCCAGGATCGCACAAGCCAGCAGCGCCGCATCGCCGGCGAGGGCAAGCACGAGCGTCAAGCCCCGCGCCCCCGCTTCGACCGGCGCGGCCCGCAAGCGCGCGAGCGCCACCGCGACCTGCACCAATCCTGCGCCCAGCGCCACCAGGACAAAGCCGATGCCCGCGTGGCCGCTCCAGGCGCTCACCACCCCGCCCGCCAGCGCGCCAAACGCGCCGCCGGCCAGCGCTGCCAGCGCCCGGGGCGCGGCCAGCGCGCGGCCGCCGAAATAGCGCACCAGATGCGCCGCCAGCCAGCGTCCGGGCGCCCACAGGCTGGCAATACCAACATGCCGCGCCAGCCACGCCTGTTCGAGCGATGTCGTCTCGGCGCCATCGGCGACCAGCGCCCAGCGCCCATCGCCCAGCGCCTCGGCGGACAGCTCGCGTTCGGCCGCGCGGCCCTGCAGCGCCAGCCGCATCAGCGCCGAACTCGGCTCGGCATCGGCGGGAAGGTCGGCCAGCCGTTCGACCCTGGCGCCGGGCACCACCGCCGCGCCGGCCCAGGCGCGGCTGGCGTCGATCCGTTCGAACCCCGCCGCCAGGCCCGGCCCGGCCGGAACCACCGCCACACGGGCCCCGCCGCCGACCAGCTCGGCGAGGTCCGCGGTTTCGGCGAGTAGCCCCGGGGCGAGTACCAGCACTTCGTCGGTGGCGCGGACGGTGCCGAGCAAGCCGTGGCTGTGCTGCACCGCGTCGAACCGCGCCCCGGCCGCTTCGGCGACATGGCGCAGCGCCACCGCCTCGGCCGAAGCGCCATGGCCGAGCGCGACGATCCGTTCGCAGCGGGCGGCCAGCGCGGCGTCGAGCTGGCGGCGCGCCAGCGTCTTGCCGGCGATCGCCAGCGGCACCTGCCGCGCGGCATCGCGCGGTTGCCCGTCGATCGAAATCAGCGCCACGCGCACTCGCAGCCCTCCCGTGCCGGACGCCTAGGCGCGCGGCATGGGGGTTGCCAAGCTAGTCGTTGCGGCGGGCGGCGAAGCGTTCGTGCAGCGCGCCGAGCTTGCGCAGCACCGCCGGTTCGCCCGGCGCGCCGCCCAGGGCGAGTTCGGCCAGGCGAACCAGTTCGGGCGCATGAAAGCTGGTGCCAAGGCTGCGCAGGCGTTGCGCGGCGACTTCCCAGTTGCCATCGCAGCGGGCTCGGCCGAGCAAGTCGATCTGATGCGCCAGGCTGTCGCAGAACGCCGCGCGCAGCTCGGCCATCAGCGCCAGGTCGTCGCCTGCCGCCGCCGCCAGCGTGGTGTCGAAATCGGCTGCCTCGTGCGCCATGGCGAGGTCCATAGTGGACGACCGGTTAAGGCGGGGTTTCACCGTTGCGCCGGTGTGGTATCCTGCGGCGCATGGATGGCAGGAAGAACCTCGTCGCTGTCGGCCCCGAAGCCGACGTTTCGGAACCGCCGCTGGTGGCCGAGGAAGCCCCGCTCGACCTCGAGAGCGAAGTCTGGCTCGACGAGGAAGACCCGGTCGAGCTCGGCCGGTTCGGCTGGGTCGTGCCGACGCTGGCACTGCTTGCCGTGGCCGGTTGGACCGGGTTTTTCGGCTGGGTCCATAGCCGCGAGATCTTGGCCGGGGCGAGCCCCGCGCAATGGGCCGACTGGGTGGTCGCCTGGGCAGTGCCGGTGCTGCTGGTGGTGGCGCTGTGGCTCCTCGCCCAGCGCAACAGCCGGCGCGAAGCGGCCCGCTTCGGTGCCGCCGCGCACTTGCTCAGCACCGAATCGAGCCTGCTCGAACGCCGTCTCGTTACCGTCAACCGTGAGCTCAGCCTGGCGCGCGAGTTCATCGCCGCACAATCGCGCGATCTCGAATCGCTCGGCCGCGTGGCGACCGAACGCCTGTCGCAAAACGCGGCGCAGCTGCAGGCGCTGATCCACGACAATGGCGCCCAGGTCGACGCGATCGGTCGGGTCAGCACCAGTGCGCTCGACAACATGAACCGGCTGCGCGACGACTTGCCGGTGATCGCCAATTCGGCGCGCGACGTCGCCAGCCAGATCGGCCAGGCCGGCGCGGTGGCAAGCGGCCAGCTTGACGAGCTGGTCGGCGGCTTTAACCGCCTCAACCAGTTCGGCGAAGCGAGCGGCCGCCAGGTCGCCACCCTGCGCGCCCGCATCGACGAGGCGCTGACCGCGTTCGCCGAACAGGCCGGGCAGCTTGAAACAATCGCCGCGGCGCGGTTTGCCGAATTGAGCGAGACGAGCGCCGCGTTCCGCGCCGATCTCGACGGGCGCGAGGTGGAAACCTTCGCCGCGATGCGCCGCCGCGCCGATGCGCTGCGCGACGAGCTCGATCAGCGTCAGAGCGTGCTGGCCCACGCCGAAGCCGCCGCGCTCGAGGCGCTGCAATCGCGACTTGGCCAGCTGCATGACGATGGCGCGCGCATCGCCCAGGGCCTGCGCAGCGGCGAGAACGACGCCGCCGAGGCGTGGTCCGCGGCGGTGTTCCGGCTCGAGGAACGGATGCTCGAGGCGATCCGCCGGGTCACCGAAGTCGACAGCCACGCGATGGACAACGCCCGCCAGCGCCTCGCCGCGTTGAGCGCCGAGGCCGACCGGGTGGACCAGGTGATCGTCGCCCGCGCCGCCGCGTTCGAGGAACAACTGGTCCAGCGCAACGCCGAAGCCGGCGCGCGAGAGACTTCCGCGCTCGACGATCTTGGCCGCCGCCTGTTCACCTTCGACCAGCACGTGACCGAGCGGCAGCAGGAACACCTCGCGCATGTGTCGGGCCTCGCCGAACGCGGCGATGCGCTGGCGCAGCGGTTGACCGCGCTCAGCGCCGAGCTCGATCGGCTGAGCGAGCAGGGCCGCGCGACGCAGGCGGACCTGGCCGGTGCGGCGGGCGGGCTGGCCGACAAGCTGGCCGAAAGCCGCGCGCTGATCGACGACAGCGGCACCAAGGTCGCGCGCCTGACCGATGACAGCGTGCGGCTGCTCGAACTGATCCGCTCCAGCGCCGAACATACCGGGTCCGATCTGCCTGGCGCGCTCGACCAGGCCGAACGGCGGCTCGAAGCGTTCGGCGGCCGCGCCGAAGCGCTGACCCGGCTGATCCACGACAGCCGCGACAACAGCGCCGAAATGGCCGCACATGTCGAAGCCGTGCAGGCCAGCGGCAGCGCCGCGCATGAGCAACTGGCGGCGCTCGAATCGCGCCTGGCCCAGGTTGCGGCTGGGGCCGAGCGGCTGGCCGGGCAGGCGCGCGAAGACCTCTCCGATGCGATCGCCGCACTCGAAACCGCGGCCGGCAACGTCGTCGGCAACCTTCACGGCCAGCAGGCCGAGGCGATCCGCGGGCTGGCCGAACGGATCGGCAGCGACAGCAGCGCCGCGATCGACGCCGCCCTGCGCGAACATGCCGCCGCTGCGATCGCCGATCTCGACGCCGCCGCGCGGCAGGCCGGCGAACAGGGCCGCGAAACCGCGCTGCAGCTGCGCGACCAGCTGGCAGTGGTCAACGAGCTGGCCGGCAACCTAGAACGCCGGGTCGCCCACGCCCGCCAGCGCGCCGAAGAGCAGGTCGACAACGACTTCTCCCGCCGCATGGCGCTGATCACCGAGAGCCTCAATTCGAGCGCGATCGACATTTCCAAGGCTTTCGCCAACGACGTCACCGACACCGCCTGGGCGAGCTACCTGCGCGGCGACCGCGGCATCTTTACTCGCCGCGCGGTGCGCCTGCTCGACAATGCAGAAGCGCGCGCGGTGGCCGAAATCTATGAGGCCGATGGCGATTTCCGCGAGACGGTCAACCGCTACATCCACGATTTCGAGGCGATGCTGCGCTCGGTGCTGTCGACCCGCGACGGCCACGCACTGGCGGTGACGCTGCTGTCGTCGGACATGGGCAAGCTCTACGTCGCGCTGGCCCAGGCGATCGAGCGGCTGCGCGATTAGCCGGTGAAATCGAGGTCTTCCGGCCCGATCCAGCCGTAAATGTAATTGGCGATGTAGAGCCCGCACAGCAGCGTGGCGAGCACAGTGGCGCGAATGGCGACGCGGCCGGGGCGGAAGTTGGCCGGGGCGCTGTCGGCCTGGCCGGGAATTTTCGCCACGCCCGCCTCGTCATGGGTCTTGATGCCGAGCGGCAGCAGCACGAACGCGCTCATCACCCAGAACAGCACATAGATCGCCAGGATCGAGGTCCATTTCACGGCGCGTGGATGACCTTGGTCTGCGGCTTCTTGCCACTCCAGCGCTGCGCGGCGCGGCGGGCGGCAAGGCGCGCGGCTTCCTCGCGCGCGGCGGGATCTCGGGCGTCGCTGCCTTTTAGCTTGGCCAGTGCCGCGGCGACATCGGCCTCGGCCTCCTCGACGAACCGGGCGTAGTCCTCGTCGAGCGGGAGGCCGAGCCCGTGGACTTGCGCGCCGCCATCGGCGCCGAGCGCGACAATCACCAGCCCATCGCGCGACAGCCGGCGCCGCACGGTGATCGTCTCGCCGTCCGCCGGCACGAAGATGTCGCCATCGAGCACCAGCCGCCCGGCGCGCACTTCACCCAGCTTGCCCGGCGCCCCGGGGGCGAGGCGCACCACGTCGCCGTTCTTCTGCACCACCGCATCGGGAATGCCGCGGCCAAGGCCGATCCGCGCCTGTTCCTGCATGTGACGCATTTCGCCATGCACCGGCACCAGCACGTCCGGCCGCAGCCAGTCGTAGAGCGCTTCGAGTTCGGGCCGGCCGGGATGGCCGGAGACGTGGATCAGGCTCTGCCGGTCGGTGACCATCTGGATGCCGCGTTCGGCGAGCCGGTTCTGCACGCGACCGATGGCGATCTCGTTGCCGGGGATCTGGCGGCTCGAGAACAACACCACGTCGCCTTCGGCAAGGCTGAGCGGATGCTGGTCTTCGGCGATGCGGGCGAGCGCCGCGCGCGGTTCGCCCTGCCCGCCGGTGGCGAGGATCAACACTTGCCCGCGCGGCAGGCCCATCGCGGTGTCCCAATCGACCGGCTTGGGGAAATCGCCGAGATAGCCGCTGGTTTGCGCGACTTCGATCATGCGGTCGAGCGAGCGGCCGGCGACGCAGACCTGCCGCCCGGTTGCGGTGGCGACGCGGCCGAGGGTCTGCAGCCGCGCCACGTTGGAGGCAAACGTCGTCACCAGCACGCGCTTGCCGGCATGGCGCTGCACTTCTTCGAGCAGCCCGCGATAGACCGCGCCTTCGGAGCCCGAGGGCAGCGGATTGAACACGTTGGTCGAATCGCACACTAGCGCCAGCACGCCCTGGTTGCCGATCTCGGTCAGTTCCGCCTCGGTCGCCGGGGTGCCGATCTGCGGTTCGTCGTCGAGCTTCCAGTCGCCGGTGTGGAACACGCGGCCGAACGGGGTTTCGATCAGCAAGGCGTTGCCTTCGGCGATCGAGTGGGCGAGCGGGATATATGTCACCTCGAACGGGCCGAGCCGGATCGAACCGTGATCCTCCTCGACGATATTGAGCTCGACCTCGCGCTCGATGCCCGCTTCGACCAGCTTGCGCCGCACCAGTTCGGCGGTGAACGGCGTGGCGTAGAGCGGCACCCCGAAATCGGCGGCGAAATAGGGCACCGCGCCGATATGATCCTCGTGCGCATGGGTCAGCACGACGCCGAGCAGGCTGTCGAGGCGCTGCTCGATGAAGTCCGGATCGGCGAAGATCAGCTCGGTCCCGGGATATTCGGCGGCGCCGAAGCTCATGCCCAGGTCGACCATCAACCACTGGCCGCGGCAGCCGTAGAGGTTGACGTTCATGCCGATTTCGCCCGAGCCGCCAAGCGCGACGAACAGCAGCTCGTCCTCGGGCGTGAAGTTCTTTTTCATGTCTGGCTGGCCTGCTGGGCAAGCAAGGCCAGGCCCTGCAGCGTAAGATCGGTATCGACCGCGTCGAATAACTCGGTTTCGCCGTCGAACAGCACCGCGAGTCCACCGGTGGCGATGACTTTGGCCGGGCGTCCAATCTCGGCCCTGAGCCGCGCCACCAGCCCTTCCATCATCGCGACATAGCCCCAGAACACGCCGATCAGCATCTGGTCCTCGGTATTGCGCCCGGTCACGCTCTTGCTGCGCGGCGCTTCGATGGCGATGCGCGGCAGCTTGGCGGTGTTGTTGACCAGCGCATCGAGCGACAGGTTGATCCCCGGGGCGATGATCCCGCCTTTGTAGGCGCCGTTGAAATCGACCACGTCGAAGGTAGTGGCGGTGCCGAAATCGATCACGATCAGGTCGCCCGGATACCTGGCATGCGCGGCGATCGTGTTGACCGCGCGATCGGCGCCGAGCGAGCGCGGCTCGTCGACATCGATCGGGAAGCGATACTGCGCCACGCCCTCGCCAGCGACCAGCGGGGTCAGGCCGAAGTATTGCTCGCCCAGCACATCGAGGTTGTGGCGCGCGCGCGGGACCACCGTGGCAACGATCATCTGGGTGACCGCGGCTCGCTCGAAGCCAGCGATTTCCATCAATTGCAGCAGCCACACCGCGTATTCGTCGCCGGTGCGGCGCGGATCGGTGGCGATGCGCCAGCGTGCCTTGATCTGGTCGCCCTCAAACAGCGCGAACACCACGTTGGTATTGCCGGCATCGACTGCGAGCAGCATCGCTTCAGGCCCCCAAAGTCACGTCGCCGGCGTGAATGACACGCACCGCGCCGTCCGCCAAGCGCAGCCGCATCGCCCCGTCGAGTTCGAGGCCATCGAACCGGCCCGTGAGCCGCGTTGTTGCGGTCTCATGAACGGTCAACTCTGACCCCACGAGGTGCGCGGCGGCTTGCCAGCGCGTCAGGATCGGGCCCAGCCCGAACTCGCGCCAGCGCGCCAGCTCCTGGTCGAAGCGGAACGCCAGCTCGGTGGCGAACGCAGCCGGGAGCGGCGGAGGGCCGTGCTCGGCCAG
>JANOAH010000121.1:0-1597 GCA_031411075.1 Erythrobacteraceae bacterium
GGCGCCCACGGCACGCCGATCTTCTTCGTCCATCCCAAGGACATGGCGGGCGTGCTGACCGAGATCATGGAAACGCCGGCTCATGGCTGACCCGCCCGGCTGGAAGGTCCCCGAAGGCTTCGCCCTGAAGCCGCTCTACACTTCGGCCGACACGGTCGGGCTCAACCCCGGCCTGCCCGGCGAAGCGCCGTTCACCCGCGGCCCCTACTCCAGCATGTACACCGGGCGGCCGTGGACGATCCGCCAATACGCAGGGTTCTCGACCGCCGAGGAATCGAACGCGTTCTATCGCCGCAACCTCGCCGGCGGGCAGAAGGGCCTGTCGGTGGCGTTCGACCTCGCCACGCACCGCGGCTACGACAGCGACCACCCGCGCGTGGTCGGCGACGTCGGCAAAGCCGGCGTGGCGATCGATACGGTCGAGGACATGGAAATCCTGTTCGACCGGATCCCGCTCGACCAGATGAGCGTCAGCATGACGATGAACGGCGCGGTGCTGCCGGTGCTGGCGTTCTACATCGTCGCGGCGGAGCGGCAGGGGGTGCGCGCCGACCAGCTCACCGGGACGATCCAGAACGACATCTTGAAGGAGTTCATGGTCCGCAACACCTACATCTATCCGCCCGAGCCGAGCATGCGGATCGTCTCGGACATCATCGCCTACTGCTCGGCCGAGATGCCCAAGTTCAACTCGATCTCGATCTCGGGCTATCACATGCACGAAGCGGGGGCGACGGCGGTGCAGGAACTCGCCTTCACCATCGCCGACGGCAAGGAATACGCGAGCCGCGCGATGGCCGCGGGCCTCGCGCTCGACGATTTCGCCCCGCGCCTCAGCTTCTTCTTTGGCATCGGCATGAACCTGTTCATGGAAGTGGCCAAGCTGCGCGCCGCGCGGGTGCTGTGGGCGGGCGTGATGGAGGGCCTTGGCGCGAAGGACGAACGCAGCAAGATGCTGCGCACCCACTGCCAGACCTCGGGCGTCAGCCTGCAGGAGCAGGACCCTTACAACAACGTCATCCGCACCACGATCGAAGCGTTGGCGGCGGTGCTGGGCGGAACGCAGAGCCTCCACACCAACGCTCTCGACGAGGCGCTGGCTTTGCCGACCGATTTCTCCGCCCGCATCGCGCGCAACACCCAGTTGGTGCTGGCCGAAGAGAGCGGCGTGACCAAAGTCGTCGATCCGCTCGGCGGCAGCTACTACGTGGAATCCCTTACAGCTTTACTGATCGAGGAAGCCGGCAAGCTGATCGCCGAGACCGAGGCCCTGGGCGGGATGACCGCGGCGGTGGCGAGCGGGATGCCCAAGCGCAGAATCGAGGAAGCGGCGGCGGCGAGGCAGGCGCGGGTCGACCGGGGCGAGGACGTGATCGTCGGCGTCAACAAGTACCCGCTCGATGTCCATTCGCCGATCGACACGCTCGAGGTCGATAACCACCGGGTGCGCGAAGGCCAGGTCGCGCGGCTGGCGAAGGTGCGTGCCGCGCGCGACGAGGCGGCTTGCCGCGCGGCGCTGAAGGCGCTGACTGAACTCGCCGCCAAGCCGTCAAAGCCGCTGGCCCATCCGGCGAAACAGGGCCTAGACGCGCGCGGC
>JANOAH010000122.1:0-24424 GCA_031411075.1 Erythrobacteraceae bacterium
TCGTAACAATCGCCACGGCCCGGGAAGAACAGGATCGATCCGCGCGCCTCGCCCCCGTCAGGAGCCGGCCAGTCGATCATGCGGATCGGCCAGCCATCGGGCGCCAGCCAGTGGCTCTCGCGCGCAGCGGCAGGAATGGCCCGCCGGTCGAACGCGGCGGCGGGGACTTGTGCGACTTGCTGAATACCAGCCTCCTGCCCGTGGTTACTATTTGGTAAGTGATGCGCGCTAGCACTGCAAATCCTGAGGGGAAACCTCGCGAGGAATTGCGATGCTGGACGATCCATTCAAGTACATGCTGCTGGCTGCTCTTGCTGCGGCTTTGCTTACTGCCGCGTTTACCGACCTGAAAAGCCGGCGCATCGCCAACTGGCTGAACCTTGGCGTGGCGCTGGGCGCGCCGCTGTTCTGGTATGCCAGCGGCCTGTCTCTGTGGCCCGGTGTGGCCAGCCAGCTGGGCATTGCCGTCGCCACTTTCGCGGTGCTCTCGGTGTTGTTTGCGCTGAAGGCGATGGGCGGCGGCGACGTGAAGCTGCTGACCGCGCTGGCGCTGTGGATTGCGCCCGAACACTTCCTCAAGCTGATCATCATGATGGCGCTTGTTGGCGGTGTGCTGACCCTGTTCTTCGGCGGCTGGCACGTGATCCGCCGCCAGCGCGAAAAGATCGCCATTCCCTATGGCGTGGCGATTGCCGCGGCGGGGCTGTGGGTGATCGCCAGTTTTTACCTCCCGGCAACGGCCCTGCAGGGCCTGACCGGCTGATACCTCATCTTAACCAATGATGGCCTAAGCGGAACGTACTTATTCCGTGACGGAACACTAAAGGGGCTTGAAGCACCATGGACAAGAAGAAGCTCATTCTGCTGGTAGCGGCGTTGATCATCGCGATCGGCACGGCGCTTGCCGCACGCAGCATGTTTGCCGGCGCCTCGACGCCAGAAGCGGACGCGGCCCCGGCCGAACCGCAAGGCCCCAAGGTTCTGGTCGCCAAGCGCGGCCTGCCGGTAGGTACCATCATCACTGCCGATGCCATCAGCTATCAACTGTGGCCGCAGGAACTGGTGCAGGACGCCTATTTCATCGACGGCGAGGCCAATATGGAACTGCTGCTGGGCACCGTGGTGCGCCTGCCGATCACGGCCGGTGAGCCGGTGACGCAGGGTTCGCTGGTGGCTCCGGGCGATCGTGGCTTCCTTGCCGCAGCGCTTGGCCCGGGCATGCGCGCCGTGACCATCTCGGTCTCTGCCCGCACCGGCGTGGGCGGCTTCGTCTTCCCGGGCGACCGGGTCGACCTGATGCTGACGCAGACCGTGGAGGCCACCGAAGGCCAGGCCCTGCGCACCACCGAGACCATCCTCAACAACCTGCGCGTCCTCGCCACCGACCAGTCGACCGAGACCACCACCACCGAAGACGGCCGCACCGTGGTGCAGCCGACCCGCACGGTGACCCTGGAAGTGACGCCGCGCATCGCCGAGAAGATTGCCGTGGCCGAAACCATCGGTGCACTCAGCCTGTCGCTGCGCTCGATCGCCGACAACCAGGCCGAGCTGGAACGTGCCATCGCCGCCGGCGAAGTGGATGTTCCCGCCAATGCCACCCCGGCCGAGGAAGAACGCATCCTGCGCCAGGCGGTTGCCCGCCCCCGTGACGGTGCCACGTCCTTCGTGACCGGTGGTGACGTGTCGCGCTTCCAGCGCCGCTCGATGCCCGCGCAGGGTTCCACCCAGGCTGCGCCGACCGCCGCTCCGCCCACCTTCACTGGCGGTGCACCTGCCGTAGGAGGCGCAGTTCGCCCGGCTGGTCCGACCGTCCGCGTGACCCGTGGGCAGACCACGACCGAGGAATCGGTCCTGCGAGGCAGCGGCGCGGTCCTTGATCGCCAGGCCCAGGGTGCCGGTCGTGTGGCCGGAACCGTGGGCAGCGCTTCTGCCGGCGCGGCTATGTTCTGAGGATGACCGCCATGCACCCGATCCACCCGATCATCCGCTTCACCGCACCCATGCGATCCATTTCGAGGGGCAAGTCAATGCAAAGCCGCCTTTACAAGACCGTGCTGACCGCAGCCTGCGCGCTGGCCCCGCTGGCCATCGTCCCGGCCGGTCCCGCCCGGGCCCAGTCCGTCGTCAGCCCGTCGCAGGAACTGGTCCTGTCGATCGGCCGCGGTGAGCTGATCACCGTACCGGGCAACATGGCCGACATCTTCGTGGCCAACGAGGCCGTGGCCGATGTCCAGGTCAAGTCGCAGCGCCAGCTCTATGTGATGGGCAAGGCCGGCGGCGTGACCACCATCTACGCCAGCAACGCGGCCGGTGACGTGATCTGGTCGGCCAACGTGCGTGTCGGCTCCAATCTCGACAGTATCGACCAGATGCTGACGCTGGCGATGCCGGAAAACCACATCCAGGTGGCGACCATGGGCACCAACACCGTGCTGCTGACCGGCACCGTGGCGGCCCCGGAAGACGCCGCCGAAGCCGAGCGCCTGGTCGCCGCTTTCGTCGGTGAAGGGGCCAACGTGGTCTCCCGCCTGCGCATGGCGACGCCGCTGCAGGTCAGCCTGCGGGTCCGCTTCGCCGAAGTCAGCCGCTCGCTGGCCCGCACGCTCGGCACCAACCTGACCTCGATCGACGGATCGGGCGGCTTCCAGTTCGGTGTTTCGCGCGGGCGCAACATCACCCCCGCGTTCAACGTGCGCGGCGGACCGCTCGGCATGGGCAGCGCCGTGACCAGCTGCGTCCCACCGGTCCTGCCGAACGGCACCTGCACTGGCACCATTCCTGGCACCGCTGTGACGCCCGCCCAAGGCCTCGGCACGATTGCCGGCATGGGACGCTTCCTCGGCCTCGATCTGCTCGGCGCGCTCGATGCGGGCGAGACGATGGGCCTGGTCTCGACGCTGTCCGAACCGAACCTGACCGCGCTGTCGGGCGAAACGGCCGAGTTCCTCGCCGGCGGCGAATTCCCGATCCCGCTCAGCCAGGGCCTGGGCACCACGACGATCGAATACAAGAAGTTCGGCGTCAGCCTGGCCTACACACCCACGGTGCTCGCCAATGGGCGCATTTCGATCCGCGTGCGGCCCGAAGTGTCCGAACTGTCGAGCCAGAATGCGGTGACGGTGAACAACTTCACCATTCCCGCGCTGACCGTGCGGCGGGCCGAAACCACGGTCGAGCTCGGCTCCGGCCAGAGCTTCATGATCGCCGGGCTGATGAGCAACAACGCCCAGTCGACGCTCGACAAGCTGCCGGGTGTGGGCGACGTGCCGATTCTCGGCGCGCTGTTCCGCTCGACCGAATTCCGCAAGGGCCAGACCGAACTGGTCATCGTGGTCACGCCGTATCTGGTGCAGCCGGTCAGCGACAACGAGATCGTGCTGCCGACCGACGGCTTCCGTGCCGCCGGCGCGCTCGAGCAGTTCCTCGGCAATATCCAGCACGAAGGCAACGGCGGCATTACCCGGCCGGGCCCGACCGCGGCCCAGCCCGGCACGCTGCCCCAGGTTTCGCGCCAGGACCAGTCGGCCGACGCGGTCGCCGACAATCGCCGCCAGCCCGGCGAGGGCGCTCAGAGCGCCGAGGCCGTGACGCCCGGCTTCAGCATTCAGTGAGAGAGGTGACGACGATGTTCCTTCGCAACAATTCCGTGGCCGCGGCGGCCCTCGCGCTCTCGCTGGGCCTGGCCGTGTCGGCCTGCGGTGTCACGCCGACCAACCAGACGCTGTACAGCGTCAAGCAGCCGGTGGTCGAAACCAACAACTTCACCATCGACCTCGCAACCAGCGCCGGCGGCTTGGCGGTCAATGAGCAGCGGCGACTGGCCGAATGGTTCGAATCGATGGACCTTGGCTATGGCGACCGGGTGGCGATCGACGGGACTGTCCCCGACGGTGCAGCGCGCGACGATGTCGCGGCGCTTGCCGCGCGCCACGGCCTGCTGCTCGCCGAAGGTGCGCCGCTGACTGAAGGGTTCGTTGCACCGGGCCAGGTTCGTATCGTGGTGACGCGTTCGCGCGCCCATGTTCCGGGCTGCCCCGACTGGAGCGACAAGCTCGGCTCCAATCTCGGCAACAGCACCGCCGACGGCTACGGCTGCGCGGTCAACAGCAACATCGCCGCCATGGTCGCCGATCCGCAGCACCTGCTGCACGGCGCCGAAGGCAATGGCGAGACGGTCGTGATGAGCTCGACCAAGGCCATTCAAACTTATCGCGAACAGGTGCCGACCGGCAAGGATGGCCTGCCCGCGATCAGCTCGCAGTCTGCCGGTGGAGGGAGTAACTAAGCCATGAACGCGCCTTGGAAACCCGGCCCGATAGGCAATCGCGATCCGTTCGCCGCGTTCATCTGCGATGAATCGGCGCTCGACGTGCTGCGCCCAGTGATCATCGAAATGGGCTGGCAGCCCGAGAAGTGCAACAAGGGCGGCCTGCGCAACGCGGTGCAGTCCCTGTCGATCTCGGCCAGCCCGGCGATCCTGATGGTCGACCTGTCGGAAAGCGGCGATCCGCTCAACGACATCAACGCGCTGGCCGAAGTCTGCGAGCCCGGCACCGTGGTGATCGCGGTCGGCCAGGTCAACGACGTGCGGCTCTATCGCGACCTCCTGTCCAGCGGCATCCACGATTACTTGCTCAAGCCGCTTTCGGCCGGGCAGCTGCGCGATGCGCTGGCCCAGGCCCAGGCTGTGTTCTCGAGCCCGCGCAACAGTGATGGCGATTCGATCAAGAAGCATGTCGCCACCGCGGTGGTCGGCACCCGCGGCGGTGTCGGCGCTTCGACCCTGGCGACCTCGCTTGCCTGGCTATTCAGCGCCGACCACAAGAAGCCGACCGCGCTGCTCGACCTCGACGTGCATTTCGGCACTGGTGCGCTGGCGCTCGACCTCGAGCCCGGCCGCGGGTTGACCGACGCGATCGAGAACCCGAGCCGGATCGACGGCCTGTTCATCGAACGGGCGATGATCCGCGCCAACGAGCACCTGGCGATCCTGTCGGCCGAAGCGCCGATCAACGCGCCGCTGCTGACCGATGGTTCGGCGTTCGTGCAGCTGGAGGAGGAATTCCGCCAGGCGTTCGAGATGACCGTCATCGACTTGCCGCGCAACATGCTGATCAACTTCCCCCACCTGCTCGCCGAAGTGAACGTGGTGACGCTGGTGACCGAAATGACGCTCGCCTCGGCGCGCGACACGATCCGCATCCTGTCGTGGCTCAAAACCAACGCTCCGGCGGCCACGCCGCTGATCGTCGCCAACAAGATTCAGCCCGGCGCGGCCGAAATCAGCAAGGCCGATTTCGAAGCCTCGATCGAACGCAAGATCAACTACTCGATCCCGTTCGACCTCAAGGCTGCGGCCAATGCCGCCAAGCTCGGCCAGACGTTCGCCGACGCCAACCGATCGGCCAAGGCCGGACAGGCGATGCGCGACGTGGCCAAGGCGATCATGGGCGCAGCCGACGACGATGGCGGCGACATGGGTCAGGCGGGCGGCGGGGCGACCTCGCTGCTCGGCAAGTTCGACCTCAAGTCGTTGCTGTCGAAGAAGGACAAGGGCCGTCCGGTTCAAGAAGCCGAGCCGGCCGAATAACACGCGCCCGGGCGGCCGGCGGCCGCCTGGACATTCCGTCGGGTCCAGCAAGATAGGCGAACACGCGAGATGAGCATTCTCCAGCTCCTGCTAGTCGGCGGCGGCCTGATGGCGTTGATGATCGTCGGGTACCTCGTGCTGAGCGGCAAATCGCCGGTCAAGGAGGGCCAGCGGCGCCTGCAGGGCATCCGCTATCGGCATTCCGAGAGCACCACCGACAAGGTCGAATCGCAGCTCAAGAAGGCGATCGCGGCGCGCAAACCCAAGCGGCACAAGGTCGCCGGCGCGGGGTCGCGCTCCGAAGCGCTCGAAGTTCGCCTTGCCCGCACCGGCAAGGGCTGGACGGTCAGCCAGTATCTCTACGTCTCGCTCGGCATCGCGCTGGTGGTGGCGGCGATCGTGTACCTGCGCAGCGGCGCGGCGCTGTTGTCGCTCGGCATCGGCCTGCTCGTCGGCGCCGGCATTCCGCACCTTCTGGTCGGCCACTTCATCAAGCGCCGGACCAACAAGTTCAACGTCAAGTTCCCTGACGGCATCGAGCTGCTCGTGCGCGGCTTGCGCTCGGGCCTGCCGGTGGCCGAAACGCTTGGCGTGGTGGCGCAGGAAGTGCCCGGCCCGGTCGGCGAGGAATTCAAGGCGGTGGTCGAACGCATGAAGATCGGCCGGACGATGGAGGAATCGCTCCAGGTCACCGCCGACAAGCTCGGCACGGCCGAATTCCAGTTCTTCGTCATCACGCTGGCCATCCAGCGCGAAACCGGCGGCAACTTGGCCGAAACGCTCGGCAACCTGGCTGACGTGCTGCGCAAGCGTGCGCAGATGAAGCTCAAGATCAAGGCGATGAGTTCGGAATCGAAGGCCTCGGCGTATATCGTCGGCTCGCTGCCGTTCATCGTGTTCGGATTGGTCTGGTGGATCAGCCCGAATTACCTCGGCGGCTTCTTCACCGACGATCGACTGATCGCGACCGGCCTCGGCGGCCTGGTGTGGATGAGCATCGGCGTGTTCATCATGGCCAAGATGGTCAGCTTCGAAATCTGAGCGGGGAACGGACAGGATCATGATTACGCCTGCCGCCGGCCCCACGCTTCTCGGCGTGGACGTCATCCTCGTCGGCTCGATCCTGGCCGGGATCGCCGCCGCTGCGATGATGTTCGCGATCTATAACGCGGTCACCGTGCGTGACCCGATGGCCAAGCGCGTCAAGTCGCTCAACGCCCGGCGCGACGAGCTCAAGTCGGGGATCATCAAATCGAGTGGGCGCAAGCGCCAGAGCCTGGTCCGCCGCACCGAGACCACCGACAAGATGAAGGAACGTCTGGAGGGCATGAAGGTCCTCCAGGAAAGCCAGGTCAAGATCATCCAGCAGAAGCTGGCCCAGGCCGGCATCCGCAACAAGGAGCTGGCGGTCATCGTCATCTTCGCGCGCATGGTGCTGCCGATCGTGCTTGGCTTCATCGGCGTGGTCGCGCTCTATTGGCTCGAGATGTTCCCCGACTGGGGCAGCATGAAGCGCTTCATGGCGTTCGCCTTTCTGGTCGTCGCCGGATACAAGGGGCCCGAACTGTTCCTCAAGAACAAGGCCAAGAAGCGCACCGACGCGGTGCGCAAGGGCCTGCCCGACGCGCTCGACTTGCTGGTCATCTGCGCCGAGGCCGGCCTCACCGTCGACGCCGCGTTCAACCGCGTGGCCAAGGAGCTGGGCCGCGCCTATCCCGAACTGGGCGACGAATTCGCCCTGACCGCGATCGAGCTGTCGTTCCTGACCGAGCGCCGCCAGGCGTTCGAGAACTTCGCCTATCGCATCGATCTCGACGCGGTGCGCGGGGTGGTCACGACGATGATCCAGACCGAACGCTACGGTACCCCGCTGGCTTCGGCGCTGCGCGTGCTGTCGGCCGAATTCCGCAACGAACGGATGATGCGCGCCGAAGAAAAGGCCGCGCGGCTTCCGGCGATCATGACCGTACCGCTGATCCTGTTCATTCTGCCGGTGCTGTTCATCGTCATCCTCGGCCCGGCGGCCTGCGACATCAGCGACGCGTTTGCCGGCGATAACGGTCCGGGCAGCGCCTAGGCTCGAAATCCCTTGGACGGGGAAGCGGCCCCGCGGTCTCGGCCGCGGGGCCGTTTGCGTTACCGGACGCCGAAGTTGCCGCTGTCGATGCCCTCGGCGTCGAGATCCTTGACCTCGCCGCGGACGCGTTCGAGCAGGCGACGGAACTCGGCCACCTCTTCGCTGGTAAAGGTGGCGAACAGGCGCCGCTCCATTTCCAACGCCAGCGGCATGATCTCGTCATGCATGCGGTCGCCCGCCTCGGTCAGCGCGAGGTGGTGCGAACGCCCGTCCTGTTCGTTCGGCTGGCGATAGGCGAGCTCGCGCTCCTCGAGTTCCTTGCAGGCGCGGTTGACCGCGACCTTGTCCATCAGCGTCAGCCGGGTCAGCTCGCGCTGCGTCAGCGGCCCGGCATCGCCCAGCACCGCCATCACCCGCCATTCCGGCACGCTCAACCCGAACCGCTGGCGATATTCGAGCGCGATCCGCCCGCTCACCGCGTTCGAGGTGATCGACAGTTGGTACGGCAGGAAATCGCTGAGCGGAGTATCGTGCGTCATCGCCCGCGTATGTGTCGCGCCGCGCCGAGCATTGCAAGCGGTCCGCAGACCAGCAGCCGATGTTATCCGTCCGAAAGCCTTTGCAAATAGCGTGCTGCGACCGCATCGAGCCGGCGCGCCAGCGAGGGCTCCCAGTGCGCCGGCGGGGTGACCACCGCATCGTCGAGCGCCCGGTCGATCGGGCTCGGCGCGCGTTCGGCCGGCAAGGCGGCCGCCAGGTCGACCAGCGTGGCGCGGGCGACGGCGGCATTGGCCTGCATCGCCGCCAGCACCGTGGCCGCATCGGCCGGCACCTCGCCGGTACGCCAGCTATCGTAATCGGTCACCATGCCGAGCAGGGCATAAGGCAGCTCGGCCTCGCGCGCGAGGCGCGCCTCGGGCATCGCCGTCATCCCGATCACGTCCGCGCCCCACTGCCGATAGAGCGCGCTTTCGGCGCGGGTCGAGAACTGCGGCCCTTCGATCGCGACGTAGCAGCCGCCGCGATGCACATGGGCCCCGGCGGCCGCGGCGGCGTCGACCGCATGGCCGGCGAGCCGCGGACAGACCGGATCGGCCTGGCTGACATGCGCCGTCACCCCGGCGCCGAAGAAGCTGCCCGGGCGGCCGGCGGTGCGATCGATGAACTGGTCGACCGCGACAAAATGCCCCGGCGCGAAATCCTCGCGCAGCGAACCGATCGCCGAAATCGCCAGCACGTCGGTCACCCCGCAGCGCTTGAGCGCGTCGATGTTGGCGCGATAGTTGACCGCGCCGGGCGCCAGCCGGTGCCCGGCGCCGTGGCGGGCGATGAAGCTGAAACGCACCTCGCCGATCCGCCCCATCGTCACCGGGCCCGAAGGTTCGCCGAACGCGCTGGCCACGGCAACGTCCTGCGCATCGTCGAGCGCGCCCGGATCGTACAGCCCCGACCCGCCGATCACCCCGATGTGCCAGCCCGCCATGGTCCGCGCGCGCCCGTTATCGCGGCGGCATGCGAATGGCGCCGTCGAGCCGTACCGACGCGCCGTTGAAATAGCCGTTCTCGACCATCAGCATGACCAGCGCCGCGTATTCTGCCGGATCGCCGAGCCGCTTGGGAAACGGCACCGCAGCAGCGAGCGAGGCCTGGGCCTTCTCCGGCAGCCCGGCGAGCAGCGGGGTGTTGAAGATACCCGGCTGGATGGCGTTGATGCGGATGCCCTCGCTCATGAAATCGCGCGCGATCGGCAGCGTCATGCCCATCACCGCGGCTTTCGAGGCGGCATAGGCGACCTGGCCGATCTGGCCGTCCTCGGCCGCCACGCTCGAGGTGCAGACCATCGCACCGCGCTCCCCATGATCGAGTTCGGCGAGCGTCATCATCCCGGCCGCGGACTTGGCGACGCACTGAAACGTGCCGAGCAGATTGACCCGGATCGTCTTCATGAACAGCTCGACCGGCAGATGGCCGATCGCGCCGCTGTCCTTGTCACGGCGCACGGTCTTGCCGATCGTGCCGATTCCAGCGCAGCACACCAGCACCCGTTCCTGGCCGTGTGCGGCGCGGGCGCGGGCGAATCCGGCATCGACCGAGGCCTCGTCGCCGACATCGACCGTGCAGGCGATTCCGCCGATGTCGGCCGCGACCTGCTCCGCCCGATCGGCATTGAGGTCGAACAATGCCACTTTCGCGCCTCTGGCGGCCAGCGCCCGCGCGCTCGCCTCGCCCAGGCCCGAGGCGCCGCCCGTGACGATCGCGACCACCGAGCTATCGATCTTCATCGCTTCATTCCTTCATGCAAAATCATGCGCTTGAACAAGCGTCCGTACCGTTCCGCTGTATTGGGTCAAGAATAGCCTTGGTCGCTTTTGCGCAACATCTGCAAACGGCTCTCCGCCGCCTGCGCAACTTCCGGAAATGGGCCGCAAAACCGCCGTTGTGGCCGCCTTGCAACAGTTAGAAACCTTCGTAACCATCGTCCTCTGGTTCTGATTGAAACCATACCGTCCTTACCGCAGTGCACGCGTGATCAGCTCGCGTTTTGCCGCCAACAGGGGTCAGGGGCTGACCGATCTGCGAACGAAATTCAAAAAAGGGACTGCACTCGCATGACTATCACCACCATCCGCAAGCGGATGCTCCGGTCGAGCACGGCGCTCCAGGCGCTGGCGCTCATCACCGGCGGCGTCGCCACTTCCGCCGCGTTCGTCGCTCCGGCCCAAGCGCAGGATTTCCAGAACGTCGAGGCCACCGGCCGCGTTCTCAGCACCGCCGGTGCTCCGCTGTCGGGCGCCACCGTCACCATCACGGGTGACCAGGGCGAAACCCGCACCACCACCACCGATGGCTCGGGCTCGTTCTCGTTCCCGCAGCTACCTGCCGGTACTTACGATTTCACCGTTGCGGCCGATGGTTATGACAGCTTCACCGAAACCGGCGTGTCGGTCGTTCGCGGCAACGCGGCGAACCAGTTCGCGCTGACCCCGGCCGGCGCCGCCGCCGGCGGTGGTAACGAAATCGTCGTGACCGCGGGCCGCGTCCGCCTCGTCGACTTCACCACCAACACCACCGGCACTTCGGTGCAGATCGGCGAGCTGGCGCAGCGCGTCCCGGTTGCGCGCGACATCACCTCGGTCGCCCTGCTGTCGCCTGGCTCCAGCGCCGGTGACACCGCGTTCGGCAACCTGCCGTCGATCAACGGCGCCTCGGTGTCGGAAAACGTTTACTACTTGAACGGCCTGAACATCACGAGCTTCCGTAACGGGCTCGGTTCGGTCGTGGTGCCGTTCGACCTGTACGAATCGGTCGACATCAAGAACGGCGGCATGACTGCCGAATTCGGCCGCACCACCGGCGGCGCGATCATCGCCACCACCAAGTCGGGCAGCAACGACTATCACGGCGCGGTAACTTTCAACTGGGAACCGGAAGCGCTGCGCTGGAATGCGCCCAACACCTACGCGACCGATAACGATTCGCGCTTTGCCGAACGCCTCGAAACGATCGCCGAACTGTCGGGTCCGATTATCAAGGACCGCCTGTTCATCTACGGCATGGCGGTGATGCGCGATGTGCGCACCCAGGTCGGCCTGACCTCGCCGGTGTCGAGCCTGCCGCTGTTCAACGCCGCAGGCGTACAGCGCACGATCGCCGAACCGCAGACAGCCAGCGCTTGCTTCTACTACCCGACCCGGTGCACCCCGTTCCTCGGCATCGGCGCGACCGGCGGCAGCCTCTCGGGCGCCGCGCAGGTTACCCCGGCCGGTGGTACGCGCATCGTCGGCGACCAGGTGCTGGTCGGCAACGAGTTCCGCAGCGACCGTAACCACTCGCCGTTCTACGCGGTGAAGGTGGATGCGATCCCGATCGACGGCCATCGCTTCGAAGGCACGTACTTCATCACCAACAGCGCCACGACCCGTAACGTGTTCGGGACGACGTTCTTCTCGCTCGCCAGCGGGGGCCGTTACAACCCGAACACCAACGCGCCGGGCGCCTATCGGTCCACCACCGTGTTCCGCGGCGGCGGCGAAAACTACGTGCTGCGTTACACCGGCCAGTTCACCGACTTCCTCACGCTGTCGGGCGCCTACGGTAAGTACAAGAGCCGCGACACGATCGAATCGTCAACCCCGAACTTCCCGTCGATCAGCGACGAACGCTCGGGCACACCGACTTCGACCGGCAACGTCAACGGTAACGCCGACCTCAGCTTCGAAGAACGCACGTTCTATCGCGGCGACGTCGATCTGTACGTTGACGCGTTCGGTTCGCACCACTTCCGGGCCGGTTATGACCGCGAAGACCTGACCCTGAACGCGACGATCGAGGCCAACGGTGGTTACCAGCTGACCTACAAGATCGCCGGCGGTGTCGGCGCTCCGGCTGGTGGTATCGACTCAACGTCAAGCCTGGTCAACGGCACTCAGTATGTCGTTGCCCGTACCTTCGTTTCAGGCGGTGAATTCACCAGCCAGAACGAAGCGTTCTACCTGCAGGATACGTGGCAGCTGTTCGACGACCGCCTTCTGCTCAACCTCGGCGTGCGCAACGACCGCTTCACCAACATCAACGGTGCGGGCGATGCGTTCTACGAATCGGGCAACCAGTGGGCGCCGCGTCTGGGCTTCAGCTTCGACGTGTTCGGCGATCGTCAGACCAAGCTGTACGGTTCGTTTAGCCGGTACTTCCTGCCGGTGGCGGCCAACACCAACCTGCGTCTCGCCGGTGGTGAGCTCGACTATGACACCTATCTGCGCCTGACCGGCACCAACCCCGACCAGACGCCGATCTTCGGTGCTCCGATCACCACGGTGCCTTCGGGCGTCGCGTGCCCGGCCGGCGCCCCCGGCGGCGCCACGGGCGCGGCCTGCGTCATCCGTAACGACGGCTCGATCCCGGGCACGGAAGAAACGGTGGCGGCCAACCTCGCGGCGCAATCGACCGACGAGTTCATCCTGGGCGTCGAACATCGCTTGGGTGAACGCTTCAAGGTTGGCCTCTACGGTACCTACGTGAAGCTCAACCAGTCGCTCGAAGACATCTCGGTCGACGAAGGCATGGTCGCCTACTGCCGCACGCAGAACCGCACCGAAGCACAGTGCCGCGCGGTGTTCACCGGTGTGCACCAGTACGCTCTGGCCAATCCGGGCGCCGATGTGGTCATCACCGCCAACGCAAGCGGCCTGCCGTTCAACGGGCAGCAGGTAACCTTGCCGGCCGCGACGCTGGGCTACGATGCGGCTCGCCGTACCTACAAGGCTGTCACCTTCACCTTCGACCGCGAGTTCGACGGCCGCTGGGACCTGCATGGCAGCTACACCTGGTCGGACCTCAAGGGTAACATCGAAGGCGGTATCCGTTCGGACAACAGCCAGACCGACTCCGGCCTGACCTCGTCGTTCGACCTTCCGGGCCTGATGGCGGGCAGCTATGGCTTCCTGCCGAACCACCGTCGGCACAACTTCAAGGCCTACGGTTCGTACGAGCTCTTCGATTGGCTGTCGTTCGGTTTCAACGGCAACATCGCTTCGCCGCGTAAGTTCGGCTGCCTGGGTCGTACCCCAGCCTATGCCGACTACAACTCGGTGCAGACCGGCGGTATCGCGGGCCCGAACTATGGCAGTACCTCGGCGTTCTACTGCGCCGTGGCCAACGGCCAGATCGTGACCAACCCGGTTGGCTTCACCGTGGTGAACCCGACCTTCACCGCCGGCGCCGCGCAGAACGATCCGCGCAACTCGAACATCCTGAACACCCCGCGTGCCAGCGTGTTCTCGTCGGATTGGCTGTACAACCTGAACCTCGATGCTCAGGTCAAGCTGCCGATCGACGTGGTCGACGCAACGGTCCGCGTGTCGGTGTTTAACGTGTTCAACCAGCACGCTGCGATCGACTTCCTCGAGCAGGGTACGGCCACCTACGTGCCGAACCCGGTCTATGGTCAGCCGATCACCTACCAGCAGCCGCGGACCTTCCGCATCCAGCTGGGCCTGCGCTTCTAAGTTTTTGCTTGGACGCAAAAAGAGAAGGGGCGGCCTCGGCCGCCCCTTTTTTTGTCTGCCGTTCGGATGACGTTTAGCTGACGCTGATCGCCAGTTCGCCGTCGCCTTCGTCGACCTTGACCGTGCTGCCATCGGGCACTTCGCCGGCAAGAATCTTCTCGGCCAGCGGATCCTGCAGGTATTTCTGCACCGCCCGCTTCAACGGCCGCGCGCCATAGACCGGATCGTATCCGACACGTCCCAGCCACCGCCGCGCCGCATCGGTCAGCTCGAGCGCGATCTTGCGATCGGCCAGCAGCTTGCCCACCCGCGCCACCTGGATATCGACGATCGGCGTCATATGTTCGGCCGCCAGCCGATGAAACAGGATCACTTCGTCGAGCCGGTTGAGGAATTCGGGCCGGAAATGCGCCCGCACTATTTCCATCACTTGCGGTTCGACCGATTCGACCGTCTGCCCTTCGTCGAGGTTAGAAAGAAACTGACTGCCGAGGTTCGACGTCAGGATGATCAGCGTGTTGGCGAAGTTGACCACCCGGCCCTGCCCATCGGTCAGCCGACCGTCGTCGAGCACTTGCAGCAGCACGTTGAACACGTCGGCGTGTGCCTTCTCGACCTCGTCGAACAGCACCACCTGGTAGGGCCGGCGCCGCACCGCTTCGGTCAGCACCCCGCCCTCTTCATAACCGACATAGCCCGGCGGCGCGCCGATCAGCCGCGCCACCGCGTGCTTTTCCATGAACTCGCTCATGTCGATGCGCACCATCGCGGTGTCGTCGTCGAACAGGAATTCGGCCAGCGCCTTGGTCAGCTCGGTCTTGCCGACCCCGGTGGGTCCGAGGAACAAGAAGCTGCCGAGCGGCCGATTCGGATCCTGCAAGCCCGCCCGCGCCCGGCGCACCGCCTTTGACACGGCTTGGACGGCGTCGGCCTGGCCGATCACCCGCTTGCCGATCGCTTCTTCCATGTGCAGCAGTTTCTCGCGCTCGCCCTGCATCATCCGGTCGACGGGCACCCCGGTCCAACGGCTGACCACAGCGGCGATGTCATCCTCGTCGACTTCCTCGTTGAGCAGCGCGTTTTCCGACACGCTTTCGGCCTCAGCGAGCTGCTTCTCGAGCTCGGGAATGCGCCCGTAGGACAATTCGCCGGCACGGCCGAGATCGCCCTCGCGCTGCGCCTGGTCGAGTTCGAGCCGGGCCTGGTCGAGCTGCTCCTTGATCTTGGCCTCGGCGGCGATCTTGTCGCGCTCGTTCTGCCACCGCGTGGTCAGCTCGGCCGATTGCTGCTCGAGATTGGCGAGCTCGTCGCGCAGTGCCTTCAACCGGTCCTGGCTGGCCTGATCCTTTTCCTTGGCGAGCGCCATTTCCTCGATTTTCAATTGAATGATGCGCCGGTCGAGCACTTCGATCGCCTCGGGCTTGCTCTCCACTTCCATGCGAATCCGGCTCGCCGCCTCGTCCATCAGGTCGATCGCCTTGTCGGGCAGGAAACGTTCGGTGATGTAGCGGTTGGAAAGCTGCGCCGCGGCCACCAGCGCGCCGTCGGTAATCCGCACGCCGTGGTGCAGCTCGTATTTTTCCTTGAGCCCGCGCAGGATGCTGATCGTGTCCTCGACGCTCGGCTCGTCGACCAGCACCGGCTGGAAGCGGCGCTGCAGCGCGGCGTCCTTTTCGACGTACTTCTGGTATTCGTCGAGCGTGGTCGCGCCGATGCAGTGCAGCTCGCCGCGCGACAAGGCCGGCTTCAGCAGATTGGACGCGTCCATCGAGCCTTCCGAGGCGCCGGCGCCGATCAGCGTGTGCATCTCGTCGATGAACAGGATAATTTCGCCGCCCGCGCCCTTGACCTCGTCGAGCACCGACTTGAGCCGTTCCTCGAACTCGCCGCGGTATTTCGCCCCGGCGATCATCGAGCCCATGTCGAGGCTCATCAGCCGCCGCCCCTTGAGGCTGTCGGGCACGTCGCCGTTGGCGATGCGGATGCCCAGCCCCTCGACCACCGCGGTCTTGCCGGTGCCCGGCTCACCGATCAGCACCGGATTGTTCTTGGTCCGCCGGGCGAGGATCTGGATCGTGCGGCGGATTTCCTCGTCGCGGCCGATCACCGGGTCGAGCTTGCCGTCGCGCGCCGCCTGGGTGAGATCACGGGCGTATTTCTTCATCGCGTCATAGGCGTTTTCGGCGCTGGCGCTGTCGGCGCTGCGACCACCGCGCAACGCCTCGATCGCGCTGTTGAGCCCGGCCGGGGTCAAGCCCGCACCCTTGAGCGCCTGCCCCGCCGCCGTCGTGGTGGCGAGCGTCAGCGCCAGCAGCAGCCGCTCGACCGTGACGAAGCTGTCGCCGGCCTTGTCCGCCACCTGCTCGGCTTGGTCGAGCAGCCGCACGGTATCGTTGTCGAGCCCCGGCGTTGCCTGCGCGCCCGAGCCCGACACGCCCGGGATCTTGGCCAGCGCCGCATCGACCGCATCGGCCGCGCCTTTCGCATTGCCGCCGGCACGCTGGATCAGCCCGGCCGCCATGCCCTCGCTGTCCTCGAGCAGCGCCTTGAGCACATGTTCGGGCGTAATCCGTTGATGGTTGAGCCGGATCGCCACGGTCTGCGCCGATTGCAGAAAGCCTTTGGCGCGATCGGTGAACTTTTCGAGATTCATGGTTGGCCCCTGCGCATCCTCGGCCCCTCAGATTGGGGTGCGGCGCCGGGCGCGCAAGGGGAAGCTGCCATCGCGGCCGGGCGAAACGCAATCCTGGCTCGACCGGCGACCGCACGGATGGCTCGCAAGCGGCGCCGGGCGTGCTATCCGGTTGCGCATGAAAGCACTCACTCGTCTCGCACTCCTTCCACTTGCCGCCAACCTTGCCCTGTCAGGCTGTGCGACCGGACAGGTGGCCGAACCGCGGCCCATCGCCGCCGCTGCAACCGAAGCCGCGCCGGTGTCGCTCGCCCAACTGGTCGACACCGTCGAGATTCCGTACGAGACCTTCACCCTGCCCAACGGCCTGACCACGATCGTCCATACCGACCGCAAGAGCCCGGTGGTCGGCGTTACCGTCTATTACCGCGTCGGCTCCAAGCACGAGCCTCGCGGGCGCACCGGGTTCGCGCACTTGTTCGAACACCTGATGTTCGGCGGCAGCGAAAATGTCCCGAACTTCGATATCCCGCTTGAGGCCGCCGGATCATCACCCAGCAACGGATCGACCTCGTTCGACCGCACCAATTACATTGAAACCGTGCCGACCGGTGCGCTCGAGCTAGCGCTGTTCATGGAATCCGACCGAATGGGCCACCTGCTCGGCGCGGTGGTGCAGGACAAGCTCGATCGCCAGCGCGGCGTGGTGCAGAACGAAAAGCGCAATGGCGACAACCAGCCTTATGGGCTGACCGACTATCTGATCAACGACGCGCTGTTCCCCGTCGGCCATCCCTACCGCCATTCGCCGATCGGCTCGATGGCCGATCTCGACGCGGCGAGCCTGGCCGATGTGCGCGCCTGGTTCACCGATCACTATGGTCCCAACAACGTGGTGCTGGCGCTGGCTGGCGACATCGACGCCGCCACCGCCCGCCCGATGGTCGAACGCTGGTTCGGCGCGATCCCGCGCGGGCCCGAGGTGCGCGCGGTCGAGGCCGGGCCGGTCACGCTCGCCGCGCCGGTGCGCGAAACTCTGGCCGATCAGGTGCCGGTGACGCGGATCTATCGCGCCTGGAGCGGGCCGGGATCGAACGATCCCGACGCGGTGCCGCTGGCGATCGGGCTCCATGTGCTGGGCGGGCTGGCCAGTTCGCGGCTCGACAACGCGCTGGTCCGCGGCGAGCGCGTGGCGGTACTCGTCACCGCGGGGGCGCAGCAGCTCGAACAAGTCAGCCTGCTGCTGACGATGATGGACGTGCGGCCGGGGGTGGACGCGGCGCAGGCTGAAGCGCGCTTCGACGCGGTCATCGCCCGGCTGCTCGACGAAGGGCCGAGTGCCGATGAACTGCAGCGCGCCGCCACCGAAACGGTTTCCGGCGAGATCGGCGCGCTCGAACAGGTCGGCGGCTTTTCGGGCAAGGGCGCGACGCTGGCCGAAGGGCTGCTCTACGCCGGCGATCCCGAGGATTATCGCCACCGGCTCGAAGCAATGGCCGCGCTGACCCCGGTCCAGGTGCGCGACGCGCTGCGCCGCTGGCTCGGCCGCCCGGCCTACACGCTGTCGGTGGTGCCAGGCGAGCGCACCGCCGACGGCGCGCTGCTCGGCGGCTGGGGCGATGGCGCCGCCGCCGCGCCCGAGCCGCCCGCGATCGCCGCGCCGGCCGCACGCGGGGTGGAGCGCGGTGCGCCGCCGGTCGCCCCGGTGGGCGAACTTAGCTTCCCGGCGATCGAGCACGCCACGCTCGGCAACGGCATTCCGGTCACGCTGGCGCGGCGCACCGCGATCCCCAAGGTCAGCCTGGCGATGACATTCGATGCCGGCACCGCCGCCGACGGCGCCGCGACCGCGGGCACCCAGTCGCTGATGATGGACTTGCTCACCCAAGGCACCATGACGCGCAGCGCCGAGGATATTGCCGTGGCGCAGGAACGGCTTGGCGCGGCCATTGCCGCCGGGACGACGACCGATGTCAGCTCGGTATCGATGACCGCGCTGGTGGCGAACCTGCGCCCCTCGCTGGCGCTGTTGGCCGATATCGTTCGCAACCCCGCCTTCGCGCCGGACGACGTGACCCGGATCAAGGATCAGCGGCTGGCCGACATTGCGCAGGAGCAGGCGGATCCCGGCGGCCTCGCCTATCGCGCGCTGGGCCCGGCGATTTACGGCGCGCAGCATCCCTATGGCTCTGTCGGCGCCACTGGCGAGAAAAGTGTCATTGAAGCGCTTGATCCGGCCGCTTTGAGTGTGGAACACCGGACCTGGATACGCCCCGAACAGGCAAGACTGACGGTCGTCGGTGATGTTGCCATGGCCGAGCTGTTGCCAGCGCTCGAATCCGCGTTCGGCGACTGGCGCGTTTCAGGCGCTGCCCTCCCGCGCAAAGTCCTGTCCGCCCCCACCCCGCCGGCGCGCCCGCGGCTGATCGTGATCGACCGCCCTAATTCGCCGCAAAGCGTGTTGCTGATGGGCCGGGTGCTGCCGATCAGCGGGACGCAGCCGGGGATGGAAGCGCTGGCGCTGGCCAACGAGGTTATCGGCAGCGGCTTCCTGTCGCGGCTGCAGAGCGACCTGCGCGAAGACAAGGGCTGGACTTACGATGTGCGCACCAGTGTGACCGGGGTCGCCGGACCGCGTGCGCTGACCGCAGTGTCCGCCGTCCAGGCCGATCGCACCGCCGATTCGATCCGCGTGATCCTCGATAACATGGTCCGGTTTGCGAGCGGCGCCGAAGGGGTCAACGCCGAGGAATTGCAGCGCGTGACCGACGGCAACGTGCGCGGGCTGCCGCTCAGCTATCAGACCAACGGCCAGGTGCTCGGCGCGCTGTTATCGAACCAGCTCTACGCCCGCCCCGACGATTACCAGCGCCGCCTGCCCGAGCTTTACCGCGCGGCCGGTGCCGCCGAGATCGACGCGATGGCCCGCCAGTACCTCTCGCCCGAGGGGCTGGCGATCATCGTCGTCGGCGATCGCCGCGTGATCGATGCGCAACTGGCGGGGCTGGGGATGGGAATCGAATACCTGGAGGCTGGCGCGCTCTAGAACTTGCCGCGCAGCGCCTGGTAAGCCGCGGCGGCAACAGTGTTGGCGAGGTTGAGCGAGCGGATCTTGTCCGAGCGCATCGGCAGGTGGAACTGGCGCCCCGGATGCGCCCGCCAGATCGCTTCGGGGATGCCCGTCGTCTCGCGCCCGAACACCAGGATCGCGTCCTCGGGGTAATCGGCGTCGTAGAACGAGGCCGAGCCATGCTCCTCGAACAGGAACAGCTGCTCGGGCCGCGGCTGGCGTTGTGAGGCAAACGCCTCCCAGCTGGCGAATTCGGTAAGCCGGACGTGCGGCCAATAATCGAGGCCCGAGCGCTTCACGCGCGCATCGGAGAGCTGGAACCCCAGCGGGTGGATCAGCACCAGCTCGGCATCGAGCGCGACACAGGTCCGACCCACCGCCCCGGTGTTGCCGGGAATCTCCGGCTCGACCAGGACGATGCTAAGCGGCATCGCCTAGAGGCCCAGTTGCGTCAGGCCCGGATGGTCGTCGGGCCGGCGACCCGGCGGCCACCGGAACAGGCGAGCACGCTCGCCGATCGCCAGATCGTTGATGCTGGCATGGCGTTCGGCCATGTAACCGGCGGGATCGAACAGCCAGTTCTCGTTGCCGTACGACCGGAACCACTGACCCTGCGCGTCATGCCATTCGTAAGCGAACCGCACGGCAATGCGCGGTCCGGAAAACGCCCACAGCTCCTTGATCAGCCGATATTCGTGCTCATGCGCCCACTTGCGTCGCAGGAACACAGCGATCTCTTCGCGGCCGGCAAACATCTCGGCACGATTGCGCCAGCGACTTGCCGGGGAATAGGCCAGCGCAACCCGATCCGGATCGCGCCCATTCCACGCGTCTTCGGCGAGCCGGACTTTGAGCGCGGCGGACTCGGCGTCGAAGGGCGGTACAGGCAGGCGCGCGCTCTCGCTCACCCGAGCTTCGCCCGGATCACTTCGTTCACCACCTGCGGGTTGGCCTTGCCCTGCATCGCCTTCATCGTCTGGCCGACGAAGAACCCGAACAACGCTTCCTTGCCGGCGCGGTACTGTTCGACCTTGTCGGCGTTGGCGGCCAGCACCTGGTCGACCGCGACTTCGATCGCGCCGCTGTCGCTTTGCTGGGTCAGCCCTTCGCGTTCGACGATCGCGGCGGCGCCGTCGCCGGTGGCGAGCATGGTTTCGAGCACCGGCTTGGCGATCGAGCCCGAGATCGTGCCCTTGCCGATCAGCGCGAGCAGCTCGGCCGCCGCGGCGTGGCCGACGGGGCTGTCGGCCAGCTCATGCCCGGCCTTATTGAGCGCACCGAAGAATTCGGAGATCAGCCAGTTGGCCGCCTGCTTGGCGACTTCGGCCGGCCGCTTACCCTGCGCCGCGGCGGTTTCGAGCAGCAGCGCTTCGAACCAGCGCGCGGTTTCGACCTCGGCTGTCAGGACGGCGGCATTGTAGTCGCTCAGCCCCAGGTCATCGACATAGCGCTGCCGCTTGGCGTCGGGCAGTTCGGGCAGGCTGGCGCGGCATTCGTCGAGGAACGCCTGGTCGAGTTCGAGCGGCAACAGGTCGGGATCGGGGAAATAGCGATAATCGTGCGCGTCTTCCTTCGAGCGCATCGATCGGGTGGTGCCGGTGCCGGGGTCAAACAGCCGGGTTTCCTGGACGATTTTGCCGCCGTCCTCGAGCACATCGACCTGGCGGCGCGCCTCGTGCTCGATCGTCTGCATCACGAAGCGCACCGAATTGACGTTTTTCGTCTCCGTCCGGGTGCCGAATTCATCGCCGGGCTTGCGCACACTGACGTTGACGTCGGCGCGCATCGAGCCTTCTTCCATGTTGCCGTCGCAGCTGCCGACATAGCGCAGGATGCTGCGCAGCTTGCGGACATAGGCGCCGGCTTCGGCGGGGCTGCGCATGTCGGGGCGGCTGACGATTTCCATCAGCGCCACGCCGCTGCGATTGAGATCGACGTAGGACATCGTCGGATGCTGGTCGTGCATCAGCTTGCCGGCGTCCTGCTCGACATGGATACGCTCGATGCCGATCACCTTGTCTTCGGCGATCCCAGCCTTCTCGTCCGCTTCGATCGTCAGCGCGCCTTCGCCGACCAGCGGGTGATAGAGCTGGCTGATCTGGTAGCCCTGCGGCAGGTCGGCGTAGAAGTAGTTCTTGCGGTCGAACCGGCTCCACGCGTTGATCTGCGCTTCGATCGCCATGCCGGTGCGCACCGCCTGGCGGATGCATTCGCGGTTGGGCACCGGCAGCATCCCCGGCATCGCCGCGTCGACCAGGCTAACCTGCGCGTTGGGTTCGGCCCCGAACGCGGTCGCCGCGCCCGAGAACAGCTTGGCCTGGCTGGTCACCTGGGCATGGACTTCGAGGCCGATCACGACCTCCCAATCGCCGGTGGCGCCGCGGATGCGATATGCGGTTTCAGTCATGCCCCGCGCGATAGGACGCACGGCCGCCGCCGTCTAGATTGTCGGCGCGGCGGTCTCGGCTTTGCCCGCGCCCCAGCGCGCCGCCTGACGCCGCGACCATTGCCGCGCCGGGTTCTCGACCAGCCGCCACGCCAGCCAGGCCACCGGGAGGCAGCCGAGCAGCATTAGGCAGCCGATCAGCGACGCGGTCCACGGCGCGGCGTCGATCGCCCGGAAATAGCGGTCTCCCGCCGGCACCAGCTTGCCGTACCCCACCCACCGCAAGCCATCGGCCAGCCGCCCCAGCACCAGCCCGTGGACCATGTACAGCGAATACGACAGCACCCCCAGCCGCACGAACGGCCGCGTCTGCAGCAGGCGCGAGACGATGCCGCGTTCGGCGGCGAAGACCAGGACCACGAGGACAAAGGTCAGGTCGCGCACCGCCAGCACCCAGCGGCCGTCGGGCAGCCAGGTCAGGACCGCCACCATCAGCGCCACGCACGCCAGTTCCGCCGCTCCGCTGGCGCCGGGCGACAGCGCGGGACCGGCCGCCGGCCAGCGGCTGCGCATCCGCCACAGCCCGACGCCGAGCCCGAACCCGGCCAGCCCGCGCAGCAACGGTTTCGACATCCAGACGTACCCGTGCGGCACCGCCAGCGCTGCGAGAGCGACAATCGCCGCTGCCGGCAGCAGCCACCAGCCGATCCGCCCGCCCCAGCGCAGCGCCAGCGCCAGCGCCAGATAGAGCCACACCTCGACTTCGATGCTCCAGCTCGCGGCGTTGTAATTCTGCAGTGGCGGCACGTGCCACGGGCCGATCAACAACAGCGAGCTGACCAGCACCTGCGGGCTGCGCACCCCGGTAAACGGTTCGCGCAGCGCCCAGCCGGCTTGCCCGGCTATCAGGAACACCAGCTCGATTGCGACATAAGCGAGGACCATGACCAGATGCAGCGGATAGACCCGGCCGAGCCGCAGCAGCGCGAACCGGCCGAGCGGGAACCCCTGCGCCAGCCGTTCGCCATAAGCGGCGGCGAGCACGAACCCCGACAACACGAAGAAAAAATCGACGAACGCGTTCATCGCGATGACCGGGCGCGTCTCGAACAGCGGCCCGCCGCCCTCGATATGAAACGCCGCCACGCCCAGCGCGGCCAGGCCACGCCACGAATCAAGCGCCACGAAGCGGCCGCCATCGGGCAGCCGCGACACCACGCTCGGGCTGGCTACCACCACCTCTCCGGTCGGGCGGTGAACCGGGCGCGCTGCTCGATGGCCAGGCCGGCGTCGAGCACACCCTGCTCGTCGAACGGCTTGCCGATCACCTGCAGGCCGAGCGGCAGCCCGGCGGCGTTGAGCCCGGCGGGGACGCTCATCGCCGGCAACCCGGCGAGACTGGCCGGGACCGAGAACACGTCGTTCAAGTACATCGCCAGCGGATCGTCGACCTTGTCCCCGAGCGCGAACGCCGCGTTGGGCGTGGTCGGCGCCAGCAGCAGGTCGCAAGTGGCCCAGGCCTGCTCGAAATCGCGGGCGATCAGCGCACGCACCTTCTGCGCCTGGGTGTAGTAGGCGTCGTAGAAGCCGGCGGAAAGCACGTATGTTCCGATAAGGATACGGCGCTTGACCTCATCGCCGAACCCGGCGGCGCGGGTGGCGGCGTACATGTCCTGCAGGTTGGCGCCTTGCGGCAAGTCGCGCAGGCCGTAACGTACCCCGTCATAGCGGGCGAGATTGCTCGACGCCTCGGCCGGGGCGATGATGTAGTAGGCGGGCAGCGCATATTTCGTGTGTGGCAGGCTGACGTCGACGATCGTCGCCCCGGCATCCTTCAACCAGGCGATCCCGACGTCCCAGGCGGCGAGGATTTCACGGTCGGTTCCCTCCATCCGGTATTCCCTAGGGATACCGATGCGCTTACCGGTGAGGTTGGCGTCGAGCGAGCTCGCCCATTCAGGCACCGCCATCTCGAGGCTGGTCGAGTCCTTCGGATCGAACCCGGCCATCGCTTCGAGCATGATCGCGCAATCCTCGACGCTGCGCGCCATCGATCCGGCCTGGTCGAGGCTGCTGGCGAAGGCAACGATGCCCCAGCGGCTGCAGCGGCCATACGTCGGCTTGATCCCCGCAATACCCGTCAGCGCCGCGGGCTGGCGGATCGATCCGCCGGTGTCGGTGCCGGTCGCGGCCGGGGCGATGCGGGCCGAAACCGCCGCGCTGCTGCCGCCCGAACTGCCGCCCGGGGCCAGCGCGGCATTGCTGCCTGCGCTGCGCCACGGGCTGATCACGTTGCCGAAATGGCTGGTCTCGTTCGACGAGCCCATCGCGAACTGGTCCATGTTGAGTTTGCCGAGCATCCCGGCGCCGGCGAGCCACAGCTTTTGGCTGACGGTGCTTTCGTATTCGGGCTTGAACCCTTCGAGGATGTGGCTCGCCGCGGTGGTCTGCACGCCCTTGGTGGCGAACAGGTCCTTCATCCCGATCGGCACTCCGGCCATCTTGCCGAGCGGCTGGCCCGCCGCGCGCGCCGCATCGACCTTGTCGGCGGCTGCCAGCGCACGGTCGGGCGTCGCGACGATGAATGCGTTGAGTGCACTCGCCGCAGCCACCGCGCCGTTGAATGCCTCCGCAACTTCGCGCGCGGAGAACTCGCCCGCG
>JANOAH010000123.1:0-7622 GCA_031411075.1 Erythrobacteraceae bacterium
GGCTGGATCAACGTGCTGGTCGATTACGGCCCGCTGCTGGTCTTCTTTCTGACCTACCGCTTCTACAAACCCGAGGGTGAAGACGCGGCGGCCGAAATCCTCGCGGTGATCCGCGGTACCGGGGCGTTCATTGTCGCGGCGCTGGTGGCGCTGGCGATCTCGAAGTGGCGGCTCGGCAAGATTTCGCCGATGCTGTGGCTGTCGACGGTGCTGATCGTCGGGTTCGGCGCGCTGACCATTTTCTTCGGCGATCCGTTCTTCGTCCAGCTCAAGCCGACGATCATCTATCTCGGCTTCGGCGTGGTCCTGCTGGCCGGCTACGCACGCGGGCGGGCGCTGCTCAAGGTGCTGCTCGAAGCGGCGTTCGACGGGCTCAGCGATGCCGGCTGGCTCAAGCTGTCGCGCAATTGGGGCCTATTCTTCCTGTTTCTCGCCGCGCTCAACGAAACTTTGCGCCAGGTGCTCAGTTTCGGTGACTGGCTGGCGGCCAAGCTGTGGGTGTTCCTGCCGCTGAGCTTCCTGTTCACCTTCACCCAATTGCCGATGCTGCTGCGCCACGGCTTGTCGGCGGGCGGCGCCGACGAAGAGTGCGACACTCCCCCGCCGAGTGCCTGACGGCGCTTGTCGTCACCGGGCGGTTGGCGTTAAACCCGCGTCAAAGCGAACAGGGGGAATCGTAATGGGCAAGTTCTTCGGCAATCTGCATCTCGTCCTTTTGACCGGGCTGGTCCTGGCGATTGCGGTGATGGTCAGCTTCAACGCCTGGACTGGCTCGGACAGCCTGTCGGTAGTCGATGACGTAATGCGCTGGCTGCACACCTTCTTCGGCATCCTGTGGATCGGGCTGCTTTACTATCTGAATTTCGTCCAGGTGCCGACGATGCCCAAAGTACCGGCCGAGCTGAAGAAGGGCGTTACCGGCTATATCGCGCCGACCGTGTTCTTTTTCTTTCGCTACGCTGCGCTGCTGACAGTGCTGATCGGGCTCGGCATCGCCTTCCATCCGACCAATAACTACGGTCTGCAGGCGCTGACCTTCCAGGGCAACGGGGCGGACGGGATCAACATGATCGGCCTGGGCATGTGGCTGGCGCTGATCATGGCGTTCAACGTGTGGTTCATCATCTGGCCGGCGCAGCAGAAGATCCTCGGCCTAGTCGAAGCCAGCGACGAGGCCAAGGCCGCCGCCGCCCCGCGCGCGCTGGCGGCCAGCCGCACCAACCTGCTGCTGTCGCTGCCGATGCTCTACTGCATGGTCAGCGCCAACCTGGGCTGACGGTTTACCTTATTCGCCCGGGCCGATCCGGCTGCGGCGCTGGCCGATCGGGATGTTGCTGACGGTGGCGGCCGGCCCCTGGTCGACTGCCGGTTCGCCCACCGTTTCGGCCACGGTCTGGCGGCTGATCGGCTTTTCGAACATCACGCCGCACATGTCGTTGGCCGACCAGACGATGCGGCAGAACACCTCGACGTCGTTCCACTTGAGCAGCGCGATGCTGTTTTCGGCCGGTGGATCGTCAACCAGCACTTGCGCGCCGGTCTCCGACAGATCCCACAAGCGCCCATGCCGATCACCCCCTGCGGTCTGCAGCCGCACCGGGCAATCGGCCCGCGCGCGCGCGGCCATCCGGCGTTCGACGGGTTGAACGGCAGCGGCGGCCCGGGGGAACGGCATGGCCCGAAAGCTCGCCCAAAAGGGTTAAAATCGGGTTGCCGCGATTCAGCAAGGCGCTGACCCGGTGCGCAAAAATTCACGGTCCCTGCACACCCTACCTTAAGCATGAGCCCTTAGGTTCGGGCCATGACCACGCGCAAACGCCCGCTCACCCTGCCCCGTGTCGAATCGCTGCGCGGAACCCCGCGCAACGAAGTCGTCGTCCAGGGCGCCTGCCGGATCGGCGAACGTGAGCCGCAAGAGACGCTGATCACCGATCTCAACGCCGGCGGGTGCTGCCTCAGGGCGCATTCGATCGGCGTGACCAAGGGCGAGGCGATGCAGTTGTGGCTGGGCGACCATGGCCCCGTCGCCGGACGGCTGCGCTGGGTGCGAAAAGGGTCGCTCGGCGTCGCGTTCGATGCGCCCTTGGCCGACGATATCCTGCTGCCGATCCTCGCCGCGCCGTCGGCGCCGATCCCGACCAACGTGGTGCCGCTGCGTCGCAGCCGCGCCGATTAGACTCTAGATTTCGACCTGGCTGCCGAGCTCGACCACGCGATTGGTCGGCAGGCGGAAGAACACCATCGGCGTCGCCGCGTTGCGCATCATCCACGCGAACAGCTTCTCACGCCAGATCGCCATGCCCGGATGTTTCGACGCGATCAGCGTCTGGCGCGAGAGGAAGAAGCTGGTCTGCATCATCTCGAACGCGCCGTTGCACATCGCCCCTGCCTTGAGCGCGGTCGGCACGTCGGTTTCTTCCATGAAGCCATAGTGCAGGACCACCCGGAAGAACCCGTCGCCGATCTCGCTCACCTCGAACCTGTTCTCGGGTTCGACATAAGGCACCTCGGCGATCGCCACGGTCAGCACCACCACGCGTTCGTGCAGCACCTTGTTGTGCTTGATGTTGTGAAGCAGCGCCGAAGGCGTGCCGTGCGAGCCCGAGTTCATGAAGATCGCCGTCCCCGGCACGCGGGCGGTGCTGTTGCGCGCCGACTTGGCGAAAATTTCGAGCGGCAGGCCCATCTCGCTCATCCGGTCGCGCATCAGCTTGCGCCCCTTCGACCAGGTGGTGAGCAGGGTGAAGGCAACCGCGCCGATCATCAGGGGGAACCAGCCACCATCGGGGATCTTCATCGCGTTGGCTGCGAAGTAGCTGCCGTCGACCACGAAGATGACGATGATGATCGGCCAGGCCGCGTACCAGCGCCATTTCCACACCGCCAGCATCATCACCGCCATCAGGCAGGTGTCGATCAGCATCGCGCCGGTCACCGCGATGCCATAGGCCGAAGCGAGGCTCGAGGAATCGCGGAACATCAGGACCAGCACGATCACCGCGGTGCACAGCGTCCAGTTGACGAACGGGATGTAGATCTGCCCGTGATGTTCGTGGTGGGTATGCTGGATCGACAGGCGCGGCATGAAGCCGAGCTGGATCGCCTGGTGAGTCACCGAGAACGCCCCAGAGATGACCGCCTGGCTGGCGATGAAAGTCGCCGCCGTGGCCAGCAGCACCAGCGGCAGACGAAAGTTTTCGGGCGCGAGGAAGAAGAACGGATCCTGGATCGCTTCGGCCGCGGCGGCTTCGCTCAAACCGAGGATCATCGCGCCCTGGCCGAAGTAGTTTAGCAAGAGGCACGGCATCACGAACGCGAACCATGACAGCCGCAGCGGCCCGCGGCCGAAATGGCCCATGTCGGAATAGAGCGCTTCGGCCCCGGTCACCGCCAGCACCACCGAGCCGAGCGCGAGGAACGCCTTCCACGGATCGTCGAGGAAGAACTGCAGCGCATACCACGGGTTGATCGCCGCCAGCACGCTCGGCATCTGCAGGATATAGAACACGCCCAACGCGGCGAGTGTGACGAAATAGGTCAGCATCACCGGCGCGAACAGCGTGCCGACCTTGTTAGTGCCGCGCCGCTGCAACAGGAACAGCCCGACCAGCAGCACCAGCGCGATCGGCACGACCATCGGTTCGAGCGCTTCGTTGACCGTGGTCAGCCCCTCGACCGCCGACAGCACCGAGATCGCCGGGGTGATCATGCTGTCGCCATAGAACAGCGCGGTGGCGAACACGCCGAGCATGACCGTGACCCAGCCGTAGCGGGCATCGGTGATCTTGCGTGAAATGAGCGCCACCAGCGCCAGCGTGCCGCCCTGTCCGCGGTTGTCGGCGTTCATCAGGATGGTGACGTATTGCAGCGAGACGATTAGTGTCATCGACCAGAAAATCAGGCTGATGACCCCGAAGATGTGCAGCGGATCGGGCGCCAGCTGGTGGTGTCCGGCAAAGGTTTCGCGGAAGGCATAGATCGGGCTGGTGCCGATGTCGCCGAACACGATGCCGATCGCCCCGACCGCAAGCTTGACCTTGGCCGAGGTGCGCTGTTCTTCGGTAAGCGGGCTCATAATCTTGGTGACCCAGTCCTCAGGCGCGACTCGGCCGCAGCGTGGGCGCGATTAGCAAGGGCGTGGGGTAGCGGCAATCTAGCGCCTCGACGGGTCCTGTGGCGGGACAACGCCCTGCGCAGCGATAAGTTCATCGAGCCGCGCCAGCCGCTCGGCCAGCGCCGCGCGGCCGGCCGCGTCGTCTGCAGCGCTTTGCAGCGTTTCGGCCCACACGCCGCGGGCTTGCATGATCTGTCCTTGGCGAATCAGCGCCATGCCGAGGAAATACCCCGGCCCGGTGGCGGTGGGCTCGATCTCGGCGGCGCGGCGATAGGCGAAGAGCGCCGGGCGGGTCAGCGCGCCATCGGCATGTTCGACCAGTGCATTGCCGAGTGCGAGCCAGGCTTCGCCATCGGCCGGATTATTGGCCACCACCGCGCGCAGGATCGCTGCGGCGTTGGCGTACTGGCCCTGGCGCGCAAGACCATCGGCGAAAATCATCTTGGGATCGCGCGAGGCGCGGTCTGTGCCGACCATCTCCTTGCGCGCGTCGACGAATGCCCAGTCGACTTCGTCCGGAGCGCGCGCAACCGCTGCCGGGGCGCCGGGCGTGCCGGGGCTCGCCTGCAGCGCGTAGCCCGCCAGGCCCAGCGCGAGCGCGGCGGCGAAACTGGTCCACCCGGCGCGCGGGAGGCGCAGCGCCACGGCGGCAAGCGCGAAGGCAAGCAGCGCGAGCGCGATGGCGAGCACCCAGGTCATGGTCGCCGCCCCAGCCGCCGCCGCAGGATCAGCCCGGCCGCCAGCACGAGCACCAGCGGGATCGCGAACAGTGGCCAGGTGGTGGCGCTCACCTCGGGCTTGTAGCTGACGTATTCGCCATAGCGCTCGACCAGCCAGGCGCGGATATGCTCAGGGTCCTCGCCCGCGGCGATGCGGCTGCGGACCTGGTGTCGCATGTCGCCGGCCATCGGCGCATCACTGTCGGCGATCGACTGGCTCTGGCACTTGAGGCAGCGCAGCGTTTCCATCAGCGCCTGCGCCTTGGCTTCCATCGCGGGGTCGGCGAGCTGGGTGTAGGCATAGGGCGCCGGCGGGAGGAGGTCCTGGGCGGCCAGCGGCGCAACGACTATCCCCGCCATCATCGTCATCCCCGCGAACGCGGGGACCCAGTAGGCTCTGAACGCGCGGGCAAAAGAGCCGACTGGGTTCCCGCGTTCGCGGGAATGATGAGGGAAGAGGGAGCGGTTCACGCCCCCGCCTCGCGCAATTCGGCCAGCAGCACCGACACGTCGCTGTCGCGGATGTCGCCGATGTGCTGGTGGCGGATCACGCCCTGGCCGTCGATCACGAAGGTTTCGGGGACGCCGGACGAACCGATCGACAACTGCACCGCGCTGATATCGTCGGCGCCGATGCGCGCGAAGGGGTTGCCGTTCTGCGCCAGGAACGCGGCGACGTCCTCGGGCCGGTCGCGGATGGCGATGCCGACGATCGTCGCCCCGCTCGCTTCGAGCCGGGCGAGATTGGGCGCTTCGGCGACGCACGGCACGCACCAGCTGGCAAACACGTTCAAGAGCTTGGGCTTGCCGTCCGCCAGATCACGGCTGGCGAGGCCTGGGCGATCGGCCGTGGCGGCCGGCAGCTCAAAGGCGGGGATCGACTGCCCGATCATCGCACTTTCGATGAATTCGTCCTTCGGCTGGGTCAGCATATAGCCGAACAGGCCGAGCAGCCCGACGGCAAGCGCAAGCAGGATCCAGCGGAACCAGCTCATGCCCCGCTCCCCTTGCGCATTGCGATCTGCGCCTGCGCGCTGCGCCGCCTCAGATCGGTGCCGACCCGGCCGAGTAGTGCCAGGAATCCGCCCAGCGCGATCAGCGCGCCGCCATACCAGATCCAGGTCACGAACGGTTTCCACCACAGCCGCAATTGCCAGCGCGTGGTGCCGTCCGCGCTCGGCGCTTCGCCGCCGATCACGGTGTAGAGCTGGCCGTTCCAGCGCGTCTGCAGCGCCGATTCGCTGGTTTCCTGCGGCGGCGTCCAGAAAGTGCGCGCTTGCGGCTTCAGCTGGTACGGCGCCCCGCCGTCGTAGCTCGCCTCGAGCGTGGCTTCGAGCGCCGTCCAGTTCGGCCCCGCGACCGGCTCGACCGAGCGCAGCGTGATCGCCCAGGGTCCGTTGGTGACGGTCTCGCCCACCGTCGCGGCGATCAGCTTTTCCTGACTGAAGGCGCTATCCGCCGCCATGCCGAACAGCGCCACCGCAACACCGAAGTGGCCCAGCACCATGCCCCACACCGCCAAAGGCAGCCGCCGCAGCGAACGCCCACGCAACGGCATCACGCTCGCCACCGCGACCAGCGCGGCCAGCGCCAGGCCGATCAGCGGCAGTACGCCGATCCTCGCGAACGCCAGCACGCCGCCCAGCACGGCCACCCCGGCAACGCCCGCCGCCACCACCGGCGCGGTGACGCGATCGAGGGTGTCGCGCCGCCAGCGCAGCAGCGGGCCGACCGCCAGCACCAGCAGCATCGGCACGAAGAACATCGCGCCGACCGGGTTGAAGTACGGCGGCCCGACCGAAACGCGCACGTCGAACGCCTCGGTCAGCAGCGGATAGAGCGTGCCGACCAGCACGATGCCAAGGATCGCGCTTAGCGCGACGTTGTTGACCACCAGCGCGCCTTCGCGGCTGAGGACCGAAAAGCGCTCGCCCTCGGAGATCGTCTTCACCCGCACTGCGAACAGCGTCAGCGCCCCGCCGATATAGACCGCCAGCAGCGCCAGGATGAAGCTGCCGCGTTCGGGATCGACGGCAAAGGCGTGGACACTGGTGAGGATGCCCGAGCGGACCAGGAACGTGCCGATCATGCTCATCGAAAACGCCACCACGCCCAGCATCACGGTCCACGCGCGCAAGGCGTCACGCGCCGCCAGCACGCTGGCCGAGTGGAGCAGCGCGGTGGCCGCCAGCCACGGCATCAGGCTGGCGTTCTCGACCGGGTCCCAGAACCACCAGCCGCCCCAGCCGAGCTCGTAATAGGCCCAGTAGCTGCCCGCGGTGATGCCCAGCGTGAGGAATATCCACGCCCCCAGTACCCACGGCCGCATGACCTTGGCGAAGTCGGGGGTGACCTGCCGCGTCAACAGCGCGCCGACCGCAAAGCTGAACGCGATCGAGAGCCCGACGTAGCCGAAATAGAGCGTCGGCGGGTGGAACGCGAGGCCGATGTCCTGCAGCAGCGGGTTGAGCCCGGCCCCCTCAGGCGCGGGTACCGGCAACCGCTCGAACGGGTTCGAGGACAGCAGCAAAAAGGCGTAGAAGCCGATCCCGACAAACGCCTGCGCGCCGAGCGTCGCCAACAGCGTCCGCTCGGGCAACCTCCGCTCGAGCAGCGCGATCAGTCCGCCGGCGAGCGCCATGACCGAAACCCACAGCAGCATCGAGCCTTCGTGCTGGCCCCAGGCGCCGGCGATCTTGAAGATCAGCGGCTTTGCCGAATGCGAGGTGCGCGCGACCAGCGCCACCGACAGATCGGTGCGCCAGAACAGCGCCACGAGCAGCAGGAAC
>JANOAH010000124.1:0-2452 GCA_031411075.1 Erythrobacteraceae bacterium
CGCCGAGCAGATGGTCGCCCGGGTGCGCGAATGCTGGGGCAGCCTCTATTCGGTCGAATCCATGACCTATCGCCGCAAGCAGGGGCTACCCGAAGACGGCGTGGCGATGGCGGTGGTGGTACAGCGCATGGTCGACGCCAGTTGCGCGGGCGTGATGTTCACGCGCAGCCCCACCACCGGCGACAAGTCGGTGATCACCATCGAAGGCGCCTGGGGCCTTGGCAGCGCGGTGGTTTCGGGCGAAGTGACGCCCGACCGCTGGGTGCTGAGCAAGATCACCGGCGAAATCTCGGTGCGCGACATCTCCAACAAGCACGCCCGCCAGGTCCCGGCGCCCGGCGGCGGGATCCAGGAAATCGAGAACGAGGGCGAACTGGCGACGCAGCCGTGCCTGACCGACGACCAGTTGATGGCGCTGCGCGAAGTCGGCCGCCGGATCGAGCGGCATTACGGCAAGGCGCAGGACATCGAATGGGCGCTGGACGAAGGCGGTGACGTGCTGCTGCTGCAATCGCGGCCCGAAACCGTCTGGTCGGTCAAGGACGCCGCTCCGATCGCGACGACGACCGCCAACCCACTGTCGCACGTCATGAACATCTTCGGGGGCAAGAAGTGAGCCTGACGGCAAAAGACATCGCCGAAATCGCCCGCCTGCTCGATGTATCGCACTTCGCCACGCTCGACCTCACGGTCGGCGACTTCAAGCTGCGCATCCGCCGCGATGGTGGGTACTCGCCGCGCGGCGAGGCTTACGAGGAACCCGCCGCGACCCCCGCGCCAGCGTCAGCCCCGCCACCCCCGCTCGGTCAGGAAGCCGGCGCCGCGCGGGTCGGCGAGGTCGACGTGCCCGCGCCGCTGCTCGGCAACTTCTACACCGCCCCGCGCCCCGGCGATCCTCCGTTCGTCGCGGCCGGCGATACGGTCAGCGAAGACAGCGTCATCGGCATCATCGAAGTGATGAAACTGATGAACTCGGTCCGCGCCGGGGTGGCGGGGACGGTAGTGGCGATCCTGGCGGTGGACGGCTCGGCCGTCGAGGAAGGCCAGCCGCTGGTGCGGGTGGCGGTGCAGGGATCAAAGTGACTTCACCCCACTTCTTCGTCATTCCCGCGAAAGCGGGAACCCAGTCGGCTCTTGCGCCTGTTCGCAACTGCGACTGGGTCCCCCAGTTGGCGGGGATGACGAGACGGGGTTTGGGAGGGAGGTAGGAACCCATGGCCAACCTCCAGATCGTCGAAACCAGCTTGCGCGATGGCAATCAGTGCTTGTGGGGCGCGCTTGGCGTCACGACCGCCAATACGCTGACCATCGCGCCTGTGATGGAGCGCGCCGGCTATCGCGCGATCGATTTCACCACCAGCACCCACATGGGCGTGGCGGTGCGGTACAAGCAGGAGGACCCGTGGGAGCGGATCCGCGCCATGGCGGCGATCTGCCGGACTACGCCGCTGCAGTTCCTTTCCACCGGTTTCCGCTTCATCGCCTGGGAGACGGCCAGCCCGGACTTCATGGCGCTCGCCTTCAAGACCCTGGCGACCAACGGCATCCGCCGCTTTGCGCTGGCCGATCCGATGAACGATGCCGCGTCGAACGTCGAGGTGGCGCGGCTGGTCAAGGCCAATGGCGGCGAGCAGGTGGTCGGCGCGCTGGTCTATACGATCAGTCCGATTCATGACGACGCGCACTATGCCGCCGCCGCGCGCACCATGGCGGCGAGCGCAGACATTGACGCGCTGTATATCAAGGACCCGGGCGGGCTGCTCACGCCCAAGCGCGCGCAGACGCTGATCCCGGCGATCCTGGCCGAAATCGGCGACAAGAGGCTCGAGCTGCACAATCACTGCACCATCGGGCTGGCCGAACCGACCTGCCTCGAAGCCGCCGACCTCGGCGTCGCGGCGGTGCAATGCGCCAGCGGCGGCGCGGCCGACGGGACCAGCAATCCGCCGATCACCCGGATGATCGCCAACTTGCGCGCGCTTGGCCACAGCGTCGATATCGATGACGAGGCGGTCGCCGAAGTGGCGCAATACTTCACCGCGCTGGCCGAAGCCGAGGGGCTGCCGACCGGGCACCCGATGCATTTCGACGCGGCATACCTCAGGCACCAGCTGCCCGGCGGCATGGTCGGGACCATGCGCCGCCACTTGGCCGATCACGGTGTGTCGCAGCTCGAAGGCGCGGTGATCGAGGAGATGGGCCGCGTGCGCGAGGAGCTCGGCTGGCCGATCGTGATGACTCCGTTCGCGCAGATGCTGCAAACGCAGGCGATGATGAACGTCACCGGCAAGGAGCGTTACGCGGTGATCCCCGACGAGATCATCCGCTATGCCATCGGCCGTTTCGGCCGCCCCAACGTGCCGATCGAGCCGGATGTGCTCGACAAAATCATGGCGAATCCGCGCACCCGCGAACTGGCCGCCGAGCCGGGCATGGCCGAGCTGTCCGACCT
>JANOAH010000125.1:0-14262 GCA_031411075.1 Erythrobacteraceae bacterium
GGACGCCGACAAGGCCTATGCGCACGCCTGGGGAAGCGATAGCTTTGCCAAGACCGTGATCGAGTTGGCCTGAACGCCGGCGGGAGAGACAAGCCATGTGGGAAGTACGGGTCACGCCGGCCGGCGATTACGACAACCATCCGCTGCCGCATCAGCACCTTAGGGCGCTGCCGCTGTCGGCGGCGATGGGGGCGGAAATCGTCGGCCCGCGCCTACCCGACATGTCCGACGCGGCGTTCGAAGAGCTCAAGCAGGCGCTCTATCGCCACAAGATGGTGTTCCTGCGCGATCAGCACCTGACTCATGCCGAGCACGAGGCGTTCGGCGCGCGGCTCGGGCCTTTTGCCGTCGATGCCTATACCCAAGGCGTCGAAGGCCACCGCGAAGTCCATCCGATCATCAAGGAAGCCGACACAAAAGTGCCGAGCCTGTTCGGCGGCGGCTGGCATACAGACAGCCCGTTCCTCGACGAACCGCCGGCAATCACCACCCTGCGCGCGGTTGAAATCCCGCCGTTTGGCGGCGACACCAGTTGGGCCAACTGCGCGCTGGCGTTCCGGCACCTGAGCAAGGCCTACCAGGACATGCTGCGGCCGCTGCGGGTGCATATGAGCGCGCGCAACAACTACCTCACCCAAACCGTGCTGCTCGACAAGCCGATCGAGTTCTCCAACGACGAGACCAAGGAACAGGGGCTCAAGGGCCGCTATCACCCGCTCGTCCGCACCCATCCCGAAACCGGCGAGGAATCGCTCTACATCTGCGACACCTACACCGTCGGCTTCGAAGGCATGACTACCGCCGAAGCGCGGCCGATCTACGAATTCCTGGTCGGTCACTGCACCCAGGCGGCGTTCACCTGCCGGCTGCGCTGGGAACCGGGCATGGTGGCGATGTGGGACAACCGCGCCGCGATGCACCTCGGGCCCAACGACTTGGACGGGTATCGGCGCGAGATGTACCGCACGACCACCGCGGGGACGAAGCCGGTATGAGCTTACCTTTTGTTAAACTCCGCTAGCCGTGCTAGCCCGCCGCCAGGGTTGCTTTCCGAGAGGGAGGAACCCCGATGCGTAGACTGATCCTGGCGTTATTGCCGCTGACCGTGCTGGCCGCCTGTTCGAGCGAGCCCGCCGAGGAAGCCGTCACCGAAGAACCTGCCGCCGCCGAGCCCGCGGCCGTGACCGCGGCCAACGGCTCGCCGGTCGGGGCCTACGAGGCGACCGCCGCCGACGGCACGGTCACCACCTCGACGCTGAATGCCGACGGCACTTACACCGACACCGACGCCGAAGGCGCGGTGGTGGCTGAAGGCACCTGGGCGGTGACCGACGGCAAGACCTGCTTCACGCCGACCACCGAAGGCGTCGAGCCGATGTGCTACACCGAAACCCCACCGGCGGCCGACGGATCATTCACCGCCACCCCCGATGAAGGCGACCCGGTGACGGTGCGGCCTGCCGCCACGGCCGCCGAATAGGAGAACGCGGTCGGGCGAGTTTCGGGGTGGGCGCCAAGCCCACCCCGCAGTCCGACTGCTGGCATCACCCCCCCGACTGAATGCCGTCGACCGCCTTGCTGACGAGGATGTTGACCGCCACGCGGCGGTTCTGCTGGCGGCCCTGCGCGGTTTCGTTGTCGGCCGCTGGGTCCGCTTCGGCCATGCCGGTGGGCGTCAGCATGCGGTACGGCGCCCAGCCGCAATGCTGCTGGAGGTAGTTGACCACCCGGCCCGAGCGGCGCTCGCTCAGTTCCTGGTTGAAGTCCTCGTCGCCGACCGCGTCGGTATAGCCGACCACCAGCAGCAGGGCGTTGTCGGTGGCCTGGGCCTGCTGTGCCGCGGCGCACAGGTCGGCCTCGGCGGCCGGGGTCAGGTTCCACTTGCCGGTGTCGAAATAGACGTTGGTAGTCGCTTTGACGTTGTACTGATCGATGTCGCCGACGCGGCCGCGCAGCGCCTCGGTGGCGGCGGAGTTGTCGGCGATCGCCACGTCATGCTCGCCAAACCGCTGGGCCGTGCCGTTCGCGATCATCGTGGCGGTGGCGAGATTCTTGGTCTTGAAGCGGACCTTGCTGGCGACGAGCCCGCCGCCCCACTGCACCGTCTCGATCGTCACCGGCAGGCCGTTGAGGAGCGAATCCGCGCCGAGCCGGGTACGGCTGCCGCCCAGGAACCCGCCGCCAGTGCGGATATCGGTGGCCGAGGAGACCAGCACCGAGGTCTGGCCGGCAGCGCTGGTCACATCGATCTGTTCGCCGTGGCGGGCGGAGATCACGCCTTCGATCTCGGGGCCCTTCTCGAGGCCGGTCAGGTCGGCCGGGACCTGGCCTTCGACAGTGATGACAGGTGTCTGTTGGGCGGACACCGCGCTCCAGGCCGGCAGCGCCAGCAGCGCAAGGGCTAGGGTGGAAGTCTTGGCTAGGGTTCTCATCGGTATCTCCTAAAATCGAGTCCCAGGCCCCCATTCGTGATTGGCAATTTCCCCTGTGTGACGCGCACGCAGCTTCGCCTGTCGCGCTAAATCTGTCGCGCGGATGAACGAAGCAGGCAGCGCCCTATGAGAGGGTTGGGCCGGGCCGTCAGGGCGATGAGGCGTTAACGACGTTCGCCGTGAGAACGCGGCGGGCAACCCGCGCCAGGCATCGCAACGGGCGAGTCGCCGCAGCGTTCAGTCGGCGAAGAAGTTCAGTTCCAGCAGCACGTTGTTGGGATCGGGCGTGAACAGCTGGCGCAGGTTGATCGCGCTGACCAGGTTTTCCTGGAAGTCCGCCCCCATCGCCTCGAGCCGGCCCTTGACCTCGTCATAGCCGGTGCATTTCAGCGCCACGTGGTGCAGCGCCCCGGTCAATTCGCCCGGCGTCACCTGGCGATCGTAGGTGCGGGTGCAATCGAGCGAGTTGATGTGAATGATCGCGCGGCCTTCGGCATCGAACATCCATTGCGCGGTCTGCGGGGTCAGCGGTGGCGGGGCGTCGCGGCGTTCGAGCCCGAGCAATTGGCCGTAGAATTGCGCCGTCTCGTCGAGCCGGTCGGTGATGATGTTGACGTGATCGAGCGCTTCGACATTCATGGGCGTTGGTCCCTTCCGCCAGGGCGGCCTCCCTGCCACCAATGGGGCTTGCGTGGCTAGCCGAATATTGTATGTGCCGCTTACAAAATTCGCATATGTGATTCATTCATAAGTGAGAGGAAACTGGAATGGCTGCGAACCTTGAGCAGATCCTGCAGAACACGCCCGACATCGTGGCCAAGCTGCGCAATTCCCAGATCGGCGCCTACGTCTATCCGGTGGTCGCCCCTGAGTTTTCGAACTGGCGTTCGGAACAGTGGGCCTGGCAGCACAGCGCGGTGCTGTTCGACCAGTCGCACCACATGTTCGATCTCTACATCAAGGGTCCGGACGCGCTCAAGCTGCTGAGCGACACGATGGTCAACTCGCCCGCCGGGTGGGAAGTCAACAAGGCCAAGCAGTACGTGCCGACCACGCCCTATGGGCACGTGATCGGTGACGGCATCATCTTCTACCTGGCCGAGAACGAATTCGTTTATGTCGGCCGCGCGCCGGCAGCGAACTGGCTGATGTTCCAGGCGCAGAAGGGCAATTACAACGTCGAGATCATCAACGATCCGCGTTCGCCTGCCCGCCCGATGGGCAAGCCGGTCAACCGCATTTCGTGGCGCTTCCAGATCCAGGGCCCGCAGGCCTGGAACGTGATCGAGAAGCTCAACGGCGAAAAGCTCGACAAGCTCAAGTTCTTCAACATGGCCGACATGAAGATCGGCAACAAGCGCGTGCGCACGCTGCGCCACGGCATGGCCGGATCGCCGGGCCTCGAAATCTGGGGTCCGTACGAAGAGCAGGATTACATCCGCGACGAAATTCTCAAGGCGGGCGAAGAATTCGGCCTGATTGCGGTCGGCAGCCGCGCCTACCCGTCGAACACGCTCGAATCGGGCTGGATCCCCAGCCCGCTGCCGCCGATCTACACTGGTGACGAGCTCAAGGATTACCGCGAGTTCCTGGGGGCCGACAGCTACGAAGCGACCGGCGCCATCGGCGGCTCGTTCGTCGGCAGCTCGATCGAAGATTACTACCTCAACCCGTGGGAGCTCGGCTACGGCCCGTTCGTCAAGTTCGACCATGACTTCATCGGCGCCGATGCGCTGAAGAAGGTCGACCCGACCGTCCAGCGCAAGAAGGTGACGCTGGAATGGAACGCCGACGACATGAAGAAGATTCAGGGCTCGATGTTCGACCCTGAGGGCGAGCAGTACAAGTTCTTCGACCTGCCGCTGGCGAACTATGCCAACTCGAACTACGATGCAGTCATCGACGCCGACGGCAACACGATCGGCCTGTCGCTGTTCACCGGCTACTCGTACAACGAAAAGAAGGCGCTGAGCCTCGCCACTGTCGATCACGAGCTGCCGCTCGGCACCGAAATCCACGTGCTCTGGGGCGAAGAGCCGAACACCAGGAAGACCACGGTCGAGCCGCACAAGCAGCTCGCGGTCCGCGCGGTGGTCAGCCCGGTGCCTTACGGCAAGATGGCGGCCGATACTTACGCCACCGGCTGGCGCACCACCCGCGTCGCCGAACCGGCTTAAGCCGAGCGGCGCGAAAGCGCTTTACGAAAAGCCCGCGAGCCGAGAAGGTTCGCGGGCTTTTTCATTCCTCCCCGAAAACGGGGAGGAGGGAGGGAGAAGGCAATGGCGAACTACGTGCTGGTCCATGGCGCCTGGGGCGGCGGGCAGACTTATGGCGAAGTGCCCGAGCGGCTGCGCGCCGCAGGCCACCAGGTGCTGGTCTGCGCGCTGCGCGGCCTCGGCAGCCGGCAGGGCGAGCTGCATCCGGGTATTACCCTCACCGATCACGTTGACGACGTCTGCGCGCAAGTGGCCGAACAAAGCTTCGACCGCTTCGTCCTCGCCGGGCACAGCTACGGCGGGATGGTCGTAACCGGCGTCGCCACGCGGCTCGGCGCGCGGATCGATGCGATCGCCTACCTCGACGCCTTCCTGCCGGGCGACGACCAGAGCCTGTGGGACGTGACCGGCGGGTTCGAACATGCCTGGTATATCGACAGCCAGCGCCACACGCCCGGCCTGGTCGCGCCGATCGGCTCGATCGATTTCACCCCGGTGCCGGGCCAGGTCGGGTTCCACCCGCTGCTGACCCTGCTCGAAGCGATCCCGTTTACCGGCGAAGAAGCCAAGATCGCGCGCCACGCCTACGTCTTTGCCAGTGCGTGGGAGCCGACTCCATTCCGCCAGTTCGCCGATCGGGTCAAAGGCGATCCGGCGTGGGAATACCACGACGCCGCTACCGACCACTTCGTGATGGGCGGCGCACCCGAACAGGTCGCCACGATCCTGCTCGGCCTGGCGTGATGCGGCTTATCGCGCTGGCGCTGGCACTGATCGCCGCGCCGGCGGCCGCGCAAGACGCGCCCGCCACTTATCGCGCGCCGCGCACCCAATGGGGCGATCCGGACCTGCGCGCGACGTACAATCTCGATATGATCCAGCAGGCCCGCATCCCGTTCGCCCGCCCGGCCGAGGTGGGCGAGCGCGAGTGGCTGACCGAGGACGAATTCGCCCAGCGGGTCGAAGCGGCCCGCCGCTCCGACGCGGCCTATTCCGAAGAGAATTCGCGCGGCACCCGCGGGCTCGAAGCGTGGATGCTGGCCGAACCGTTCGCGCGGCGCACCTCGATGCTGGTCGAACCCGCCGACGGCCGTCTGCCGGCGCTGACCCCATGGGCCGAGGCTTTGCGTGCCGCCGGCCGCACCAGCTGGTTCACCGAAGGCCGCAGTTACGATTGGATCGACGACTTCGACACCTGGGACCGCTGTATCAGCCGCGGCTTCCCCGCCTCGATGCTGCCGTTCCGCTACAACAACGGCGTGCGCATCTTCCAGGCGCCCGGCTTCGTCGTCATCCACTTCGAGATGCTGGGCGACCGCATCATCCCGCTCCGCCGCGCAGAGCATTGGCCGGCTGCGGTCCAATCGTGGATGGGCAGCAGCCTCGGCCACTGGGAAGGCGAGACGCTGGTGGTCGAAACCACCAACATCAAGACCGGCGACGGCGCCACCCGCGACGTGTGGCGCCGCGCCGCTTCGCCGCTGAACGTCGCAACGGGCGTTCAGTCGAACAATGCCATTCCGGTAAGTACTGAAGCGCGGGTAATCGAGCGCTTCATTCGCACCGGCGAGCACGCGCTGGTCTTCGAGCTGAGCTATTCAGACCCGCAAGTCTTCACCGCGCCCTGGACCGCCCGCGTCACCTGGACGCGCGACGACAGCTACCAGTTCTTCGAATACGCCTGCCACGAGGGCAACGTCTCGATCCGTAACCACATCAACGCCAGCCGCGCCGAGCGGCGGGCTGGCGCTGGGGACTCTGGCAGCTAGCCTAGGCGGTGGCGGGCGCGGCCGCGGCGCGCTTCGACGCGGTGCGTTTGGGCGAAGTGCGCTTGCGCGGCGAGACCGTACGCTTGGCCCGCGTGGCCGGTGCGGCATTCTTTTCGTTGTACTTCTTGTAGGCATATCCGCCCACCGCCAGCGCCACCATGCCCATCGGGCTCAGCCGCCGAAGTACAAAAGGCACCGCCATGCCGATCAGGGCCCCGCGCGGACCATCAAGACCGCCCGGTGTGTCCTTGGCCAGCTTTGCGCCCACGAGGCCGCCGATCAACTTGCCGATCATGTCGAAAAACTCCTTGTTCCGTTGCCGATTACAGCGCGAAACAGGGCATTCGGTTCCGGCTATCGCCGCCCGACCGCCGCTTCGCTCTCGGCCATCAGGCTGGCGAGGATCGCGGCGACGGGCTCCTCGCTGCTGACCATCCCGACCGATTGACCGGCCATCACGCTGCCGTTCTCGACGTCGCCGTCGATAACCGCGCGGCGCAGCGCTCCGGCCCAGAACTGTTCGATCCGCAGTTGCGCTTCGGTCATGTCGACGCTGCCCTGGTCGAGCAGCAGGCCGACTTCGCGCTGCTTGGCGGTGAATTCCTCGGTGCCCTTGTTCTTGAGCGCGCGCACCGGGATCACCGGCAGGCGCGGGTCGAGCTGGACCGAAGTCACCGCGTCGCGCGCGTTGGCGCGGAAGAACGCCTTCTTGAAATCGGGGTGGGCGATGCTCTCGGTGGCGCAGGCGAAGCGGGTGCCGAGCTGCACCCCGGCCGCGCCCATTTCGAGGTAGCCGGCCATCGCTTCCCCCCGCCCGATCCCGCCGGCGACGAAGACCAGGTGCTCTTCGGCGAGCGCAGGGAGCATTTCCTGCGCCAGCACGCTGGTTGAGACCGGGCCGATGTGGCCGCCGGCCTCCGAGCCTTCGATCACCAGCGCGTCCGCCCCGGCATCGCCACGCAGCAGCTTCTTTGCCAGCGCCAGCGTCGGCGCGAACACCAGCACTTTGGCGCCCGCCGCCTTCAGCGCCTCGACGCTGCCCTTGGGCGGAATGCCGCCGGCGAGCGCGACATGGCTGACCTTGTGCCGCTCGCATACCGCGATCAGCTCGAACAGCATCGGGTGCATGGTGATCAGGTTCACGCCGAACGGCTTGGTGGTCAGCGCCTTGGTCGCGGCGATCTCGGCATCGAGCAGGTCGGGCGTCATCGCCCCGCAGGCAATCACCCCGAAGCCGCCGGCATTGCTGATCGCGGCGACGAGATTGCGCTCGGACACCCAGCTCATCGCCCCGCACAGGATCGCACACTCGCTGCCGAGGAAATCGCAGCCGCGCTGCATCAGCGCCTGGGTCTTGGGATAGCTCATGGCGCGGCGGATTAAGGCAAACGCGCCGCTGCCGCCAGCTTTTGCGACTAATCGGATTTCCCGCACTTAGTGACGAAGGTTCATCGCTTTTCCCGATGCAAGGGCGGCACTAGGATCACTGGAAGAATCATTCCACTCAGGAGACGGATAATGGATGCGAAGACGGGCTCGATCGAAGGTTGTCCGGTTCCTCATGGCGGCGGCGCCCGCGCGCTGCTCGGCCGGCAGAACCGGGACTGGTGGCCCGACGCGCTGGCGGTCGACATCCTCTCGCCCAACGGCACCGCCAACCCGATGGGTGACGGGTTCAACTATGCCAAGGCGTTCAAGACGCTCGATTATGCCGCGCTCAAGGACGATCTCACCGCGTTGATGACCGACAGCCAGCCGTGGTGGCCGGCGGACTATGGCCACTACGGTCCGTTCTTCATCCGCATGGCCTGGCACGCGGCGGGGACCTATCGCACCGGGGACGGGCGCGGCGGCGCCAACAGCGGGCAGCAACGCTTCGCCCCGCTCGATTCGTGGCCCGACAACGGCAACCTCGACAAGGCGCGCCGCCTGCTGTGGCCGATCAAGCAGAAGCACGGCCAGGCGATCAGCTGGTCCGACCTGTTCATCCTTGCGGGCAATGTCGCGATCGAAAGCATGGGCGGCCCGGTGTTCGGCTTCGGCGGCGGCCGCGCCGACGTTTACGAGCCCGAGAAGGACATTTACTGGGGCAGCGAGGACAAGTGGGTCAACCAGGGCGTGCAGACCCGCATCGACCCCGAGCGCGGGCTGGAGGACATCGACGGCCCGTTGGCGGCGATCCAGATGGGCCTGATCTACGTCAATCCCGAAGGGCCGGGCGGCAATCCGCATGACGATGCCGGCGCGGCGCGCGATTTGCGCGAAACCTTCAAGCGCATGGCGATGAATGATGAGGAGATCGTCGCGCTGGCGGCCGGCGGTCACACCTTCGGCAAGGCCCACGGCAACGGTGACGGTTCGACTCTGGGTCATGCGCCTGCTGGCGGCGACCTGGCGCACCAGGGCTTTGGCTGGGTCTCCGACCAGGAACACGGCGGCATCGGCGCACACACCGTGACCAGCGGTATCGAAGGATCGTGGGTCAACACACCCCGCAAATGGAGCGCGAACTATTTCCGCCTGCTGCTCGACTACGATTACGAGCTGGTGAAGAGCCCGGCGGGCGCCAACCAGTGGCAGCCGATCGATCAGAAGCCCGAGGACATGGCCCCGGCGGCGCACGATCCGTCGAAGCGTGTTCCGACCATGATGACGACCGCGGACATGCAGCTGAAGCGCGATCCGGGCTTTCGCGCGATCAGCGAGCGGTTCCGCGCCGATCACGCGGCGTTCGAAGACGCCTTCGCGCGCGCCTGGTTCAAGCTGACCCACCGCGACATGGGCCCCAAGTGCCGCTATCTCGGCCCCGAAGTTCCGGCCGAAGACCTGATCTGGCAGGACCCGATCCCGGCCGGGACCAAGCCGAGCGACGCCGACGTCGCGGCGGTCAAGGCCAAGATCGCCGACAGCGGCCTGACGGTGGCGCAACTGGTCAAGACCGCTTGGGCCAGTGCCAGCACGTACCGCAAGAGCGACCACCGCGGCGGCGCCAACGGTGCACGCCTCGCGCTCGAGCCGCAGAAGAGCTGGGACGTCAACGAACCGGCCGAGCTGGCCAAGGTGCTCGACACGCTCAACGGGCTGCGCGGTTCGATGAGCCTGGCCGATGCGATCGTGCTCGGCGGCGTGGTCGGGCTCGAACAGGCCGGCGCGGGCAATGTGCCGTTCACCGGCGGCCGCGGCGACGCGACGCAGGAGCAGACCGACGTCGAGAGCTTCCACTGGCTCGAACCGCAAGCCGACGGGTTCCGCAACTACCTGCCCAAGCAGCTCGGCGTGAAGACCGAGGAGATGCTGCTCGACCGCGCGGCGCTGCTCGGCCTGTCGGTGCCCGAAATGGCGGTGCTGGTGGCGGGCCTGCGGGTGCTTGGCGCCAATCACGGCGGGCGCGGCCACGGCCATTTCACCCGGAATGCCGGGACGCTGAGCAACGACTTCTTCGTCAACCTGCTCGACATGACCAACGTGTGGCAGGCAAGCGACGACACGCAGGAGGAATACGTCGCGACCGACCGCGCCAGCGGCGGCGAAACCTGGCGGGCGAGCCGGGCGGACTTGGTGTTCGGCAGCAATGCCGAATTGCGCGCGGTGGCCCAAGTCTATGCCGAGAAGGGCCACGAGACGAAGTTCAAGGCGGATTTCGTCAAGGCCTGGACCAAGGTCATGAACGCCGACCGCTTCGATCTCGCCTATGGCAAGGATACAGCCGGGAACTGACCCTCTTCCCGGCTGCCGGCCCCTGCGCTTGTCCCCCCGGGCGCAGGGGCCTTACATTTTCGCCTCAGAATGGATGCCGTTCGAGGCGGATGTCGCGTTCAGCCAGCCAGGCGCCGCCATCGGTGCGTCGCAGCGTGACGATGCCGCTGTCGCCGCGCAATTCCTGGCGGGCGCGATAATCGGCGGTGACGCCAAATTCGCCGGCGAACACCACGTCATCGATATAGTACGGCCGCCGCCCCGGCTCGCCCACCGTCAGGTGGACGTGGGCCGGGAACGTCTGGTTCGGGTACGGCGCGGGTTTGATCGTGCGGAAGGTATAGCGCCCGTCCGCCCCGGTCTTGGCCCAACCGCGCAACAGGCCGTGCCGGCGGCTCCATTCGGTTTCGGGGGTGCCGCGCGAATAGAGCCCGCCCGCATCGGTGTGGTAGGCGTAGATCACCACCCCCGGCACCGGCGCGCCGGTTTCGGCGGCGCTGACGATTCCCGTCACCACCAGCGGCTCGCCTGGCTCTCCCGGCGGCGCGATCTGGGCGACGGCGCCCATCGAACGCGCGTCACGCTCGGCCAGGCCTTCGCATCCTTCGCAGGCGTAGAGATCGGGCCGGGCGTGCTGGGCGGCGGGCATGGTCTTGGCGGTGCAGGCGGCGGCAATCCCGGAACCCAGCGCCAGCAACGCATGACGACGGGACAAGGCGAGCGGCGCGACCATCGTGGCACCTTACGCCGTTCAGCGTTCCGAATCGAGATGCGCCATCTGGGCCGGGGCATACCGTTCGCCCTCGATGGCGTCCGCCGGGATGGCGCTTTCGAGCGCCTGTAGCTGTTCGCCCGAAAGCTCGGTCCCGAGCACAGCAACCGCCTCGGCCACGCGCTCGCGCCGGCGGGTGCCGACAAGCGGCACGATGTCGGCGCCCTGCGCCATGACCCAGGCCAGCGCGAGTTGGCCGGCGCTGAGCCCGAAGCCGGCGGCCACGCTGGCGAGCCGTTCCGCCACCGCGAGGTTGCGCAGTGCCGCATCGCCCTGGAACCGCGGTGCGTGCGTGCGGAAATCGCCTGGTGATAGATCGCCCGGTTGCCAGCCGCCGGTGAGCAGGCCGCGGCTGAACACGCCGTACGCGGTCACGCCGATGCCGAGTTCGCGGCAGGCGGGCAGCACGGCGCGCTCGATGCCGCGGGTGGTCAGCGCATATTCGATCTGCAGGTCGCAGATCGGGTGCACCGCGCTGGCGCGGCGGAGGGTCTCGGCGCCCATTTCGCTAAGGCCGATATGGCGCACCCAGCCGGCTGCGACGCATTCGGCGATCGCGCCGACGGTATCTTCGATCGGCACCGCGGGATCGAGCCGCGCCGGGCGGTAGATGTCGATGTAATCGGTGCCGAGCTTGTTGAGCGTCTGCGCCAGCGCGTTCTTGACCATCGCGGGCCGCGTATCGTTGCCGAGCCAGTTGCCGGCCGGATCGCGCAGCGCGCCGAACTTGACACTGAGCTGGTAGCTCTCGCGCGGCACGCACCTAAGCGCTTCGGCCAGCAGCAGCTCGTTGTGGCCCATGCCGTAGAAATCGCCGGTATCGAGCAGGGTGATTCCGGCTTCGAGCGCGGCGTGGACGGTGGCAATGGCCTCGGCGCGGTCGGCCGGGCCGTACATCCCCGACATCGCCATGCAGCCCAGGCCAATGGCCGAAACCTGCGGCCCGTTGCGGCCGAGTTGGCGGATCTCCATGCCTCCCCCCCAACCGCGCTAGTCGCCGCCGGCGCCCAGCCCGTCGAGCGCGACGAACTGCGCAGCGTCGCGGGCATAGGGATCGTTATGGAAGGCGATCGCCCCGGCTTCGGGCATCGCGGTAAGGTAAGTGATATAAACCGGCACGATCCCCGGCAGCGGCACTTCCTGCTCCCGCTCACGCCCGGCGGCAGGCAACGGCGTGCCCATTAGCCACTGGTGCAGCCGCGCTGCGTCCTCCAGCCGCACGCAGCCCGAACTGAACTGTCGTGCCGCTTCGGTCATCAGGTGCTTGTCGGGCGTATCGTGCAGGTAAATCCCTTGCGCGTTGGGGAATTCGAACTTGACCTGGCCCATGAAGTTGGACCCGCCCGGAAGCTGCCGCACGCGCACCTGTGTGCGGCCTTCGCGCACCGCGCGCCAATCGATCCGCCGCGCGTCGAGCACGCGGGGATTGTCGCTGTAATCGGCGAGAACCTGATAGCCGCCGCTGCGCAGATAGGCGACGCCGCGCGCCAACACGTTGGGCGCGATGTTGTTGCGGACCAGGTCTTCGGGCACGTTCCAGTACGGATTGAGGATCGCGGTGCGGATGAAACCCGCCATCATCGGGGTCTGCAATTCCGGCTTGCCGACCACCACCCGCATCGTATCGACCATGCGGCCGCCGTCGTACATGTAGAGCTGGGCGCTGGCGGCATCGACCAGGATGTGGCGGCCGTTGGCGGGTGGGGCGAGCGCGCGGATGCGCTGCAGGTTGGTTTCGATCAGCGCGCGCTGCGCCGCCGAATACTGCGGATCGGCCAGCGCCGCGCGCAGCGGCGCGTAGAGCGGGTGCATCCAGCGCATCTCGCCGACGTACTGGTCGAGCGGCCCGCCGCGCGCGGCCCCGTCGAGCGCGGCCCGAACGCTCGGTACGCTGGGGGCCAGCGCGTTGCTTTCGTAGATCATCGCGTCGTGCGCCGCGCCGCGGGTGGCGCGGACATAGGCGGCGAGCGCGCCTGACAACGCGACATCGGCGCGGGCGACATCGTCGGCATCGGCGCGGCGCGCCTTGTCGAGCGACTTGGTCAGTTGCACGAGATCGAAAAGATCCGCCGCCACGCCATCTAGCGGCGCGGTGCGCAGTTGCTGGAGCAACGTGGCGGCGGCCGGAGACAACTGCCCCATCTCGTCGAACCATAGCGGGCGGTTGGACCGTGCGGCATAGAACGTGCGCAGCTCCGGCCCGGTCGCCGCGGCGGCGATCTCACGTTGCAACGAGCCGCGCGGGCCGGCGGCTTCGAGCCGGGCGCGTTCGCTGCCCGACACACGATCGCGCGCCGCGAGCGGGGCCGGCGCAAGCAGCGCCGACGCCAGACCCGCGACCAGCGCCAGGCGCAGATGCCGCCGCATGCCCCGCGTCCCCGTGCCGATGCCTAGCCGCGTTCGCCGGTGTAGGCGACCGTGCTCGGCGACTGATAGGTTGGCTCGCCCTGATAGTAGGTGCCTTCGCGCACATACCCGTCGGCACAGCCGTCGTTGTTCTGATCGGCCCAGACCGCACCGGCGACACCGCCGACCGCGGCACCGATCGCTGCACCTTCGAGCACCCCGAGCCCGCCGAGCAGCGCGCCCGCGCCGGCACCCGCCGCCGCGCCCACGCCCGCGCCGCGCGCCGCGCCGCCGAGCGTCGAGGGGCCGCAGCGCGGCGTGGTGACCGCGGCGTTCTGGTACCCGCCCGGTTCGCCTTCGTAGTACTGGCCGTTGTAAACGTAGCCGTCGGTCCGCCCGTCGCCATTGCGATCGGCCCAGACCGCGCCGGCCAGTCCACCGACCGCGGCGCCAATCGCCGCCCCTGTGAGCAGGTCGCCGCCGGCCACCGCGGCCACGCCCGCGCCGCCGGCCGCGCCGATCGCGGCGCCGGTGCCGACTGTCGCCAGCGTGCTGTCGTCCTCGTAAGTGGTGCAGGCGCCGAGCGGCAGCGCGGCGGCGGTGACGAGCGAAATCAGGGTCTTGTTCATGAGAGGTCTCCACGAGGCGCCGATCGGACGGCGACCCCGTCCCGTTTCGGCCATTCAGGATTCTTGTCCTGCGCGTTGAACGGCGGCCTTGCCGCTCGGTTCCGCAGGTTCCGTAAACCACCCGGACTCGCGACCAGTCGACCAAGATGCGCGGCGACCCGTTCAGGAGGGCGCCCAGGTGTAATCGGTTCGGATCGTCCAATCGACGGCGCGACCGCTTTCGTCGCGCGCGGGGAGGAAGCGGAACCGCTGTTCGATCAGCCGGCAGGTCGCCTCGTCAAATTCGGCATAGCCGCTCGAGCCGGTGACGCGGCACTGATCGACCAGACCATCGGGCCGCACGCGGTAACTCACCACAACTGTCCCTGCAGCACCGCGCTCCGGCGTGGCGCGGCGATAGTC
>JANOAH010000126.1:0-9730 GCA_031411075.1 Erythrobacteraceae bacterium
GAATTGCGCGGGGTCCAGCCGCCGATCGTGACGCGCTCGTCGACCACCTTGTCATCGGGCCGATAGCCGGCCTCAAGCGCGGCAAGATAGACGAACAGCTTCCACGCCGAACCGGGCTGGCGCTGGGCATCGGTGGCGCGGTTGTAGTTCGATTCAACGTAATCCTTGCCGCCAACGAGCGCCAGGATCGCCCCGTCGCGGTCGAGGCTGACGAGCGCCCCTTGCGCGCCGCCCGGCGCGTTGGCCTTGATCGCCGCTTGCCCCGCCCGCTGCAGCGCCGGATCGAGCGTGGTCCATACCTCCAGCGGTTCGAACCCGGCGTTGGCGGGCAGCAGCACTTCTAGCTGCGGGAGCACGTAATCGGTGAAATAGCGCGCCGAATCCTGCCCCGGCTGGGCGCGCAGCTTGACCGCCGAGACATCGACCGCGGCTGCCTCCGACGCGCCGATCGCGCCGTATTTGCGCATCTGGTCGAGCACCACGTTGGCGCGGCCGACAGCGGCATCGACATCGGCGGTAGGCGAATAGTGGCTCGGCGCCTTGACCAGTCCGGCGATGATCGCAGCTTCCGCGGTGCTGAGGTCGCGCGCCGAATGGCTGAAGAAGCGCCGGCTGGCCGAATCGATGCCATAGGCGCCGCCGCCGAAATAGACCTTGTTGAGGTACAGCTCGAGGATCTGCTGCTTCGAAAACTTGGCTTCTAGCGCCATCGCCAGCACCGCCTCGCGCATCTTGCGGTCGAGCCGGCGGCTCGAATTGAGGAAGATGTTGCGGGCGAGCTGCTGGGTAATCGTCGAGGTGGCGCGGATCGGCGTGCCGTCGCGGATCGACACCAGCACCGCGCGGGCGAGGCCGAGCGGGTCGACCCCGAAGTGCGAATAGTACCGCCGGTCCTCGACCGCGACCATCGCATCCTTCATCACCTGCGGGATTTCCTCGGCATCGAGCCACTGGCCATAGCTCGGCCCGAGCGCGACCAGTTCGCTGCCGTCACGAGCACGCACGACGATAGTCTGCCCGACCTGGCTGTTCATCAGCGTGGTGTAACCGGGGAGGTTGCGGGTGGCGAAGAACACCGCGGTGCCGAGCGCCAGCGCCAGCAGCGCGGCGAACGCCCCGCCCCACACCGCGATGCGCTTGGCCCACAGCTTCCAGCGCGCCGGTGGCGAGCCGGGCGGCCGGCGCGGCGGCCCCGACGAGCGCGGCCGGCTAGCGGCCCTGGATCCCCGCCTCTGTTCGGCCATCAGCCTCGGTCATCCTCCCGTCGGAACGCTGTGCATAGGGCATCCCGAACGCCGCGTTAATGGCGGGGCGGCAGGACGCGCTATTTATCCTCCGGCACGAACTCGAGCGACGCGCTGTTGATGCAATAGCGCAGCCCGCCTTCGTCGCGCGGGCCGTCGGGGAACACGTGCCCCAGGTGCCCGGCGCAATTCGAGCACACCACTTCGGTGCGGACCATGCCGTGGCCGGCGTCGCGGTGCTCGTCGACCGCGCCATCTTCGGGCCGCACGAAGCTTGGCCAGCCCGAACCGCTGTCGAACTTGGCGTCGCTTTCAAACAGCGCCTGCCCGCACCCGGCGCAGACGTATTCGCCCGCCGCCTTGTTCTTTTCATACTTGCCGGTGAACGCCCGTTCGGTCCCCCCCTCGCGCAGCACCCGGTACTGCTCGGGCGAAAGCTTGGTGCGCCATTCGGCGTCGGTGAGGTTGGTGTTGTCGGCCATGGGGATCTCCGTTGCGATCCTTCGAGACGCGCCTTCGACAGGCTCAGTCGCTCCTCAGGATGAGCGGTAAAGGTAAGAAATTCGCAGTCGAATTCAACAACCCCGCTCATCCTGAGGAGCGGCTGAGGAGCCGCGATAGCGGCGTCGCGAAGACGCATCTCGAAGGATCAGGCGTTTACATCCGCGTAATTCACCGGCGGTGGGATGCCTTCCATCTTTTCGGTGAGCAGCGGGCGGAAGCTGGGACGGCTTTTCATCACGCGGTACCAGCCTTGCGCTTCCTCGTGCCCCGACCAGTCGATCCCGCCGAGGTAATCGGCGACCGAAATCTGCGCCGCGGCGGCAAAATCGGCGAGGCTGAGCTGCGCGCCGGCGAGCCAGCGGCGGCTGTCGACCAGCCAGTCGATGTAATCGAGATGTTCGTGCGCCAGGCGCATCGCCATCCGCAACGCGGTCGAATCGGGTGATTGGCGCAGCACCAGCCGCTTCTTCATCTTTTCGTGGAGCAGCGGATAAGTGACGTCGCCGAAGAAACTCTCGTCGAACAGCGCGGTCAGGCGGCGGATTTCGGCGCGCTGCGCCGCGCTGCCCAGGATCAGCGGGCTCTTGTCGACGGTTTCTTCGAAGAATTCGCAGATCGCCTGGCTATCGGCCAGCGTCAGCCCTTTTTCCTCCAGCCGCAGCACCGGGGTGCGGCCGGCCTGGCTCATGGCGAAAAAGTCTTCGCGCGCATCCCACGGATATTCGCGGACCAGGTCGTACGCGACGCCCTTTTCGCTCAGCGCCAGGCGGACCTTGCGGCTGAACGGGCAGAGCGGAAAGGAATGGAGCAGCCACATGCGATGGCCGCGCTCATGCCGTATGGCGGGCGCGCCGTCCAGCGCGCGAACAAGGGTTTAGTAATCGTCGCGGGTGCGCGCCCCGACCTCGGCCATATCCTCGGCGATGCGATCGCCCAACGCGCGCAGTTCGGGCAGCATCGCGTCCATCGCGCCGGCGAGCGAGGCCATCGCGCCCATCATCGCGGGCATGCGCCGGGCCATCTCACGCGGGGCGTCGGCGGCTTCCGGGCCGACCAGATCGCCCACCCGCAGGTCCGGATCGACCGCTTCGGGATCGCGCCCGGCCATCGTTTCGGCAGCACGCAGCAGCGGGCCGGCGGGCATCGCCATGACCGCTTCGGCAATGCCTTCGGCGGCGGCGGCGATCTGCTCCTGCCGGGCGGGGTCGTTCATTTCCTCGACCACGCGCTGGGCCTCGCCCGCAAGCGCGGGCACCGGGGCAAGCGCGGCGCCGAGAACGGCGGCTGGCAGCAGGATACGCATCGGTTGGTCTCCGATTCCAAACAATCTGGCACGGTTTGCGCGGGTTTGCCTGAAGCGCGGCTGAACTAGCGTTCCGACAGCTCGAGCGCGGCGAGGCACGGCGGCATGATCGCGACCAGCGCGCCGGGCGCGAGCAGGCCCTGCGCCGCGGTCTGCAGTGCCGCCGCGATCCCGGCGCGGTCGAGCTGCGCTTCGTCCATCACCTTGGCCGAGGCACGGACGAAGAATTCGCTGCCGCGCTGACCCAGCGGCGGCCAGCCGAGCGCGTCGGCCTCCCCCGCCGCCTGCCGCCGCGCCACCAGCGCAAACGCCGCCGAACAGCGCAGCAGCATCTGGTGCTCGACTGTCAGCGGCGCAGGCGCAGGCGGCGCGACTTGCGCTGTGGCAGGCGCGGCGAGAAGGAGCGTGAGGGGGAGGAGGCGTTTCATCGCTTTCGCCGTAACGATAGAAACCTGAACAATCCCCGTCGCCCCTGCGAAGGCAGGGGCCCATCCGCGTATGGCGGACGTTATCTAGGCCCCTGCCTTCGCATGGGCGACGAGTACACAGGTTTCATCCAATCCCCGCCTTGCGGCGCGTTTCGGCGAAGGTCGTCATGCGGCGCTGTTCGAAGGCTACGCGCTGGTCGAAGCCGGTGTCGGGTGGATAGTCGCGATAGTCGGCGAGGACTTCGGCGGCGAGCTCGGCCACTTCGTCCTTGTGATCGGGGTGGGTGAAAATGTGCGCGCGGTTTTCGCGCACGCCGTCGAGGATGCGCGCGCCGATGGTGTCGGGCTCCATGCCGAATGCGTGGATGCCAGCGAGCCGTTCGACCCAGGCATGATCGACCGGTTTCATGGCGCTTTTGAGCGTCTCGGGCCGGACCTCGTCGCTGGCGAAGATGTGGCTCTTGACCAGCCCCGGATAGACTGCCGAAACGCCGATCCCGTACGCGTACATCGAGTGGCGCAGCGAGTAGGTCAGCCCGCGCACCGCGAACTTGGCGGTGTTGTAAATGCCCGGCGCGCCCGAGGCGACGAACGCGGCCATGCTGGCGGTGTTGACGATGTGTCCGCCCTGCTGCTCGCCAGCCTGAACGCGCGCTTTCATCCGCGGCGCGAAGGTCATCACCCCGTTGATGACCCCACCGAGATTGACCCCGAGCACCCAGTCCCAATCGTCGTAGGAACTGTCCTCGATGGTCTGGAAGAGGTTGATCCCGGCGTTGTTGAACAGCAGGCTGACCAGGCCGAATTCGGCCTCCACCCGGTCGGCCGCCGCGGCGAACCCGGTGCGGTCCATGACGTTGAGCTCGACGCCCATCACCTCGCGGTTGTCGAGGCTGGCGAGCGCCGCGTCGATCGCGTCCTGGCGAATGTCGGCGATCGCCACTTTCGCGCCGGCTTCGAGCAGGTTGCGCACCAACCCGAGGCCGACGCCATTGGCGCCGCCGGTGACGAACGCAGTGCGACCGGCGAAATCGATCATGGTTCTCCCCTCCCCCCTGCGGGAGGGGCCGGGGGTCGGTTTGCGAGGCTGGCGCGTTGCCCAACCCTAACCCCTCCCGCAAGCGGGAGGGGGATCATTTGGCGTCCATCGCCAGCACCGGGTTCGTCTTGCCGCTTTCGCGCCCGGGGAGAAACTCGTTGAGGATGCGGCGATAGGAGAACAGCCAGCGTCCCTCGACCCGCTCGAGCTCGTCCTCATAGATGCCGAAGGTGCCGAGCGTGGGGGTGAAGCGGCCGTGCTCGTTGCGCGGGCCATCATTCGCCGTTTCGAACCAGAACCCGGTGTGCCAGGCCCTGTCGCTTTCGACCCGGATCGACGAATGGCACAGCACGTGGCGCAGCACTGCCGGGTTGCCATCGACATCGACATAGATCGCGCCGACCGCTTCCTTGAAGCCCTTGGCGGCGGCCTTGATAGCCTCGCGCCCGGTTACCGATCCGCGCGCGAATTCGAGCGTGCCACCCTCGGTGAACGTGTCGCCGTAAGTCACGAAGTCGTTGTAATCCATCGCGAAAAGGTACCGCGACAAAAGATCCTCGATCTCCGCCCGATCGCGCGCGTAACTGCCCGAATAGTCCTGCAAAGTCTCTCTCCCCTGCGACAAATTTGTGTTTCGCCTTTCACCTTCCACCTCCTAGGACCGGCGGCAAGCGGAAACGCGGCCGTGGGGGAGAGCGAGCATGGCCATCGCGCCGACCGGACCCGACTATGCCGGCGCCGAACCGGCCGCCGCCGGGCAGCCCTGGCCGAGCGAGCGCGCGGGCTTTTACATCCTGTTTTGCGTGGTGTTCGCGACGTTCCTGACGTTCTTCGACCAGACCATGTTCGGCATGCTGGCGCAGCGGATCAAGCAAACCTACGGCCTCAGCGACGCGATGCTGGGGTTCATCCAGGGCCCTGCCAACATCCTCGCGTTCCTGTTTCTGGGCGTGCCACTGGCGCGCTTCGTCGACATCTATCCGCGCAAGTGGGTGCTGGGCATTTCGATCGCGGTGCTCGGCACGGTCACCGCGCTCGGCGGATTGGCGCAATCGATGGGCCAATTCATCCTGACCCGGGTGTTCGTCGGCGCCGGAACCGCGGCCAACGGCCCGGGCTCGTACTCGATCCTCAGCGACGCGTTCCGCCCGCTGCGCATCCCGCTGGTGTTCGCGCTGATGCAGTTGGGCTTCATCGGCGGCACCTCGCTCGGCGTATGGGGCGGCGGGCGGCTGATCGCGTGGACCGCGACCTGGCCCGAGACCAGCGACTTCATCGGCCTCGAGGTTCACAACTGGCAGTGGATCATGGTCATGGTCGGGCTGCCCGGCCTGCTCGCCTTTGCATTCTGGGCCTTTGCCAAGGAACCGCCGCGGCGCAGCGCGCCGGGAGCGCAGCGGGGCGACGCTCCGTTCGGCCGGAAGGCGCTGGCGTTTATCGGCATCGACGCGCTGCGCGCGATCAACCGGCGCGGCGCGACGTACTATCCGCTGTTTGCCGCGCTGGCTCTGTCGGCGCTCGAAAGCCAGGGTCTGCCGCCGTGGCGGGTGCCGTTCATCGCCCGCACTTATGGCTGGGATGAAGCCAGCATCGGCGACCTGCTCGGCCCGCTGCTCCTGGTGGCGAACCTGGTCGGCATCGCTGCCGGCGGCTATTTCGTGTCGTGGCTGGCCCGGCGGCACAAGGACGCCAACATCCGCGCCACCGCCTATATTTTCGCCTGCGCCACGGTTTGCGCGATCCTGGCGCCGCTGATGCCGAGCGCCGAACTGGCGATCGGGATGATGGCCGCCGCCTCGATGTTCGGCCTGGCCGGGGCCCCGGCGCAGAACGCGGCGATCCAGCGCGTCGCCCCCAACGAGATGCGCGGCCAGGTGACCGCGTTCTACCTGTTCATGTTCACCGTCGCCGCGGCGCTCGGCAGCCAGGTGATCGGGCTGGTCAGTTCGTACGTGGTCGGCGACGACACGCAGATTTGGCGCGCGCTGCTGATCGTCGCGGCGGTGTTCATGCCGATCGCGACATTTTTCATGTTCCGCGCGATCAAGCCCTATCGCGAGGAAGTCGAACGGCTCGAGGCACTCGGGCTGTAGGCGGCGGTTGACTCGGCCCAAGCTCTTACCCATCGGTCGTTAAACCGATGCGGAGAGCCCGATGACCCAGTACCCTTCGCTTTACATGGTGATCGACGGCGAACGGATCACCGGCGGCGGGCGGCGCACCTTCGACGTGGTCAATCCCGCCACCGGCGAGCCGATTGGCGCGCTGCCGCTGGCCGACCCGGGCGATCTAGACCGCGCGCTCGAAGTGGCGGCCGAAGGGTTCAAGCTGTGGCGCAAGTCGACCCCGCAGGAACGCGCGACGGTGCTGCAGGGCGCGGCGCGGCTGATGCTTGAACGCGCCGACGACCTGGCCCGCGTGGCCACGATGGAAGAAGGCAAGCCGTTCGCCGAAGCCCGGCTCGAAGTGATGATGAACGTCGGGCTGTTCAATTTCTACGCCGGCGAGGTGTTCCGCCTCTATGGCCGCGAACTGGTGCGCCCGACCGGGCAGCGTAGCGTGGTGCGGTGGGAACCGGTCGGCCCGGTCGCCGCGTTCGCGCCGTGGAACTTCCCGCTCGGCAACCCCGGCCGCAAGCTCGGCGCGCCGATCGCCGCGGGCTGCTCGGTCATCCTCAAGGCGGCCGAGGAGACGCCGGCCAGCGCGCTGGGCGTGCTGCAGTGCCTGCTCGATGCCGGCTTGCCCAAACAGGTTGCGCAGGCGGTGTTCGGGGTGCCCGACGAAGTCAGCCGCCACCTGCTCGGCTCGTCCGTCATCCGCAAGCTCAGCTTCACCGGCAGCACGGTGGTCGGCAAACACCTGGCCAAGCTCGCCGCCGAGGACATGAAGCGCACCACGATGGAACTGGGCGGCCACGGCCCGGTGCTGGTGTTCGGCGATGCCGATGTCGACCAGGTGCTCGACACCGCGGTGGCGGGCAAATACCGCAACTGCGGCCAGGTCTGCGTCAGCCCGACGCGCTTCATCGTCGAGGAAGACGTGTTCGAGCGCTTCCGCGACGGGTTTGTCGAGCGCGCGCAGGCGGTCAAGGTCGGCGACGGCCTCGAAAACGGCACGCAGATGGGCCCGATGGCCAACCCGCGCCGGCCCGAGGCGATGGAGCGGCTGATCGGCCAGGCGAAGGACAAGGGCGCCAAGCTCGGCACCGGGGGCGCGCGGATCGGCAATCGCGGGTTCTTCTACCAGCCGAGCGTGCTGTCCGAGATCCCGCTCGACGCCGACATCATGACCGAAGAGCCGTTCGGCCCGGTGGCGCTGATCAATCCGTACAAGGGCGAAGCGGCGATGATCGCCGAGGCCAACCGCCTGCCCTATGGCCTCGCCGCCTATGCCTGGACCAGCGACTACCAGCGCCAGCGCCGCCTCGCCGCCGAGATCGAAAGCGGGATGATCGGCATCAACAGCCACATGATCGGCGGCGCCGACGCCCCGTTCGGCGGGGTCAAGTGGAGCGGCCACGGCAGCGAGGACGGTCCGGAGGGCGTGACCGCGTGCATGGTGCTGAAGGCGGTGCACGAGGGGTGATGTCGGGACGGGTCCTTCGAGACGCGTCTTCGTGACGCCGCTGCGCGGCTCCTCAGCTGCTCCTCAGGATGAGCGGGGTTTATTCAGTCGCCCGCTCTTCATGAGGAGGGACTGAGGAGCTCGCGAAGCGAGGGTCGCGAAGGCCCGCCTCGAAGGACACTCAGGGAGAGCGGCGATGGATGCGATGACAGGTTCGACCAGCGGCATGACCGCCGCGCTTGCCGCGATGCGCGCCGCGCTCGGCGACGAATACGTCCTCACCGAAAACCTCGAGGACCACGGCGATCCGTTCGGTCCGCCGGGCGACTGGTATCGCCCCGGCGCGGTGCTGCTTCCCGGCAGCGTCGAGGAGGTGCAGGCGGTGCTGCGTATCGCCAACGAACACGGCACCCCGGTGTGGACCAGCAGCCAGGGCCGCAACAAAGGCTACGGCGGAGGCGCGCCGCGGGTGAGCGGCAGTTTCACCATGAGCTTGCGCCGGATGAACCGCGTGCTCGAGGTCGACGAAGACAATTGCATGGCGCTGGTCGAACCCGGGGTGCGCTTCTTCGACCTCTACGAACACTTGCGCGCGACCGGCTCCAAATTGTGGATGAGCGTGCCCGACTTGGGCGGCGGGTCGGTGATCGGCAACGCGCTCGAACACGGCGTCGGCTACACCCCGATCGGCGACCATTTCGGCCAGCATTGCGGGATGGAAGTGGTCCTCCCCAACGGCGACTTGCTGCGCACCGGGATGGGTGGCATGTCGAACCCGCACAACTGGCTGATCTATCCGCACAGCGCCGGACCGAGCTGGGACGGCATCTTCACCCAGTCCAACTTCGGCGTGGTGACCAAGATGGGCGTCGCGCTGATGCCCGCGCCGGAGGTGTACTGCCCCGGCTGGTTCATGCTCGACAACGAGGACCATTACGGCACCTTCCTCGACGTGCTGCGCCCGCTGATGATCGACGGGACGATCTCCAACCAGCCGATGATCATCAACGCGGTCTGCGCGGCGAGCGCGTTCTGGGGCCGCGAGCACTGGTACACCGGCACCGATTCGATCCCCGACGCGGTGATCGACAAGATCGCCGCCGAGCCCGGCTTCGGCCGCTGGGTGATGCGCTTTGCGGTGCAGGGCGATGCCCCGGTGGTCGCGCACAACCGCGCCAAGATCGAAGCCGCGCTGAGCGCGATCCCCGGCGGCTCGGTGATGTTCGACGAATACGACGGCCGCAACCTGCCCGAAATGCCAAACCCGCATCACGTGGTCCAGGCCGGTATCCCGTCGATGGCGCTCGACCGCATGACCCGCTGGTATGGCGGCGAGGACGGCGGCCACATCGGCTTTTCCTGCGCCATGCCGATCGCCGGCAAGGACGGCGTGGCCATCCGCGACCTGACCCGCAAGGTGCTCAACGACCGCAACCTCGATTACGGCGCGGCGATCATCGTCGGCAAGCGCTCCATGATCCACGTCGCGCTGATCGTGTTCGACACCAAGAACGAGGCGCAGACCCGCGAGGCGTACGCCGCGACCAAGGCCATGCTCGGGCCGGCGGCGGCGATGGGCTACGGCGAATACCGCAGCCACCTCGATTTCATGGACGAAGTCGCCGCGCTCTACGATTTCAACAACAAC
>JANOAH010000127.1:0-16072 GCA_031411075.1 Erythrobacteraceae bacterium
CGCTGGCCCAGGCGGGGAGGCGGCTGGCGGCGAGGAAGCCGATCGTCATCCAGCCGATGTCGGCGGCCGAATTGATGATCGAATCGCCGCTGTAGCCCCAGCTGACGGTGACCTCGCGATAGCGGTCGATTATCATCGGCGTGTTCTCGACCACTTCCCATGCCGCCTCCACGATGACCGCGATCGGCAGAGCCCAACGCGCGGGCTTGCCGCCGAACAGCCGGAGCCGCGTCCACAGCAGCCAGGCGACCCCGTACATAATCAGGCCATGAGTGAAGTGGCTGGGCGAATACCAGTCGGTAATGTGCTGGCTGTTGCCGCTCGACTGCACGGTGCCGTGCCACAGCTCCACATGCCCGCAGGTGCAGATCGGCGGCCGGTCCATCGCAAACAGGATCGCCACCGCCAGCGCCGCCAGCGCCAGCGTGGCGAGCAGGGCGGCGCGATGCGGGCGGAGCAGGTTGGTCGTCACCCTTGGGCGGTCAGCTCGCCGAGTCGGTCAGGTACCAGCTCACGAACGCGCCGGTCACATCGCGCGCGCCGGCGGCGGTGAGCGCGGCGAGCTCGGTGGCGCGGGCCATCTTCACTTCCCCGCAGCCCGAATTGTTGCTGGCGAAGAACTGCGCGCCGCGGGTGACGCGGGCCTGGACCGGGCCGACCAGCGCGGTCTGCTGCGCGGCGTAATCGAGCTTGAGCTGGTCCTGCTTGGCCTTGAGATCGGCTTCGAGCCGGTTCAGTTCCTGCGCGGTGCCATCGCCGGCGGCCGGCGCGGCGGCGCGGGGGGCCTCGTCCTCGTCCTCGAACATCGCCTGCTGGGCGTTCTGCGCGGGGCGTTCCTGGCGCTGTTCGAGCCGGGCGATCTGCGCCTTGACCGCGTTGATCGCTTCGACTTGCGGGCGCAGCTGCGCGTCGAGAGCACGCACCGCGGCGCCCAGTTCGCCGATGCCCGCCGGCGGTTCGCCGAACAGCTTCGACACTTCGATGTAGCAGCTCGGCCCGGCAGGCGCGGCGGCGTCCTGTGCCGGCGCGGCGGCCGGCAGCGCCAGCAGGGCGGCGGCGATAAACGATCTGGTGCGCATGACCCTCTCCACACCCGGTTGCGGGGGCGAAAGGCTATCACACCGGCGGCCCGGCGCAAGCGGCGCGCTTGCCGCTGCAAGGACCGGCCCCTAAGGCACCCGGCATGAACGGGCGCGATTGCGATATGGCCATTGTCGGCGGCGGGCTCGCCGGCGGGCTGATCGCGCTGGCGCTGGCGAAACACCGACCCGAGATCGCGGTGCAAGTGGTCGAAGGCGGCACGGCGGCGGGCGGCAATCACCGCTGGAGCTGGTTTGCCAGCGACCTGAGCGTGGCCGGGCATGCCTTGCTCGATGGCCTCAGGGTGACGAGCTTCGACGCCGGCTACGAAGTCGCATTCCCGAGTTACCGCCGCCAGTTGCCGACGCCGTATCGCTCGCTCGCTTCGGCCGATTTCGCCAGCGGGCTCGAGCGGTTGCTGCCGCCGGGCACGATCCGCACCGGCGCGGTGGCGCGGGTGGTCGATGCCGGCGGCGTCACGCTCGAAGGCGGGCAGCGGATTGCGGCGCGCGCGGTGATCGATTGCCGCGGCTTCGCGCCGACGCCGCACCTGGCCGGTGGCTGGCAAGTATTCATGGGGCGGCATTGGCGCACCGCCCGGCCGCACGGGATCGAGCGGCCGGTGATCATGGACGCCACGGTGCCGCAGCTCGGCGGCTATCGCTTCGTCTATGTGCTGCCGCTGGGTGCCAATGAGGTGTTCGTCGAGGATACGTACTATCAGGATACCCCCTTGCTCGATCGCGGCGCGTTGTCCTCGCGGCTTGACGCGATCGGCCGCGATCATGGCTGGGAAGGCCACATCCTCGGCTTCGAAACCGGGGTGCTGCCGGTGGTGACTGGCGGCGATTTCGCCGCGTTCCAGCGCGGGCTGGCGGTCCCCGGCGTGGCCGTGGCGGGCGCGCGCGGCGGCTTTGCCCATCCGCTGACCAGCTATACCCTGCCGTTCGCGGTCGAAACTGCGCTGGCGATCGCGGCCGAGGCCGATCTGCCCGGCGATCAGCTCGCTGCCATGCTCGCCGCGCGGGCGCGGCGGCACTGGGCGGGGATGAAGTTCTACCGCCGGCTCGGAGCGATGCTGTTCGGGGCGCCGGCCGAACAGCGCCGCAACGTGTTCGAACGGTTTTATCGTCTCGATGAACACTTGATCGAACGCTTTTATGCCGGCCGTTCGACCCTCGGCGACCGGGCGCGGGTGCTGATCGGCAAGCCGCCAGTCCCGCTTGGCGCGGTATTCGCCCGCCAACCCAGCCTGCAGGCCGCGGCATGACCGCCGGCACCAGGCGCGCCTGCGTGATCGGCGCCGGGTTCGGCGGCCTCGCGCTCGCCATCCGTCTGCAGGCCGCTGGCATCGCCACGACCGTGATCGAGGCGCGCGACAAGCCCGGCGGGCGCGCATACTACTGGCAGCGCGACGGGTTCACGTTCGACGCCGGACCGACGGTGGTGACCGATCCCGATTGCCTCAAGGAACTGTGGGCACTGACCGGGCACGACATGGCCGCCGATGTCGAGCTGATGCCGGTCATGCCGTTCTATCGCCTGAGCTGGCCCGACGGCACCAACTTCGATTATTCGAACGACGAGGCGCAGCTGCGGCGCGAGATTTCCAAGCTCGATGCCGCCGACCTCGGTGGGTACGAGGCATTCCTCGAATATTCGGCCAAGGTTTATCTCGACGGCTACGTGCGGCTGGGCAGCGAGCCGTTCCTCGACTTCGCCAGCATGATCAAGGCGGCGCCGGCGCTGATGAAGCACCAGGTCTGGCGCAGCGTTTACTCGATGGTCTCGAGCTACGTGCGCAACGAAAAACTGCGTGAGGCGCTGAGCTTCCATACCCTGCTGGTCGGTGGCAACCCGATGCACACCAGCGCGCTCTATGCCCTCATTCACAAGCTCGAGAAGGACGGCGGGGTGTGGTGGGCGCGCGGCGGCACCAACCGCCTTGTCGCCGGAATGGTGCGGCATTTCGAGCGGCTCGGCGGCGAAGTGCGGCTGGGCGATCCGGTGGTGCATCTCCAGACCAGCGGCACGCGGATCACCGGGGTCGAGACCAGGAGCGGCTGGCAGGGCCAGTTCGATGCGGTCGCCAGCAACGGCGATCTCGTCCACACCTATCGCGACCTCCTCAGCGGCGATCGGCGCGGCGCGGCGATGGCGAGGAAGCTTTCGGCCAAGCGCTTCAGCCCGTCGCTGTTCCTGGTCCATTTCGGGATTGAAGGGGCCTGGCCGGGCATCCCGCACCACACCATCCTGTTCGGTCCGCGGTACAAGGGCCTGCTCGACGATATCTACACCCGCGGCGTGCTGCCGGCCGATTTTTCGATTTATCTGCACCATCCCACCGTCACCGACCCGTCGATGGCGCCCGAGGGCAAGAGCACGTTCTACGCGCTGGTGCCGGTAGCGCACATGGGCAAGCTGACGGTCGATTGGGGCAAGGTCGGGCCGGTGCTCGAAGCGCGCATCCTGGCCGAAGTCGAACGCCGGCTGATCCCGGGCCTGTCCGAGCGGATCGTGACCAAGTTCCACTACGCCCCGCGCGATTTTGCGAACGACCTCAACGCGCACCACGGCAGCGCCTTCAGCCTCGAGCCGATCCTCACCCAAAGCGCCTGGTTCCGCGCCCACAACCGCGACGACGTCATTCCCAACCTCTACCTGGTCGGTGCCGGGACGCATCCGGGCGCGGGCATCCCCGGCGTGGTCGGCAGCGCCAAGGCTACCGCCGGGCTGATGGTGAAGGACTTGGCGCGATGAAGCGCATCGCGGTCTATTGCGGTTCGGCCAGCCCGGAGAACCCGCGCTACGAGGAACTGGCGATGGAGATCGGCGAGGCGCTGGCCCTGCGCGGGATCGGGGTGGTCTACGGCGGCGGCAAGCTCGGCCTGATGGGCGCGGTGGCGGCGGGCGCGCTGCTCGCCGGCGGCGAAGTCATCGGCGTCATTCCCGAAGCGCTGGTCAAGGCCGAAGTCGCCAACAAGGCCTGCACCGAGCTCCACGTCGTCCAGACCATGCACGAGCGCAAGAAGGCCTTCACCGACCTCAGCGACGGGTTCCTGACGCTGCCCGGCGGAGTCGGGACGATGGACGAGCTGTGGGAGGCGATCAGCTGGGCCCAGCTCGGCTATCACCAGATGCCGGTCGGGCTGCTTAACGCCTACGGCTTTTACGACGGCCTGCTCGAGTTCTACCGCCACATGGGCGAAACCGGTTTCATCCGGCCCGAGCATCGCGGCATTCTGATCGCCGAACCCGAGCTTGGCGCGTTGCTCGACAAAATGACCGCCTATGTCCCGCACAAGCCGATCTTCCGCATGACGGCCGACGAACTGTAACGCCGATGCCGATCCGCCGTTTCCGCGATCGCCGCCCGCGCCTGCTCGCCCCGTCGCGCATCCTGCGCCCGGCGGTGAGGCAGGCCGGCGGCGGGCGCTTTCGCGAAGACCTGGTCGAAGACGCGCGCCGCTCGATCGCCAAGGGCAGCAAGAGCTTCGCCTTCGCCAGCCGGCTGTTCGACAAACCGACGCGCGAGCGCGCCTGGCTGCTCTACGCCTGGTGCCGCCGCTGCGACGACTTGGCGGACGGCCAAGACGCGGGCGACAAGCCCGAGGACGTGGACAACGCCGATCAGCTCGTCACCGCGATCCGCGTGCTCACCCGCCGCGCGCTCCAAGGTGAGCCGACCGCCGACCCGGCGTTCGACGCCTTCGGCCAGGTGGCGCCCGAATGCGGCCTCACCATGCAGATGGCCGACGACGTGATCGAAGGCTTCGCGCTCGACGCCGCCGGCTGGCAGCCGCATTCCGAGGCCGACCTGATCCGCTATTGCTATCACGTCGCCGGCGCGGTCGGGGTGATGATGGCGCGGGTGATGGGCGTGCCGGAGGACGACGAGGATACCCTCGACCGCGCCTTCGACCTCGGCATCGCGTTCCAGCTGTGCAACATCGCCCGCGACGTGTGCGACGACGACGCGGTCGGCCGCTGCTACTTGCCGCTCGACTGGCTGGCCGAGGCCGACATCCCGCCGGGCGAGCACATGAAGCCGAGCTATCGCGAGGCGCTGGTCGGCCTGGTGGCGCGCCTCGTTGACATGGCGGAGATCTATGCCGCGTCGGCCCGCGCGGGCGTGGCCGAACTGGGCCTGCGGCAACGCTGGGCGGTGCTCAGCGCGGCCGATATCTACCTTGCCATCGGCCGCAAGGTGCGCGAGCGCGGCGCCCATGCCTGGGACCACCGCGTGACCACCTCGCGCCTCGAGAAGCTCGCCGCGGTCGCCCGCGCGTTCGGCGGAGCGGTGCGCCAGCCCGAGGCCGAGCCCGTCACCGTCCCGCACCCGCGCGGTACGGTCCTTATCGGCGTGCGCATGGCCGGCCCGATCCCCGCCGCCCCGATGACCCCGCTGCCGGATGAACAGGCGGTATGATGCAATCGCTCCTCATCGCCAACCGCGGCGAAATCGCCTGCCGAGTGATCCGCACCGCACGGCGGCTCGGTATCCGCACCGTGGCGGTCTATTCCGACGCCGATGCCCGCGCGCTGCATGTGCGCGAAGCGGACGAGGCGGTGCATATCGGCCCGTCACCGGCGCGCGAAAGTTACCTGGTCGGCAACAAGATCATCGCTGCCGCTAAAGCGACGGGCGCCGAGGCGATCCACCCCGGTTACGGCTTCCTGAGCGAGAACGCCGCGTTCGCCGAGGCGGTCGCGGCGGCCGGGCTGATCTGGGTCGGGCCCAGACCCGACAGCATCCGCGCGATGGGGTTGAAGGACGCCGCCAAGCAGCTGATGCGCGCCGCCGGGGTGCCGGTGACGCCGGGCTATGACGGCGCCGACCAGTCTCCGGATGTTCTCAAAAAAGAAGCCGATTCAATCGGCTATCCGGTACTCATCAAAGCCGTCGCAGGTGGCGGGGGCAAGGGGATGCGCAAGGTCGATGCGCCCGGGGATTTCCTCGATTCGCTTGAATCCTGCAAACGTGAAGCGAACTCGAGCTTTGCCAACGACGCCGTGCTGCTCGAAAAATGGATCACCAGCCCGCGCCATATCGAAGTCCAGGTGTTCGGCGATACCCACGGCCAGGTCGTCCACCTGTTCGAACGCGATTGCAGCCTCCAGCGCCGCCACCAGAAGGTGATCGAGGAAGCCCCGGCGCCCGGCATGGACGCGGCCACGCGGGCGGCGGTGTGCGGCGCTGCGGTGCGCGCGGCGCAGGCGGTCGACTATGTCGGCGCGGGTACCATCGAATTCATCGCCGATGCGGGCGAGGGGCTGTCGGCCGATCGCATCTACTTCATGGAAATGAACACCCGGCTGCAGGTCGAACACCCGGTGACCGAGGAAATCACCGGCGTCGACCTGGTCGAATGGCAGCTGCGCGTCGCCAGCGGCGAGCCGCTGCCGCTCAGCCAAGACCAGCTCAGGATCGACGGCTGGGCGATGGAGGCGCGGCTCTATGCAGAGGATCCGGCGCGTGGGTTCCTGCCCAGCCCGGGACGGATTGAGCACCTGTTCCTCGATCCGGCGCTGCGGGTCGAAACGGGTGTCGAGGAGGGCGACACGGTCAGCCCGTTCTACGATCCGATGATCGCCAAGCTGGTCGCCCACGGGGCCGAGCGCGAGGACGCGCGGCGCGCGCTGCTGGCAGGGTTGGAGGCGAGCTATGTCGCTCCGTTGCATACCAACCAGGGGTTTCTCCACGCGTGTCTTGAGCGCCGCGAATTCGCGCTTGGCCAGGTCGATACGGGGCTGATCGAGCGGCTCGACGAGGCGCTGATCCCGGCTGCCGAACCCTCCACCGAGGCGATCGACGCGGCGGCGCGACGCTATCGCGACGATTTCCTCGACTGGGATGCGGCGAGACGCGAGTTGCGCCGCGGCCTGTTCGGCTTCCGCCTTAACCGCGCGCCGGAGGAGCGGGTGCTGCTCCATGGGCCCGCTGGCGCGGTCCACGGATCTTCGGCTCCGGGCAGCGGCCCGACGACGTCGATGACCGCCAACGGCGATGTGCTGGTCACCGAGCGCGGGCACACCTATCTGTTCACCGCGCGCCCCGCGCATGACGCTGCCGGCGCCTCGGTCGCCGACGGCGCCATCCTCGCCCCGATGCCGGGCAAGGTTATCGCGGTCGATGTCGCGGCGGGCGAGGCGGTGGTGAAGGGGCAGCGGCTCCTGGTGCTCGAAGCGATGAAGATGGAACACGCGCTTACCGCGCCGTTCGATGGGACGGTGGTTGAACTGGACGCGGCCGAGGGGAGCCAGGTCCAGGTCGAAGCGCTGCTGGCGAAAGTCGAGAAAGCCTAGGTCCTCCCCGGAACGGGGAGGTGGCAGCCCGCAGGGCTGACGGAGGGGGCTCCGCTCCACGCGCAGCGCTAGCGGCGAGCTCCCCTCCACCATGCTACGCATGGTCCCCCTCCCCGTCCCGGGGAGGAACGGCACAGAAACAACTTTCCTACAGACCCCCATTTGTGCCTTAACCTGCGGATGGATTCGGCGGCCAACCCCTCGATTTTCAACGGCATTCAATCGACTCACCGCGCCGCAAATCCACCCGCACCATGGTGTATCTTTTGCGTAACCTTTCGCCCCGCGCGCCCTTGCCGCCACGCATCCGGTGCGGCACCTTGGCGGCCTAAGACACCGGGGGGATTTGCCGCATGACCGAGGCCGCAGCCGAGGCGCCGCTGGCGCCGTCGCAATTCAAGGTCATCGCCGCCGCCTCGCTCGGCACGGTGTTCGAATGGTACGATTTCTACCTCTACGGCCTGCTCGCCACGGTGATCACCGCGCAGTTTTTTTCGGGCGTCAACGAGACCACCGGGTTCATCCTCGCGCTCGCCGCCTTCGCCGCGGGGTTCGCGGTGCGGCCGTTCGGGGCGCTGGTGTTCGGGCGGCTGGGTGACCTTGTGGGCCGCAAGTCCACGTTCCTGGTCGCGATGCTGATCATGGGCGCCTCGACGTTCGCGGTCGGGCTGCTGCCGAGCTTCGCCACCGCAGGGCTACTCTCGCCGCTGCTGCTGGTGGCGCTGCGGCTGCTACAGGGTCTCGCGCTCGGCGGGCAATACGGCGGCGCGGCGACTTACGTGGCCGAGCATGCGCCTGAGGGTCGCCGAGGGTTCTACACCAGCTTCATCCAGACCACCGCCACGCTCGGGCTGTTCGCGGCGCTTTTGGTGGTGATCGGCACCCGCGCCGCGCTGGGCGAAGAAGCGTTCGCGGACTGGGGCTGGCGGCTGCCGTTCTTCGCTTCGGCGATCCTGCTCGGCGTGTCGGTGTGGATCCGCCTCCAGCTCGACGAAAGCCCGGTGTACAAGGCGATGAAGGCGAGCGGATCGACCAGCAAGGCGCCGCTGACCGAAGCGTTCGGCAACTGGAAGAACGCCCGGCTGGTGCTGATCGCGCTGTTGGGCGCGGTCATGGGCCAGGCGGTGGTGTGGTACACCGGCCAGTTCTACGCGCTGTTCTACCTCGAGAAGATTTTGAAGGTGGACGGGGCGACGGCCAATATCCTCATCGCGGTGGCGCTGTTGATCGGCACGCCGTTCTTCGTGTTCTTCGGCTGGCTCTCCGACAAGATCGGCCGCAAGCCGATCATCCTCACCGGCTGTGCGCTGGCGGCGGTGCTGTACTTCCCGCTGTTCGGCGCGCTGACCGAAGCGGCCAACCCGGCGCTGGCACATGCCCAGGCGCGCAATCCGGTGACGGTCTTCGCCGATCCGGCGACTTGCTCGGTGCAATTCGACCCAATCGGCAAGACCACCTTCGACAAATCGGGCTGCGATATTGCCAAGTCGGCGCTGGCCAAGGCCGGCATTCCTTATACCGACGTCGCCACGCCGGAGGCGCGAGCGACGTTCGATAGCGGCGCGGCGGGCCGGGTCGAACGGCCGACTGCGGCTGTGCGCGTCGGCCAATCCTCGATCGCCGTGCTCGACAAGGCCAGCTTCGATGCGGCGCTGCCCGGGGTGCTGGCCGCCGCCGGCTATCCCGCCGCCGGCGAAGCGCCCGATCTCAACAAGCCGCTCGTCGTCGCCATCCTGTTTGCGCTGGTCCTGCTGGTGACCATGGTCTACGGGCCGATCGCGGCGCTGCTGGTCGAGCTGTTCCCGGCGCGCATCCGCTACACCGCGCTGTCGCTACCCTATCACATCGGCAACGGCTGGTTCGGCGGCTTCCTGCCGACCATCGCCTTCGCTATCGTCGCGGCCACCGGCGATATCTACGCCGGGCTGTGGTACCCGGTGATCGTCGCCGCGCTGACGGTGGTGATCGGGTTGCTGTTCCTGCCCGAAACCTACCGCAAGGGGGTGACCTAGCTTCGCCGAGCGGAAATAGGGGACTGTCCCCTATTTAGTGTCCCCTACTTAGCGGCTCGGGTGGAATGGGGGCTTCGACGGCGGATTGATGCGGCGGAACAGCACCCCGCGCTCGCTGAACAGCACCAGCGCCAGCGCGGCGAGCGAGCCGATCAGCAGGGCCAACGCAAAGGGCCGGGCAGTACCGTCGTAGGCCTGGCCGATCAGCAGGCCGACCAGGCTGGCGCCGAACATCCGCACGAAGCTCTGCACGCTGCTGGCCGCCCCGGCGATATGCGCGAACGGCTGCATCGCGATCGAGCCGAAGTTCGAGCCAAGGAAGCCGAGCAGAGCCAGGTTGGTCGCCATCAGCGGCATGAACCACCACAGGTTGCCATCGCGATAGTAGGCCGCCCAGACTTGCGCCGCGGCGACCCCGATGAACACCAGCACACCGGTATGGCTGACCCGCCGCGCCCCGAACCGTTCGACGATGCGGCTGTTGACGAGGTTCGACACCGCCAGCATCGCCGCGGTTGCTCCGAACAGGATCGGGAAGTTGGCGCCGGCCTTGAAGTGCTCGCCGAGCAATTGCTGGGCGCTGTTGACGTAGCCGAACACCGCCCCGATCAGGAGCGCATTGCCCACGACATAGCCGACCGAGCCGCGGTTGGTCAGCGCGGCGCCCATATTGCGCGCGATCACCGCCAGCTCGATCGACTGGCGGCTTTCGGGGGCGAGCGTCTCGGGCAGCCGGGCCCAGACCCAGCCGGCGGCGAGCAGGCCGAGCCCGGTCAGCCCGATGAAGATCCACCGCCAGCTCGCCACCGCCAGCACCGCTTGCCCCAGGCTCGGCGCGATCACCGGCACGGTGATGAACACCGCGCCCACCAGGCTCATCAGTCGCGCCATCGCATCGCCTTCGAAGCGGTCGCGGATCACCGCGTTGGGCACCACGAACAGCCCGGCGCTGGCGAGGCCCTGCAGGCCGCGGAGCACCAGCAGCAGCGTGAAGTCGTGGACGAACGCGATCGCCGCGGAGATCGCGCAATAGCCGGCGAGCGAGGCGAGCAGCACCGCGCGCCGTCCGAACCGGTCCGACAGCGAGCCGGGCAGCAGGCTGCCGAGCCCGCTGGCCAGGAGATACACCGAAATGATCAGCTGGCGGCGGTTGCCGACATCCTCGCCCAGCTCGCGCGCCATCGTGGCGGTCGCGGGCAGCATCCCGTCGATAGTCAACGCATTGAGGCTCATCACCAGCGCCACCATCACCACCAGCTCGCGCCGGCCGATGGTGCGCGGATCGTGGGAAGAGGCGGCGATGACCATGGCGCGGGCCGTAGACTCGCGGCGCGGTGCAAACAACCGGGCAAGCCGCTAAGATTTCCCGATGGCCGACGACGACTCCGACGAAGCCCAGCTCGGCCTGCGAAAGATCATCCATGTCGACATGGACGCCTTCTTCGCCAGCGTCGAACAGCGTGATCATCCCGAGCTGCGCGGCAAGCCGGTGGCCGTCGGCGGCAGCGGCACCCGCGGGGTGGTGGCGGCCGCGAGCTACGAAGCGCGCACGTTCGGCGTCCGGTCGGCGATGCCGGGAGCAACGGCGCGGCGGCTGTGCCCCCACCTCATCTTCGTGCGCCACCGCTTTCCGGTGTACCAGGAGGTCTCGCAACAGATCCGCGCGATCTTCCGCCAGTACACCCCGCACGTCGAGCCGCTCAGCCTCGATGAAGCGTTCCTCGACGTCACCGACGATCTCCTCGGGATCGGTTCGGCCACCCGCATCGCCGAGCTGATCCGCGCCGCGATCCGCGCCGAAACCGGGCTCACCGCCAGCGCCGGGGTCAGCTACAACAAGTTCCTCGCCAAGCTCGCCAGCGACCAGAACAAGCCCGATGGGCTGTGCGTGATCCGCCCGGGGCAAGGGGCAGCGTTCGTCGCCGGGCTACCGGTGCGGCGGTTCCACGGTGTCGGGCCAAGGGGGGCGGAGAAGATGGCCAGGCTCGACATCCACACCGGCGCCGATCTTGCGGCCAAGGACCTGGCCTGGCTCAAGGCCCAGTTCGGCAGCTTCGCCGAGTATCTGTACCGCGCCGCGCGCGGGATCGATTTGCGGCCGGTGCGCGCCAACCGCATCCGCAAGTCGCTCGGCAGCGAGCGCACCTTCAGCGAGGACCTGTCGAGCGGAGCGCAACTGCGCGAAGCGCTCGACAATATCATCGACAACGTCTGGGACAGCATTGCCGAGCGCGACTTGAAGGGCCGCACGGTGACCCTGAAGATGAAGGATACCGACTTCCAGCTCGCCACTCGCGCCCGCTCGCTGCCGCGGCCAGTCGCGAGCAAGGCCGAGTTCGCGCAAATCGCCCGCGCGCTGCTCGACGAGCAACTGCCGCTGCCGCTGCCGATCCGGCTGATGGGGCTGACGCTGAGCTCGCTCGACGGCGAGCGCGACGAGCGGCCCCGCGACGAAGCGCAGCTATCGTTGCTGTAGCGGCACCGCCCGCGCTAGCGCGATCAGCCCGGGCACCTGGCGCGAGGTGCGCGGCGGCAGCGCGTCGGGCGCAAACCAGCCGATCTCGACGATTTCGCGGCCGTCGGCCACCGGATCGCCGAGCGGCGTGGCGGCGAACAGGTGGAAGTGGTGGACCGACCCGGAGTCGCTCTCGGTCTCGCGCTCGACCAGCCGCAACGCGCCGATCTCGCAGCTCAGCTCCTCGCGCATTTCGCGCCGCGCGGTCTCGGCCGGGTCCTCGCCGCGGCCGACCCCGCCGCCGGGCAGGGTCCATACCCGCGGGCCGTAGGAGTGGCGCGCCAGCAGCACTCGGCCCGCGGCATCGACGAGGACCACCAGCACTCCGCTGCGCTGCGGCCGGCGCACCCGCCACCACAGCCGCCGCGCCTTGTCCGCCAGCCGGTAAAGCGCGCGGTGCAGCGGCGCCGGGATCAGCTGAAGCACGTCACATGCTGGGTCGCCGCGCCGAGCAGCCGCGCCACCGGCAAGTCGTTCTCGGCCATCGCGGCGGCTTCGAACAGCGCCCGCTTGTCGCGCCCGCGGGCGACGAACAGCAGCTCGTCCGAATCGAGCAGCGCCGGGATGGTCAGCGTGATCCGTTCGAACGGCGCATCGGCGGGGAGCGGATCGGGCATCACCCGGCGCACCGCCGCGGCGTCGTCCGTCTGCGGATCGGCGCTCGGGAACAGCGAGGCGACGTGTCCGTCGGGCCCCATGCCGAGCCAGGCGAGCGCGAAATGCGGCACGGCTTCCATCTCGCTCAGCGTCACTACTTCGGCGCCGGCGGGTTCGAGCAGGGCGCGGATCTTGCCGGTGTTGCTGGCCGGGTGATCCTCGGGCACCAGCCGATCGTCGCCCGGCCACACCGTGACCCGGCTCCAGTCGAGCGCATGCCGGCCGAGCAGCGCCAGGATCGGGAACGGCGTCGCCCCGCCCGGCACGCAGATCGCCACCGGCGCCGGGCTGGCCTTGAGCTCGGCGTCGAGGCGGTGGGCGATCCAGTTGGCGATGTCGGCGTCGCTCGACCCTTCGATGATGTCGATGTGCGGCATCAGCCGAGCAGCCCCCGGGCCGACAGCCCCGTGGCCAGCGCCGCCACGATCAGCGCGGCCGCCACGCCGTAGCGCAGCGCGCGCAGCGGCATGCGGGTGTGCCACTCGCCGCCGAGCGCCCAGGCCGCGCCGAGCGCTGCACCGCTTCCCACCGCGCCGCCGGCCGCGGCGAGCCATGGCCCGGCGGTGGCGGCGGCAAGCGCGAACACCAGGAATCCCGCCGCCGCGGTCAGTTGCGCGGCGCCGAGCACCAGCGCGATCGCACCGAGCGAGGCGGTCGGCTCGGCCGGCGCGGCGAGCGGGCGCAGGACGAGAAGTTCGATCCCGGCGACGAGCAGCGCGAACGCCACCAGCATCGCCTTGCCGTCGCCCCCCAGCCGCGCGCCCAAGCCTGCGCCGATCCAGGCCGACAGCGCGCAGGCCAACGTGGCGGCGATCCACGCGGTCACCAGCAGCGCCACGCTGGGCCCAAGTCCCGCCGCCAGCCACGCCACGCGCGCCGCCTCGCGCCCTGCCGCAGTGACGGCGGCCGCGGCGACGAGGGCGAAGAAGAACGAGGGCAACCGGTCAGGCCTGCGTGGCATATGCGGATGGGGCTTGAGCGGGTGGAAGCGCAGCTGTGGCGCAGCCACAACGGAATCGAACCCTCGACAGGCATGGAGCGGGTGAAGGGAATCGAACCCTCGTCGTAAGCTTGGGAAGCTTCTGCTCTACCATTGAGCTACACCCGCGTTGGCCTGCCGGCCCCAATCGCGCGGGACCGGCCGGCGTTCGCAACCCCTTGTCGCCGCTCTATTCACGTCTAGCACGGCCGCATCAAGGGGTTTAGATTGGCGACAGGCGCCCCGCACGGCCGCTGCGCCCATCGCTGCCGAGCGATCGCGAGGCCAAATTCCCCGTTTCGCCAGAGCTGCGCCGATCAGGATCGAGACTCGTGAAAAATGAATAGGGACCTCTTCGACATCATCGTCATCACGTCCGCCTGACTGGTGTTGGCGCTGGCCGTATCGTCCTTGTTCGTGCTGAACCGGAACTTCAACCTGTGGCTGGCGATCGTCTGCTTGTGCGCGCTGATGACTTTGGCAGTCGTGATCGCCCTGGCAATGCCTTACATGCACAACGCCTATTAGTGATAGCGATCGGGCCGCCATGGCCGGTGGAGGCAAGACCGGACTCCGGCGAACGGACCGGGCGCGCAAAGTTGAATCTTGCCAGACCCGGCCTGGCCCGTCACATCGCGACGCTTGGCGCAGGTCCACAACCATAATCCCCAGGAAGGTAGCGCCTATCGGTATATGGACCTGTTCCGGTTCGTCGCCGCGACGACCGTGGTGCTCGAACATGCCCGGGACCTGGTTTGGATCGACGCCCCGCAGGCCGGCGCGCTGCCGGCCTTGGCGCTGATTGCCTATGCGGTAAGCGGGCTGGGCCACGAAGCGGTGATGGCCTTCTTCGTGCTGTCGGGCTTCTGGATCACCCACGCCGCCGAGCGCAAGATGGCCGAGCCCTCGTTCTGGCCGGCCTATCTGATCGACCGTTTGTCGCGCCTTTCGATCGTGATCGTGCCCGCGCTTGTCCTCGGTGGACTGCTCGACTGGATCGGCATGCACATCCTCCACGGGCCGGTCTATTTCGACGGATTGGGTGCGCATTCGATCAGCCCCGACGCGCATCTCCATCTCACACCCCTGATCTTTGCCGGCAACTTGTTGTTCCTGCAGGACTTGGCGGTCGCCACGTTCGGTTCGAACGGGCCACTATGGAGCCTGGCGGCCGAATTCTGGTACTATCTGTGGTTCGCCGCGCTGCTGTTCCTGGGCCGCCGCCGTCGACTGGCCGTGCCGCTGATCGCCGTGGGAGCCGCCGTAGCCTGGCCCCAATTGCTCCCGGGCTTCGCCGTGTGGCTGTTGGGGTCTGCGCTCTATTATGCCGATCGGGCCTGGCGAAGAGCGCGGCGGGCAAGCGGCCTTGGTTATGCAGGCCTTGTCGCCGCCACGGGTTTGCTGGGGTGCGCGCTGGCGCTGTCGCGGCTTCAGTTGCTAGGCTCCGGTCTGGCTGACCTTTGCGTCGCCGGCGCCTTTACGCTGGTGCTGTGGACCTTGCTGCGCAGCGAGATCGGGTTCCCGAACCGCGTGCTCGGGCCGCTGGCCGAGTATGGGGCCCGGGCCAGTTTTTCGCTGTATGTCGTTCACTATCCGCTGCTGGCGTTGGCGGTTTCCGCGCTTGGCGTCGACCGGAGATTGGCGCCGGGCCTGGGAACGGCTGCGCTTATCGCCGGGCTGGTCGTCGCCGCCTTGGTGGCGGCGTGGGGCTTTGCCGCGCTGACCGAGGCCCATACCGGCAAGCTGCGCCGGGCCGCCACCGCCGCGCTGCGCCGTTCGCCTGTCAGCTAGGTTCGGCTTGCGCGGCGCGTCTTCGGCGGCGCTCGCGCGGTGAGCCCGCTGGATCGAGCTCCCGCGTCGCGACCGGCAAAGCACCGGCCGATTTGGGCTCTGCCGCGCCGTAAGCCCGGACGAGCAGCTGCATGACGACCACCGGCGCCAGATAGAATACCGATTGCCGCACGATCGTCAGCAACAGGCCGTCGCGAAACGCGACCACTGCCGACATCATGAAGGCGCAATAGAGCATGACGGTGAACGGCGTCTGCTCTGCCCGCATGAAGCGACTGTAGGCCCGGCCGTAAAGCCAGCCGAACGCAATGCACATAATCACGATCCCGAGCCAGCCCAGCTCGTACCAACCCGCGCCGGGCAGCGACAGGGTAAACCCGTAGGGCCTGCCGTAATCGAGCAGGTTGAACATCTTGATCGGCGCGCCGATCGGCTTGTCCTTCCACAGCTTGCGCGGAACCGGTTCGGTGAAGACCTGCAGGTTATCGACGAAAAGGCCGTATGTACCCGTCTTGCGCGGGACAGTTTCGACCAGGTATTCGAAAAATTCCATGTTTGCCCAGTCCATGGTCTCCATGAACCCGGTTCTCTCCTGCACTTCGACGATCTTGCCGCTGTCGAGGAAGGTCCGGACCGAACCGCGTTCCTGGCCCACGATATAGAACATCGCGACCAGCGGGATGACGAGGGCGACCATCCACGCCGCCGGCCAGCGGCGCTTTTTGTCGTACA
>JANOAH010000128.1:0-20546 GCA_031411075.1 Erythrobacteraceae bacterium
GTCACGGTCACGCCGCGGATCAGCCAGCGGCCGTCTTCGCGCACGTATTCGTTCTCGTAGATGCCGTCGGCGAGCAGGAAATGCGGCGTATCGGGCGGCGAATTGCCCTGGACCTGGGCGCGGGCGCGCGACCGGGCGCGAGTGCGATCCTGCGCAACGGTAATGATCGGCTGCTGCTGGACGTGGTTGATGACCTCGTCCTTGAGCAGGCCCCAGCGCCCTTCGCCGAGCACCTGGTGCAAGAACCGGTGAATGCGCGCCTTGCCCAGGTAACGCCCGCGCTGGCCGATCTCGATCCACGGCTCTTGGTCGGTGAACAGGTCGGTCATCTCGCGGAACATGCGGTTGTCGATGAAATAGCCGTAGGCGTACTGCAGCCGCTCGATCGCGGCGCGGTCTTCGACCAGCGCCAGGCGGTGCTGCACATCGGCAAGCTCGGCGCGCAATGCCGCGACTTCCCCGATCAGCGCGGGGTCGGTCATCCGAGCGGCCGATAGGCCATCGCACCGCCCACCGGCAGTGTGCTTGGCACCGGCTTGCCCTGCTGGCCCAGCAGTTCAGGGTACTCGCTCAGCACGCTTTCGGCGTCGGTCACCGCCACGATCGCGCCCGCCGGATCGAGGTGGAGCAGCGCGCCGTACATGATGAACAGGACGTCGGTCGGCTCGCCCGCGTCGTCGGCCACCTTGAGCGTGTGGGTGCTCCCCGGCGGCTCGAACAGATACGATCCGGCGACGTTATCCGGGCTGTCGGGATATTCGAGATAGCGCCACGAGCCGGAAAAGGTGAACGCGTGCACTTCACCGCTGTGCTTGTGCGGGAACACTTCGACCCCGGGATCGAACAGCATCCGCACCGCATAACGCCCGCCTTCGATGTCGGCCATCAGCAGCTTGAGCTTGATGCCCGGATCGCCCGCCCAGGCATCCGCCCAGGGCAGGTCGTCGCTGGCGGCATGGAACGATTCGGGAATGATCATGAATTGATCTCCTGCGCCCGCACGACGTCCGTGTGGGAAAAGTCGTCGCCTTTGTAGAGCAAGGGCACACCACGTGACTTCGCCAGGGCATAGCTGAACAGGTCGCCAAAATTGAGCTGGGCTGGGTGGCCGCTCCCCTTGCCAAACGTGACGAATGCGGAGTGAGCAAGTTCGATCTGACCGACATCGACCGGCACGACTTCGATGTCGAAAGTTGTCAGCAGATCGTCGAGTTCGTCCACGAGTGGAGATCGCCCTCGGTTGTAAGCAACGAGGCGCGCCTCGATCATCGTACCCGCGCTAACGATGATCCGCTCGGCGCCGTCCAGCAGGTCGACAAATTCGTTGCGTTCGCGCTCTCGCAAACAAACAGCGAGGAGGGCGGACGTATCGACTGCGATCATACCGGCAGGCCGTTTTCATCCCATTCCAGATCCGATGGCCCCTCGGTCTTTGGGAGCGCATCCATCCGCGCCAAAATCTCATCGATTCGCTTGCGTCGTGCTTCGCGGTCGATCTGCTTCGCTTCGGGCACCGGCGTAAGCCGCACCTGTGGTTTGCCGTCGCGATCGATTACCACCTCCTCGCCGCGGAGGCTGGCCGCAATCAGGCCCGACAACTTGGCTTTGGCTTCGGCGATGTTGACATGGATGGTCATGGCCTCAGGCTATCCTGACCAACCCGGTTGGTCAACTTACAGCCGCTTGTCGTTCGGATCGATCGGCCGGTCGGTCTTGAGCATCGGATCCCAGTGTTCGGCGATCTTGCCGTGTTCGATGCGGTAGAGGTCGAACCAGGTCGAATGATAGGTCGCGCCCGCCGCGTCCTGTTCGGGCCGGACGAACGCGGTCATCACGTGGTCACCCTCGGCGATCAGCTGGATCAGCGGCAGCTCGAGCGTGTCGAGAATCGCGCGCTCGGGCCGGGTCTTGCGGATGTAGTCCTGCACGCCCTGAAGGCCCTGCCCGGCCATCGGGTTGTGCTGGATATAGTCCGCGGCGATGAATTCGCCGGCGCGGTCGGCATGGCCGGCTTGCAGTACGATCCGGTACATGTCGTAGACCAGCCGCTTGTTGGCGGCGAGGCGTGGGTCGGGGCTGGCGAGCAGCGCGGCGTGATCGCCAGCGACTTTGGGGACGACGATGGGTTCCATGTGCACCGGTGTGGCAAAGCCGTTGTCGGCAGGCAAGGTTCAGACTAGACGCGCTACGGCCGTTTCGGACAAACGCAATTTCGATCCTGGGAGGCAAGATGCGCCGGTTGACCTGTCTTGCTGCGCTGCCCCTGCCGCTGCTGCTGCCTTTCGTGGCGCAGGCGCAGGTGGCGGCCGATCCCGCCACCCCGGTGATCGTGGTCACCGGCCGCGGCCTGGCGCAGACGCCCGCCACCCCGGCTTACGATACGCTGACGATCGAACGCGACACTCTGATCACCAGCGCCTCGGGCCGGGTCGAGGATGTGCTCAGCCGCGTCGCGGGCTTTCAACAGTTTCGCCGATCGGACAGCCGCTCGTCCAACCCCAGCGCGCAAGGGGTGACGCTGCGCGCGCTCGGCGGCAACGCCACATCCCGCGCGCAAGTGCTGCTCGATGCGGTGCCGCTGGCCGATCCGTTCTTTGGCTACATCCCGCTGTCGTCGGTCGCGCCCGAACGGCTCGAATCGATCCGCGTCACCCGCGGCGGAGGCACCGGACCGTTCGGGGCCGGCGCGCTGGCTGGAGCGATCGAATTCGACAGCGCCGACGCGGCGACACTCGGCCTGGTCAGCGGCCAGGCCTCGATCAACAACCGCGCAGAAACCGAGCTGTCGGCGACGCTGGCGCCCCAGTTTCGCGGCGGCTTCGCGGTGCTGAGCGGCCGCTGGGATCGCGGCAAGGGCTTCTTCACCACGCCCGAGGCGCAGCGCGTCCCGGCCACGGTGCGGGCGAGCTTCGATGCCTGGTCGACCAGCGCGCGGCTGGTCCAGCCGGTCACCGACAATCTCGAGGTGCAGCTGCGCGCCTCGGCCTATGAGGACGAGCGGGTGCTGCGCTTCGCCGGGGCGGATACGGGGAGCGAGGGGCAGGACGTCAGCGCCCGCTTCGTCAGCCGCGGGCCGTGGCAGGTCGACCTGGTCGGTTATGCCCAGTGGCGCAACTTCCACAACACGGTGATTTCCTCGGCGGTGCCGAACCGGCGCACGCTCGACCAGAAGGACACGCCGGCCAGCGGCCAGGGCGGCAAGTTCGAAGTGCGCCCCCCCGTGGGTGGCGGGCACACGCTGCGGCTGGGGGCCGATTACCGCCGCTCCGCCGGTGACTTGTTCGAAGACGCCTACGCCAACACCGCCGCCAACAACCTGACCTCGCGCCGCTTCGCTGGCGGGGTCAATACCGATTTCGGACTGTTTGCCGAAGACGATTTCGAACTCGGCCCGGTAATCCTGACCGGCGGCGTGCGCGCCGACCGCTACGTCATTCGCGACGGTTACTTCCGCCAGGAAACCGCCGCCGGGGTGACCACGATCAACAACGTCTACGCAGACCGCAGCGACTGGACCGGCTCGTACCGCGCCGGCGCGGTGGTCGAGGCGGCGGACGGCCTCAAGCTGCGCGCCGCGGCCTACAGCGGGCTCAGGCTGCCGACGCTCAACGAACTCTACCGCCCGTTCGTGGTGTTTCCGGTGACGACCAATGCCAATGCCGCGCTCGGGCTCGAACGCCTCGAAGGCTACGAAGGCGGGATCGACTGGCGGCCGCTGCCGAACGTGCGGCTGGCGCTGACCGCGTTCGACAACAAGGTCAAGAACGCCATCACCAACGTCACCACCGGCACAAACGTGCGCCAGCGGCAAAACATCGACGCGATCCGCGCGCGCGGGATCGAAGCGTCGGCCGAAGTCGACCTGGGCGCGCTGCGGCTCGACGGGACGCTGGCCTATACTGATGCCGAAATGCGCGGCTCGGGCGCGGCGGCGGCGTTGAACGGGTTGCGCCCCTCGCAAACGCCGAAATGGGCAATGAGCGGGACGGTCAGCTATCGCCCTGCCGAAGGCATGACGTTCGCCGCCACGGTGCGGCACATCGGGCTGCAGTATGAGGACGACCTGCAAACCGACGCGCTGCCCTCGGCCACCACGGTCGACCTGTTTGGGCAGGTGCGGCTGATCGAGCGGCTGAGCTTTGTCGCCCGGGTCGAAAACCTGTTCGACGAGGAGGTCGTCACTCGCAACCAGGCCGGCTCGATTGACCTTGGCACGCCGTTCACCGTGTGGGGCGGTCTGCGTTACGGATTCTAATATAGGGGCCGCGGCGAACCGCGGCCCCATGGGATGAAAACGAGGGCGACGAAGCCTACAGGTTGTCGCTGCCGTTGCGCTCGTCGTCCGGGCTCGAGCCTTCGCTTTCACCGGACTGACCGCCCATGCCGTCCTGCTGTTCCTGCTGGCGGCGGCGGAAATCTTCGTCGCTTTCGCCAGGCTGGCGCTGGATCTGGTCTTCGTTGCGAGCGCCGCTCTGCTGGCCCTGCGGCTGGCGATCGCCCTGTTCGAACCCGCCGCCGGCATCGCCCGGGTTCTGCATTTGCCCGTCGTCATTGCCGGTCTGGCTGGATTGGCCCTGGTTCTGCTGGCCCTGGTTCTGCTGGTCCTGGCTCTGCTGGCCCTGCTGGTTCTGCGAACCATCCTGCTGGGTGTTCATGTCGGTGACTCCTGAAAACCGGCCGTAATGGACGATGTAGAGCGACAACGGTTTGAGATCGCGTATCTTTCCGTACCGCACCGCACCATCGAGCCAGTCCGCGCGCCCCGCGCGCCCAAGCGTTCGATCGCAACAATTGTTGCTATGCCGGGGCGGCCCCAGGCATTACCGCGGGGCGAGCGAGAGGAGCGGCGATGGCATCGGCAGTCGATCTGGAAGACCGGGTGTTCGAAGTGCGCAACCCGCGCACCGGCGAGGCGGACTATCGCCTGCCGGTGTCCAATGCGCGCGAGATCGCGGGCAAGGCGGCGCGGCTGCGCAACAACCAGCCGGCGTGGGAAGCGCTCGGCGTGGGCGGGCGCTGCGCGGTGATGGCGCGGTGGCTGGGCGAAGTACGCGCGCGTGCGGCCGAGATCGGCGAGCGCGACGCCCTCGATACCGGCGGCTGCCACACCAGCTATCTCCAGGGCTTCATTACGATAGGCAATATCGCCGGCTGGCTGGAAGACGCGCCCAAGGCTTTCGCCGCGCTCGACTGGCAGGGCATGAGCACTTCGATGCCGAGCGTGCGGGTGACAAGCCAGGTGGTCGCCTATCCGCTGGTCGGGGTGATCAGCCCGTGGAATGCGCCGCTGATGCTGGCGCTGCTCGATGCGATCCCGGCGCTGTTTGCCGGCAGCGCGGTGCTGCTCAAGCCGAGCGAGGTGACCCCGCGGGTGATCGATACGCTGTTCGAAACGGTGCGCCAGGTGCCCGCATTGGCCGCGGTGTTCGACTATGTCACCGGCCCGGGCGACGTCGGCCAGGCGGTAATCGCCGAGGCGGATACGATCTGCTTCACCGGCTCGGTGCCGACCGGGCGCAAAGTGGCGGTTGCGTGCGCCGAGCGGCTAATCCCGTGCAATCTCGAACTCGGCGGCAAGGACCCGTGCATCGTCACCGCCAGCGCCGATCTCGACCGCGCCGCCACCGCGGTGCTGCGCGGCGCGGTCTATGCCACCGGGCAGGTCTGCTATTCGATCGAGCGGGTGTACGTGCATGAAAGCGTCCACGACGCGTTCGTGGCGCGGCTGGTCGAGAAGGCCGGGGCGGTGCGGCTCAACGCCGAGAACCCGCGCGCCGGGCATATCGGCCCCTTCACCTTCGCCCCGCAGGCGCGGATCGTCGAAGCGCATCTCGCCGATGCCCTGGCCAAGGGCGCGCGGATCGAGACCGGCGGTACCATCGAGGACATCGGCGGCGGGCTGTACTTGCGGCCGACAGTGCTGACCGGCGTCACCCACGATATGCAGATCATGCAGGACGAAACCTTCGGCCCGACGATCCCGGTGATGACCTATGCCGATACCGAGGAGGCGATCCGCCTCGCCAACGATACCGCGTTCGGCCTCACCGCCAGCGTCATCGCCGGGACGGCCGAGGAGGCCGAGGCGATCGGGCGGCGGCTGGATGCCGGCGGGGTTTTCCTGCAGGACACCTTCCTGACCTTCGCCAAGATGCGCACCTTCGGCTCGGACAGCTTCGGCTGCTCGGGCTACGGCAGCCCAAGGATCGGCGCGGAAAGCCTGCGCCGGTTCCTCAGGCGCAAGAGCCTGCTGACCCAGACCGGGCCGGTGGCGGATATTCAGGACGATCATCATTTGGGGGTGGGCGAGTGATTACCCCTCGAACCCCTTCCCAGTCAGCCCGGACTTGTTCCGGGCCAGTGCTGGTTCTTCGAGCGCACCGTGCGCAGCAAGAAAGCACCGCCCCGGAACAAGTCCGGGGTGACAAGGGGTGGTTGCGATGAAGGTCTTGGCCGCCGTCAGCCGGGGCACGGGCGCGGCGCCCACGCTCGAACAGCTCGAGCAGGGCGAGCCGCGCGGGGGCGAAATGCGCATTCGCCTGGTCGCCACCGGGATCTGCCATACCGACTTGCACGAACACCCCGGCCGCCATTCGCCGCTGCCGATCGTGCTCGGTCACGAAGGCGCAGGGGTGGTCGACAAGCTGGGCGACGGGGTGAGCGGATTTGCGCTCGGTGACCACGTCGTCCTGTCAGGTAGCTCATGCGGTAAATGCTTGAGTTGCCAGAATAATCGTCCAACCTATTGCGACATCGCCATGCCGCTGTGCTTCGGCGGCCAGCGCCTCGATGGCTCGACCGCGCTGGATCAGGGCAAGGTGCATTCGCACTTCTTCGGCCAATCGAGCTTTGCCAGCCACGCGATCGTGCCGCAGCGCACCGCGGTGAAGATGGCCAAGGACTTGCCGCTCGAAACGCTCGGGCCTTTGGGTTGCGGCGTGGTGACCGGCGCGGGCGCGGTGATCGAGGCATTCAAGCTAGGCTTCGGGCAGACAATCGCGGTGTTCGGCACCGGCGGCGTGGGCCTCAGCGCGGTGATGGCGGCGCGGCTGGTCGGCGCCAGCCGGATCGTCGCCATCGATCTTGATCCCGCGCGGCTGGAGCTGGCGCGCGAACTCGGCGCCACCGACACCGTGCTTGGCTCGTCCGACGATGTCGCCGGCCAGGTGCGCGGCGTCACCGGGCGCGGGGTCGATTACAGCTTCGTCACCGCCAACGCGCCCGCCGCGCATACCGCCGCGCTCGACAGCCTGGCGATGAACGGCACCTCGGGCTTCGTCGCCGCGCCGCTGGGTGACTGGGCACCGCGGATGTTCCCGATGCTGGCTGGCGGCAAGCAGCTGCGCGGCATCCTGGGTGGTGACGCTAACCCGCAGACCTTTCTGCCCCAACTGGCCGAATACTGGCGCCAGGGTCGCTTCCCGTTCGACCGGTTGCTTAAGTTTTACCCCTTTGCCGAAATCGACCGCGCGTTCGCCGATGCCCACAGCGGCAAGGCGATCAAGCCGGTGCTGCTGATGGAGCCCCTGCCATGACCCCCGACTTGCGCGCGAAACTAGAAGCCTTCGGCCGCGACCTCACGCCCGAGCTGCTCGGCGGCACCAACCAGCTGTTCGCCGGGCTTAACGCCGGGCTCGATCCGGCCACGAAAGTCACGCGCGACCTCGCCTACGGCCCCGATCCGCGCAACCGCCTCGACGTGTTTGCCCGCGCGGGCCTGCGCGACGCGCCGGTGCTGGTGTTCGTCCACGGCGGCGGGTTCGTGATGGGCGACAAGCACACCGACGGCAGCCCGTTCTATTCCAACGTCGGCGATTTCGCCGCGCGGCAGGGCTGGGTCGGCGTCACGCTAACCTATCGCCTCGCGCCCGCCAGCCAGTTCCCAAGCGGGCCCGAGGACCTCGCCGCCGCGGTCGGCTGGCTGCGCGCCAACGTGGCGCAATACGGCGGCGATCCGGACAAGATCGTGCTGTCGGGCCAGTCGGCCGGCGCCGCGCATGTCGCCGCCTATGTCGCGCATCGCCGGTTCCATATCGCCGAGCGCGGCGGGATCGCCGGTGCGGTGCTGATGAGCGGGCTCTACGACACCCTCAACACAACGCCGAACGACTTCCACCGCGCCTATTACGGCGAAGAACGCGCCGCCTGGGCCGAAGCGTCGACGCAGGCCGGGCTGGTCAATTCGGACATCCCGCTGCTGGTCACCGTCAGCGAGCTCGACCCGGAGGATTTCCAGATCGCCGCCGCGCGGCTGGTGGCCGCCTGGGCCGCAGCAAAAAGCGAATTCGCCCCGGTGCACCTCTTGGCCGGGCACAACCACCTGACCCCGGCGCTCAGTTTGGGATCGCCGGTGGATAGCTCGGCAGCGATCGTGGCGGAATTTATCGAGCGGGTGACGGGCTAAGCCAGGTCGTCATGCGAAGAGCGCATCGTGTTGCGCCCTGGATTGCTTCGCTGCGCTCGCAATGACGAAAGGATTGGCCAATACCTAACTTCGTCATTGCGAGGAGCGCAGCGACGAAGCAATCCAGGGGCCATGCAGCGCGACTTCCAGCCAGCGGTCTATATCATGGCGAACAAGCGCAACGGCACGCTCTACGTGGGAGTGACGTCTTGGATCCCGAAGCGAGCCTGGGAACATCGCGAAGGCGTCGCGGACGGCTTCACCAAACGCTACGGCTGCAAGCGTCTCGTCTGGTACGAAGTCCATTCGACGATGGAATATGCCATAGCCCGCGAGAAGCAGATCAAGGGTGGCTCACGGAAGAAGAAGCTCGGGCTGATCGAAGCGCTTAACCCGCTGTGGCGCGATCTCTTCGCTGAGGTTTGCGCGTAACGCGCGTGGATTGCTTCGTCGCTGCGCTCCTCGCAATGACGAAATTTGGGGCACCGTACCTAGCTTCGTCATGGCGAGCGACGCGAAGCAATCCACCGTCGATCACGCAGGCATCCAGCTTCCGTGAAAGGCCATCGGCAGCGCGAACGGCAGCTTGATCGTGGCGAGAGGCGGGCGGCTGACGTCGCGCCCGTCGAGGATCAGGAGCTCGGTGCGCTTGTCGGCGAAGCGATCGACCACGGTCAGGATAAACCCGTCGCCTTCGGCCGCATCGACACTGCGCGGCACGAACAGCGGTTCCTGCGCGGCGCCGCCGTCGATGTCGTGGAAGGTCATTTCGCGCGTGTCCCAGTCGATCTGCGCCACGCCCATCCGCGGGAAGTCGCGGAACGCCATGTAGCCGATGCGGTACTTGTCCATCGCGAAGCGGTCGTCGATCTTGGGCATATCGCCAAAGCCGCCCTGGATCGGCTCCATCGTGATCGCCTCGCCCTCGGGCTTCGCAAGGTCGAAGGTGATCCGGGTGAGCTGAGTAATCGTCTCGGGCATACTCGGCAGGTTGCCGTGCTTGTCCTTGAAGAAGCAGAAGCAATTGCCGGGACTGACCGGGGTATCGACGACGACTTTCGAGCCGTCGCTGTAGGCGTTCATGATATGGCCAAGGACGATGCCGGGGATCTTGAACCAGCGCAGGTCGGCGACCGTGCCGTTGCGCGGCATGATGCCCCACACGCTCGGCAGGTCGGGATCGTACTGGTAGTACTGGTCGCCGGCGCGCAGGCGGGCCTCGCTGGCGACCAGCGGCATGATCGGGAACACCAGGTGCTCACGCGTCACGCCCCAGTCGTGGCTGACGCCGGGGTAGGGGGTGTGGAACCACTCTTCGCGCACCAGCGTGCCGGCCTGGTCGAACACGTGGAGCGAGGCGTCGGTGGTCGGCTCCCCTTTGGCGAACACGCCATAGCTCCACCATTCGCCGGTCACAGGATCGATCTTGGGATGCGCGGTCAGCGCGGTCGAGCCGAGCCCGACAAACCGCCCGACCTCGATCGTGTCGAGCGTGGCCGGGTCCATCCGATAGGGCCGCGAATCCTCGCGCAGCATGAACAGCTCGCCGTGATGAGCGAAGGCGTTGGTGTTGCCGGTGTTGTCGCGCTCGGGCAGGTTTGAGACGCTGTCGTCGTCGCTGTGCTTGTTGCGATAATGGCCATAGAGCCGCCGCCGCGCCTCGCGCTCGTGCTTCAGCCGCTCGGTCTGGACGTAGCGGCTGCGGAAGCTGACGTGGCCGCGCTCGAACCGGAACATGCTCGCCATGCCGTCACCATTGAGGATGATGTCGTCCTCGAGGCTCGGATACTGCCGGTCGCCGCCGGTGCGATAGTACGCGCCTTCGAGTTCGACCGGGATTTCGCCTTCGACTTCGCACTCGAACACGTCGGCCTCGAATCGCATCGGCAGGCGCTTCTGCTGGCCGAAGCTGTCGTAGGGCAGAAAAATCTCGGGCATCGCTCGGTCCCTTTGTTATGAAGGCATTGAACCGGGACGGCGAGGGAATGGCAAGAGGTGAGCGGAACAAACGAAAATCCCTGGCCCCAAGGCGTGCCCGAGATCATGCCGGTGGCCGACCGCGCGGAAATCGAGGAGCTGTTCGCCCGCTACGCCTGGGGCATCGACCTGGCGGATGAGGAGCAGGCGATCGCCACCTTCGCCGAGGACGCCGAGTTCGATCACTTGTGGCAGGGCAAGGTCAGCGGCCACGCCGCGATCCGCGAGAACCTGCGCAAGCTGTGGTACGACCGCCAGCACTGGTGGTACGGCCGCCAGCACCTGATGAGCCACTTCATCATGGACCCGCTGCCGCAAGGCGCGCGGGTGCGTTGCTTCTTCCAGATCATCCAGTGGAACGCCGACTACAACACCAACTTCGTGTTCGGCATCGGCACCCGCGACGATCGGCTGGTCAAGCGGGGCGGACGATGGAAGTTTTACCGCCTCACGGTCAACGCCTGGACCGGCGTCGACCAGATCCCGTGGAAGGGGGAACGCACCCTGCCGCAGCGGCCGCCCTACAAGCCCGAACCCGCCGACACGCGCCCGTTCGACGAGCAGACCGGGGATGGGTGGTAAGCCATCAATCCTCCCCTTCGGGTTTGCCGACGGGGAGGATTTTTAGAGCAGGTCGCGGCTCCAGGCGATCGCGCTGATGCCGCGTTTGCCGGCCTTGCGGTCGAGCTGGACCGCGATGTCGATCACCGAGGTGGCATAGGCGATCGTGTCGGCGCGGCTGAGGCCGATGCCGGTCTGCATCACCATCAGCGCCAGCTGGTCGAGCGCGCCGCGCAAGCTATTGGCGTGGATGGTCGAGAAGCTGCCCGGGTGGCCGGTGTTGATCGCGCGCAGGAAGCTGACGCTTTCGGCGCCGCGCAGTTCGCCCAGCACGATCCGGTCGGGGCGAAGCCGCAGCGCCGATTGTAAGAGCTCGTTGGCGGTGACCTTGGCTTCGCCGAGCTCGCCCTTGACCGCCACCAGCCCCACGCCATTGGCGCCGGGCAGCCGCAGCTCGGGCGTGTCCTCGACCAGGATCACGCGTTCCTCCGGCGGAATTTCGCCGAGCATGGCATTGAGGAAGGTGGTCTTGCCGGTCGAAGTGCCGCCCGAAATGAGGATCGTCTTCCGCGCCGCGATCGCCGCGCGCAGGAACGCGATCGGCTCGGCAGCGGGATCGGGAAAGTCGCCTTCGATCGCGGCGCTGAGCGGGCCGGCGTCATAGGCATCGAGCGGCAGGTCGAGCCGGCGGTGGCGGCGGATCGCCATCGCCCAGTGCTGGCGCGTCGCCGGCGGCCCGCAGAACTGGATCCGCGCGCCATCGGGCAGCGTCGCGCCCAGGAGGGGGTGCTCGCGGTTGATGCCCTGGTGGCTGACCCGCGCGACCTGTTCCGCCAGCCGCTGCACCAGCCGGTCGTCGATCGCCGGCGTGGCGATGCGCTGCATGCCCGGTTGCGCCGAATCCTCGATCCATACTTCGCCGGGGCGGTTGACCAGGATTTCGGTGATCGTGTCCCGCTCCAGCCACGGTCGGAACGCGGCCAGATAGGCGTCGAGATAGACGCTGCCGACCGGCGCCAGCGGTGCCTCGTCGGGCGAAAGCTGGTGGATTTCGGCGGTCACTGCAGCTGCGGCGCGGCCGAGAAATCGAGGTTGCGCGCGGTGAACACGCGGATCGGTTCGCCCATCCGCACCCGCACGGTGGGCGCGATCTGGCCGTTCTGCTGCAGCGCGGTCGAGGCCGCGTTCTGGCCGCCGCCGAGCACCACCGAAGCGCCGCCGCTGGCGATCGTGGACAGCCCGCCGATCACCGACAGCAGCATCGCCGAACCGAAGCGCTGGAAGAAGTGGCTGTTGACCTGGCCCGGCAAGCCGCCGCTGCCGTCGAAGCCGGTGGCCGGCGAGGCCAGCGCAACCGACACGCCATCGGGCCGGATCAGCGTGGTCCAGATCACATAGGCGCGCTTCTGCCCCTGCTGCAGCCCGCTCTGATATTGGCCGATCAGCCGGCTGCCGCGCGGCACCAGCATGCGCGTGCCGTCATAACTGCGCACGTCCTGGCTCACCACCGCGCGCACGAACCCGGGCACGTCGGTGTTGATCGCGGTTTCGAGTACCGCCGGGATCATCGTTCCCTGGGTGATGGTGGTCTTGGGATCGAACTGGTTCGAGGCGGTGGCGGTGCCGCCGCCGATGCCGCCGATACGCGCGGCGAAATCGCCGGCCGAACCGTCGGTGCCCGGGGGCGGTGTGGTCGTCGCTGCCGCACCTGCCGCTGCGGCCCCGGCGGGCGCGGGCAGGGCGCCCGAATCGAACACCATCGTCGGGGTGGCGTAGCGGTTGGGTTGGACCATCGCCGCATTCGGCGGATTGGAGAAGACCGGGGTGGGCTGCGGGTTGAACGCAGGCTGGTTGGCGGCGGCCAGCGCGGCCTGCTGCTCGGGCGTCGGCGGCGGGATCGCCGGCGTGGCGGCGGGGAGGGCGGCCGCGGGGCCCGCGGGTGTCACCGCGCGCTGCGGCTGGGGGTCCATGCGCGACGTCGACAGGCCCCACAAAGTCGCCGCGCCGAGCACCGCGACAAAGCCGATCCCGGCGACGAGGCCGACCGCGTCGGAGCGGCCCTTGCGATTGGCCACCACCGGATAAGCGGTGCGGCTGGCGAGATCGATGACCTCGGTCGTCGCCTCGTCACGCGGGTCGTTGGCCTGGGCGGCGGTGCCCCGTTCGGCGAGACGCATGGCAAGCTTCATCACTTCACCTCCGTGGCAGGGGTTGCGGCTTGCGCCAGCGCCTGGGTTCGCGGCGGGCGGGCCGGGCCGCGATTGGTCAGCGTGGCGCTGTCCTTGCCGGCGCGCAGCACCAGTTCGCCCGGTACGCCGTCGATCACGATCATGTCGCCGCGCACCGCGTAGTTGACCGGGCCTTCGGTCCCTTCGCCATTGCGGACCAGGATTGCCGGCAGCGTCGCGCCCGCCGGCCAGGTCAGGAACACGGCGTTGCCGTTGTCATAGACCTGCGCCGGGGCAAGGTGGCTATCGCCGCGCGTTTGCCAGGCGAAGTTGAGCTGGCTCGGATCGACCACCGCATAAGGATCGGCCGCCGCCGCGATCTCGAGCGCACTGGGGCCGCCCGCCTCGGCGGTCTGCACGTCGTCCAGCGGATCGTCGGGATAAGCGAAGGCAAGGACATAGAGCGGATTGCGGTGCGTCGGGCTGGCGACGAGGTCGAACAGGTAGGTGTGGCGATCGGTCACCACCGTCATGTTGGTGCTCGCGCGCTCGGCCAGCGGCTTGACGAACAGCAAGTTGGCGCGCCGGTTGGGCGTCACCTGCCAGGCCTGCGAATCGCCGATCGCAACGTTCTCGATGTGCTCGTCCTCGCGGAAACGGATCATCGCCTGGACATTGGTGCGCCCTTCAACGCGGACCACTTCGTCGGCGTTGTACGGCCGCTCGACCAGCCGCCCGTCCTCGGCTGCGGCCGGCGCGGCGGCGGCCAGCATAAGCGCGGCCCACATGAGGCGTTTCATCGCAACTTCTCCATCGATCGAGCTTGGGGGGTGCGGAACCGGCTGCCGATCCCGCGCACGCGCGTCGGCGCTGCGGAGGCAGAGGCAGTGCCACCCGCGCTCCCGCCGTAAGAGCCGACGCCGCGCACGCGCGCGCCACTGGCGGCGCCGCTGTCGTTGGCCGCGGCCGGAGTCGATCCCAGCCGCACTTCGCGCATCGCCCCAGAAGGCACGGCGCGCGCCGCGGCGGCGGCTTGCGAGGCGGCGACCAGCGGCGCAGCGACGGCAGCGGCGGCGGCCGCGCCGGCCACGGCGGCACGCGGTTCGGCGTCGGTGCTGTCGCGCGTGGCCAAGCCGAACACGTCCCACCCGGCCACCATCGTGCCGGCAACCTTGAAGATCATCAGCATCAGCGCGGCATGGACCGCGCCGATCATGAAAAACGCCATCGCCGCTTTGGGATCGATCTGGCCCGGGGTCTGGGTCAAGGTCCGCAGCACCGGCACCGCGAGCTCAAGCATCAGCGACCCGCCGAGCACCGCGAACAGCGGCGCCAGCGCCAGCATGACCACGCCCTTGAGCCAGCCGGTGAACAGCCCACGCGTGCCCGGAAACAGCGCCAGCACCACGAACACCGGGCCGAGCGCGAGCAGGATGGCGAGCGCGATCTTGGCCGTCGCCAGCACGCCCACCGTGCCGAGCAGCAGCAGGGTGGCGCCGAGCCACAACAGCCCTGGTGGCGAGAAAGTGTTGACGCTCTCGTTGCTTTGCTCGCCAGTGGCATCGACCAGCGCGGCAAACACCACGTCGATCTTGTCGGCGAAGACCTGAGTCGCGGACCCTTTCACCCCGGTGAGCAGCGCCGCCAGCCAGTCCGGCCCGCCGACCATCAGGTTCCAGAAGAACGATTGGTAGGCGATCCAGCTGGTGGCGAAAGTCAGCACCAGCCCCACGGTCATCATCTTCGGAGTCAGCGCCGATACGCCGAGCCGGCTGCGCCCGGTAATCAGCGAGAAGGCGAAGAACGCGACGTAAAGCGTCAGCAGGATGGTCAGCGCCGGAATCAGCGCGCCGCCGCTGCCGAACAGCCGCCCGAACGCCGCCTGCGCGGTGGCACCGGCGGCGCAGTCGACCGCGCGCAAGCTGGCGGCAACGCCGCTGCCGACGCCGTCGATCGCCTGCTGGCACACCGCCACGGTCATTCCGCCGCCGCCCATCCGGCGATGTCGTCGCTGGTTTCAGACGCCGCGCCGGGCCAGGCGCGGCCGGTCAGCGCCGGGTACCAGTCGGCCGGCGCATCGCCGACCGCTTCGCGGAGCAGGTCGAGCCTCCGCACCGCGCTTTCGCGGCCGGAAAGGATCGTCAGCACTTCGGGCGCGCCCGACAAGTCGAGCCGCACCACGACGCTGGCATCGGGTTGGCGCACCAGGAACGCACGGCTGTGCGCCGGCAGCCCGCGAATGAGGGCCAGTTCGTGTTGGGTCAGGCCGAAGCCGTCGCAGTAGTCTTCGGGGCGGGCGCGGGCATTGGGCATGAAGATCATCGTGGCGGTCTGTTCGACCAACGCGGTGGCGATCTTGCTGTCGAGCGCGTCGCGAGCCGACTGCGTGGCGAAACCGACCAGCGCGTTGCGCTTCCTCAGCGTCTTGAGCCAGTCGCGGATCCGCGCCGCGAACACGCTGTCGTCGAGCGCCTTCCAGCCCTCGTCGATCAGGATCATCGCCGGGCTGCCGTCGAGCCGTTCCTCGATGCGGTGGAACAGGTACATCATCACCGGCGTGCGCAGGCGCGGTTGCTCGAGCAGCGCGGTCATGTCGAAGCCGAGCACGCGGGCCGACAGGTCGAGCCGGTCGGTGGCGTTGTCGAACAGCCAGGCGTGCTCGCCGTTGTCGATCCACGGGGCGAGCCGATCGGCCAGATCGCCCGGCTGCGGCCGCCGCGCGCCCGACAGCAGCTCGCGGAAATGGCGCAACCGGCGCAAGCTCGCGTCGTTGGCATAAGCCGCATCGACCGCCCCCGCGATCGTCGCCAGTTCCTCGGGCCCGGTCGCCTCGAGCATCACGCCGAGCCAGTCGCGCAGGAACGCGCGGTTGGCGGCGTTGTCGGGCAGGGCGAGCGGGTTGAACCCGGTCGGCTCCCCCGCGCGGATGCGATCGTAGCGCCCGCCGATGCCGCGAATGAACAGCTCGCCGCCGCGGTCCTTGTCGAACAAGACGGTGCGGGGCGAGAATTTCTGCGCCTGCGCGGCGAGGAAGTTCATCACCACGGTCTTGCCCGAACCCGACGGGCCGATGACCGAAAAGTTGCCTAGATCGCCGGTGTGGAAGTTGAAGAAGAACGGGGTCGAGCTGGTGGTCTCGAGCAGCGCCACCGCATCGCCCCAGTGGTTGCCCTCGGCCTGACCCAGCGCGAAGCCGTGCAAGGACCCGAAGCTCGCCATGTTGGCGGTCGAGATCATCGCCCGGCGCACCAGGAAGCTCTCGTTGCCAGGGAACTGGCCCCAGAACGCGGGTTCGAGATTGACGTCTTCGCGCACTACGATCGCGCCGGTATCGGCGAGCGCGGCGGCGGCGCTGGCGCTGGCTTCGTCGAGCCGGGCGAGGTCGCGTTCGCGCACCAGCACCGACAGGTGATGTTCGCCAAAGCCCATCGACCCGCTGCCCAGGCCGTCGCGCGCCGCCAGCATGTCGGCGCGTTCGGCCATCGCTTCCTCGTCGGCCGACTTGAGCCGGCGCAGCGCGAGGTCGATCTTCTCGCGCGCGCTCTGCCGTTCCTGCGGCGCGAAGCTTTCGCTCACCACCATTTCGAACGGCATCCTGAGCAGCCCGTCGAGCAAGCCGGGCGAGGTGGCGTCGGGATAGTCCTTGAGGCTGAGCACGGCGGCGAAATCGGTCCCATCGTCGACCCCGCCGGCGCCGCGCAGCTCCATCGCGTCGAGCCCGAAGCTGGCGCGGCGATAGGGCAGCATGCGGCCGATATCGACGTCGTCTTCGGGGCGGCGCACCGGGCGCATCTCGCCGTTGTAGAGCGCCGAGAGAAGCTCGAGCAGCTCGTTGTTGGTGGCGCCGTTGGCACCGAGGTAATCGCCCAGCGGCTGCGCGCCATATTCGCCGAGCGAGGCGGCCAGGGCCTGCACCGCGCCCTTGAGCGCGCGCAGGTCCTTGGGATCGGCTTCGGCCTGATCACGCCGGCGGTTGAGCCACTTGCCGGCGCGTTCGGCCAGGCCCGCGCGCCCCCGCGCCGGGCGGCGCACCAGTGTGACGAACTGATCGTTGACGAACAGCGCGCCCTTGCCCAGCTTTTCGCGCCAACGGCGGTCGATATGCGCGGCGAGCGGATCGTCGAAACTCGCGTCTAGCGCCACCGAAACCCGGCGGCGGATGACGTGGTGGTAGAGCGCGAAGCGCGCATCGAGCGTCGAGCGCAGCACTACCTCGCGGGTCAGCGCATGGGCGTTGAGCGCGTCGGTATCCTCGGTCTCGAACAGCAGGCCGGGGACCTGCAGCGAAGCCATCAGCGATCCGTCGCGCAGCAGCACGGTGTGCTCGTCGACCAGCCGCGCATAAGGCAGGCGGTCGCCGGCATGCGCTTCCTTCGCACTCCAGGCGGCGGCTCCCAGCCATTTCGTCGTCATGCCTCGCTCCTCACGCGGCGTAGCTGTTGCAGCCCCAGCGTTGCCAGTTCCTGACCCGCGGGCATTTCGAAACTTTGGTGATCCACAGGTCGAACACGCGCGGTTCGCGCAGGCAGGCGAAATAGCCCGCGCCGTGGATCAGCAGCGCCGCCGGCAGCGCCAGAAAGCTGCCCGTGATCAGGAACAGTTCGGTGGTCACCGCCAGGTTGATGATGAAAAAGTTGTACGTCACCCCGCCGAACATCTGCGGCCGGGTCAGCGCGCGGTGCACCGGGTGACGGACGAGTTCCACGGCGCTAACCCGAGACCTGCTGGATGCCGCCGACGATCGAGGCGGCGCCGAACAGGATGAAGCAGCCGATGATCACCGTGGCGCCGAAACGCCAGTTCATCCGGCCGGTCAGCATCATGAAGCCGACCGCGGCCACCGCCATCACCGCCACCGCGGTGGCGACATTGCCGAGCAGCGTGCCCTGCAGCCAGCCGAGCGCGGCGACGATCGGTCCGGAGCCGGCAGGGTCGGCGGCCTGCGCCTGCGCGGCGATGGGGACAAGAGCGGCGGCAACGGCAGACAGGCGCATGATCGAACGCATCTATTCGGAACTCCGGGCTTGATCGGACAATCGCCCCATGACCGAGGCGACGTAATTCTGGGTTTCGCGGATCGCCGGAATGCCATTCGCCGCCATCACCCGGCCGGGCCCGGCGTTGTAGGCGGCGAGCGCCTTTTCGACATTGCCGTCGAACCGGTCGAGCTGCTGGCGCAGATACCGCGCCCCGCCTTCGAGGTTGGCGAACGGATCGTCGGGATCGACGCCCAGATCACGCGCGGTGCCGGGCATCAGCTGGGCCAGCCCGCGTGCCCCGACCGGCGACAGCGCGGCGGCGCGCCAGCGGCTTTCCTGCCAGACGAGCGCCTCGATCAGCGCCGGGCTGAGATCGTAGCGGGCGGAAAGCTCGGCCACTTTGGCGGCGTAGAACGCGGGGACGGCCGGATGGTAAGGCAGCAGCGCAGTCAGCCCACGATCGGCCAGCAAAGCCGTGTCGCCATCGACCTCGAACGCATCGGCGGCGGGCTCGTCGACAACCCCGGCCGGTCCGTTGAGCCAGCGCGCTTCGCCGCCGGCGCCGATTTCCAGCACATCGGCGCGCGCGGGCACCGCCAGCGCGATGCCAAATAGGAAAACAGCGATCTTCATGGTTTGCAGAATCACCCGACCTCTAGTCGTCTCCTGCTTACTCGAAATGACAGTACCATTACAGCGGGCTTAAGGCCAGACACAGGCGGGGGGAGGTGCCTATGCCTGGCCTCAGCTTCGCGGCGCTTGCCGCCAACCGCGCTGCCCTGACGTGCCGAACCCACTTTGACGCTGTAAAACGTAAGCTGTTCGTCACGCCTAGTGGTGCGCGGCAGTCTAGTTGGCCGCGCTTGTGCGGATGTTGCCGTTGACGCCTTGCGGGAAGAAGCCGCCCTGCTGGGCTGCCAGTTTGGTCAGATAGGCGATGTTGAGGACCTGCCCCGCAGTGCGGCTGAAGGCGAGGCCGTTGGCATCGGTGGGCACGATGTTCGACGCGCCGTTGCGGATGCGAATGCCCTGATCGAGATCGGTCGGCCCATCGAGGCTGTCGCGCGCGTCGGAAATCTTCTCCGTCGCGTCGACCAGCGTCGGGGCGGCGATGCCCTTGCGATAAAGCACGGTGCGCACCAGCCCGGCGTGGTAGGCTTCGGCAGCCAGGATGCCGGCCGCCGCTTCGAGATAGGTTTTGTTGGAAATCAGCGGCGACGCCCCCTTGTAGGCCGTCACGCCGACATCCTCGAAGATGAAGGCCGCGAGCAGGAAGTTCTCGTCGCTGGCATAAGGGTCGAACGATTCCCCGGGCCCGATCAGGCCGGCGGCGCGGGCCGCGGACGAGAACGCGCCGGCAGGGGCGGTGCCGATGTCGATCGGTGGCGAGGCGGGCGCGGTGCTGCCGATGGCCGAGCGCAGAAAATCGACATGCGCCTTTTCGTCGGCGGCGATTTCACGCGCATACTGGGCCACGATCGGATCGGTGAAATTGACCTGGCGCCCGCCCGTGGCGTTGCCGAAGTTGCCGGGGCCGCTGATCGATCCGGCGGGCAGGCCCGTGCCATTGGCAGCGAACGAGTAGAACTGCGCTTCGAGGTATTCGAGGTTGAGCGCGAACGTCAGCACGTCGATGTCCTGCTGCTGCGCCGCCGATGTGGTCGGCGTCGGCGTCGGTGACGGGGCGGGCGCCATCACATCGTCGTCGTCGCCGTCGCCGAAGCATCCGGCCAGCAGCGAGGTGCCGGCGACAAGCGCGGTGCCGGTGCCGGCCACTTTGATGAACTTGCGCCGATCGGCGCTGCGGATTTCGCGGGCTTCCAGAACCTGGAAGAGAAGGTCGGTCTTGCTCATGACAGAATTTCCTTTGTCTCAGGTTCAGTTGGCGGCGCTCATGCGCAGGGTGCCGTTGACGCCGGCGGGGAAGAATCCGCCGCCGGTCACCGCCGCTCGGTTGAGGTAGACGATGTTGAGTACCTGACCGGGGGTCCGGCTGAAGGCGAGGCCGTTGGCATCGAGCGGGGCGATGTTGCTCGCCAAGGTCGCGCCGCTGCCGGTCGGGCTGATGCCTTGATCAAGATCGGTCGGCCCGTCGAGGCTGTCGCGAGCGTTGGAGATCGCATCGGCGGCGGTGCGCAACGAGGGCGTTGCCAAGCCTTTGCCGTACAGCGTCGTGCGGACCAGCGCGGCGTGGTAGGCTTCGACCGCAAGCAGGCCGGCCGCCGCCTCGAGGAACGTCTTGTTCGAGATCAGTGGCGAGGCCCCCTTGTAGGCGGTCACCCCGACATCTTCGAAAATGTACGCGCCGAGCAAGAAGTTCTCGTCGTTGGCATAGGGATCGAAGGACTGGCCGGCGGTGATCAGCCCGGCCGCTCGCGCCGCCGATGAGAAGGCACCGTCGGGAGCCGTGCCGATATCGATCGTCGGTTGCGCTACCGCCGCGACGCCAAGCGCGGA
>JANOAH010000129.1:0-2883 GCA_031411075.1 Erythrobacteraceae bacterium
CGCTGGTGGCGGCGGGCATGGTCCCGTCCTCTATGCTGCGCGGGCGGGTGCGGCGGGCGACCGATCCGGTCTGGTAGAGCGGGCGCGGGGCGGGGAGGGCATAGGACTGCGTGGCGCCGCGGGTCGTGGCGAGCCGGGCGAGTTGGGCCGCCTGGGGCAACATCTGACCGGCGGGCATCCACGCCTCGATCTGCGGCAGCTCAACGCGCGGCGAATTGGCGGCGAGATACAGCTCGGCACGGGCGAGCGGGGTCAGCAACCCGTCGGGGCGCTGGGCGAGCAGCGCTTCGGCCGCGGTCCAGTCCTGCCGGTCGATCGCCGCGAACACCGCGCGATAGAACGCGGCAGCGGCGTCGTCCAACTGGCGCGGGGCGGCCGACTGAGCGACGCGGGCAGCGAAATAATCGTAGCTCGGCTGTGCTGCAGCGGGCGCGGCGGCAATCATTGCCGCAGTCGCCGCCAGCCATCCCAAGATCTGTCGCGTCACCCTGTTCCCTCGTCCGTCCAGTCGAGCCAGCGGCGCCACAGCGCGGCGCGTTGCCCGGCGTTCCCCAACAGCTGCTGCGGCGCGATCGTCGCCAGCAGCGGAACTGGGCCCGGTTGAATCGCTATTTCGTTGCCGGCGGGAGCGGCTTGCGCCGGATCGTGGCCGATAAGCGGCAGAATGCGCTGGCCGAACGCGATCACTCGTTGCGGCGCGGCGAGCGCGAGGTGGTGGAGCAGCGCATCGCCAAGCCCATCGGCGCCCAGCCGGTCCCAGTCGGGGTGCGCGACATGGCGCGGCAAAGCGCTGGCCCAATAGACCTGGCTCTCGTCCAAGCCCATCGCGGTGGCGAACGAGCCGAGCAGCCGGCCTTCGGGGCCGGACAGCAGCGTGTCGCCGTCCTCGGCCTCGGGCATCGGCACAAGGAACAGCACTTCGGCCCCGGGCTCGCCGCGCGGGGCGAGGCGCGGCGCGGTGCCGCCGGGATCGAGCGAGGGCTCGGCCAGCCACCAGGCGCGCCAGGCGGCGAGGTCCTGCGGCCAGCCGGTGGAATCGCCGCCGATGCGCGGGCGGGGCGGGGCGGCGGGCCGGGCGGCTTGCGGGGCGGGGGCTTCGGCGCCGGTGACGGGCGCCGCGAGCCACGGCTGCGGTTCATCATGAAATACGTGGTCGACCCCGGCCTCGCGCCACCACGCCTGCGCCGCGGCAATGGCCTCGGCGAGCGGCTGGGGGTGCGGATCGGACATCGGGCGGGTCTTGACCTGCCGCGTGGGTCGTATCAAGCCCGTTGGCATGGCGATCCCCGAGGCGAGCGAGCGGACCGACCGCGAATCGATGCCGGTCGACGTGGTCATCGCCGGCGGCGGGCCGGCGGGGCTGAGCGCGGCGATCCGCCTAAAGCAGCTCAATCCCGATCTCGAGGTGGTGGTGCTCGAGAAAGGCTCGGAGATCGGCGCGCATATCCTCTCGGGCGCGGTGATCGATCCCAAGGCGCTCGACGAACTGCTGCCCGACTGGCGCGAGACCTGCCCGCTGGCCGAAGTTCCGGTGACCGAGAACCTGCACTGGGTGCTGACCAGGACCGGCCAGTGGTCGATGCCGCACGCGCTCATGCCGCCGCTGATGAGCAACAAGGGCTGCTACACCGGCTCGGGCGGTAATCTCGCCCGCTGGCTGGCCGAACAGGCCGAGGCGCTCGGCGTGCAGGTATTCCCCGGCTTTCCGGCCAGCGAAGTGCTGTTTGACGAGAGCGGCGCGGTGATGGGCCTAACCACCCAGGACATGGGCGTCGCCGCCGACGGTTCGCACAAACCGGACTTTCAGCCGGGGATGGAGCTCCACGCCAAGTACACGCTGCTCGCCGAAGGCGCGCGCGGCCATCTGACCAAGCGGCTAAAGGCGCAGTTCAAGCTCGATGCGGAGAGTGAGCCGCAAGTTTATGGTTTGGGTATCAAGGAATTGTGGGACATTCCTGCCGACAAGCATGAACCCGGCCGGGTGATTCATACCCAGGGCTGGCCGCTCACCGAGCGTGACACCTGGGGCGGCGGGTTCCTCTATCACCAGGCCCATGGCCAAGTCGCGCTCGGGTTCGTCACCGCGCTCGATTACGCGAACCCGTGGATCAGCCCGTTCGAGGAATTCCAGCGCTGGAAGCAGCACCCGGCGATCCGCGCCATCGTCGAAGGGGGGCGGCGGGTGTCGTATGGCGCGCGGGCGATCAACGAGGGCGGCTGGCAGAGCGTGCCCAGGCTGGCGTTCCCGGGCGGCGCGCTGATCGGCTGCGCGGCGGGGTTCGTCAACGTGCCACGCATCAAGGGCACGCATACCGCGATGAAGAGCGGGATGCTGGCGGCCGAAGCGATCGCGGCGGCCATCGCTGCCGGGCGCGAGAAGGACGAACTGGCCGAGTACGACAGCGCGCTTCGCACCAGCTGGATCGCCGACGAGCTGCAGACCGTCCGCAACGCCCAGCCGCTGGTGGCGCGCTTCGGCGATACCCTCGGCACGCTGCTCGCCGGCGCCGACATGTGGCTGCGCTCGCTCAAGCTGCGGCTGCCGTTCACGCTCAAGCACCACACCGACGCCGAAAGCACCCGCCGCGCCGAGCTTTACCCGAAGATCGAGTACGCCAAGCCCGACGGGGTGATCAGCTTCGACCGGCTGTCCTCGGTGTTCCTTTCCGGCACTAACCACGCCGAGGACCAGCCCTGCCACTTGCGCCTCAAGGATCCGGCGGTGCCGCCGCGGGTCAACTGGCCGCTCTACGCCGGCCCCGAGGCGCGTTACTGCCCGGCGGGCGTCTACGAATGGGTCGGAGTGGACGAGGGCGATCCGCACCTCGTCATCAACGCCCAGAACTGCGTCCACTGCAAGACCTGCGACATCAAGGACCCGCC
>JANOAH010000130.1:0-18575 GCA_031411075.1 Erythrobacteraceae bacterium
CGAGTTCGTCGCGCGCCAGCAGGCGCAGCAGCGCCAGCAGGATCAGCCCATGCGTGAGCGCGAGGGTGAAAATATCGATCATTGGCAGTGGGCCATAGCGCCGCGCGGTTGACGCGCCGTTAAGGTTGTCGTGGCACAGCCCGCGGCGCGATGCGCGTGCTCCACATCCTCGACCATTCGCTGCCGCTGCACAGCGGGTATACCTTCCGCACCCGCGCGATCCTCAAGGCGCAGCAGGCCGGCGGGATCGCGGTGCGGGCGCTGACCGGGTTGCGCCACAGCGCCGAGGGGCCCGCGCGCGAAACCATCGATGGGATCGATTTCGAGCGCACTCCCGGTGCGCCGGCCGGACCCGGTGGCTTGCGCGAATGGGGCGAAATCGCCGCGCTGACCGATTCGATCGCAGCGATGGTCGGCGCCTGGCGCCCGGATGTGATCCACGCGCATTCGCCGGCGCTGTGCGGCATGGCCGGGTTGCGCGCAGCCCGCCGCCACGGGTTGCCACTGGTCTACGAGATCCGCGCCTTCTGGGAAGACGCCGCGGTCGGCAACGGCACCGGCCAGACCGGTTCGATCCGCTATCGCCTGACCCGCGCGCTCGAAAACCGGGTCGTGCGCGGCGCCGATGCGGTGATGACCATCTGCCAGGGGCTGCGCGACGATCTGATCGTGCGCGGCTTTCCTGCCGGCAAGATCGGCGTGATGCCCAACGGAGTCGATCTGACGCTGTTCGGCGATCCCCCTTCGCGCGACGCGGCGTTGGCCGAAGAACTCGGCCTCGATCACGGGCCAGTCATCGGTTTCATCGGCAGTTTCTATGATTATGAGGGCCTCGATGACCTGATTTCATCGCTGCCGCTGTTGCTCGAACGCCGCCCCGACGCGCAGTTGCTGCTGGTCGGCGGCGGCCCGCGCGAAGACGCGTTAAGGGCGCAGGCAGAAGCGTCGAGCGCCGCCCACGCGATCCGCTTCGTCGGCCGCGTACCGCACGGCGAGGTCGCGCGGTACTACTCGCTGTGCGATGTCATGGCCTATCCGCGCAAGGCCTGCCGCCTGACTGATCTGGTCACGCCGTTGAAACCCCTCGAAGCGATGGCCGAAGGCAAACTGGTCGCCGCCTCGGCGGTCGGCGGGCACCGCCAACTGATCACCGACGGCCTAACCGGCACACTGTTCGCGCCCGACGATCCCGCCGCCTGCGCCGCCGCGCTGGGCGAGCTCTTGGCGCGCCCCGAAACCTGGCCGGCGATGCGCGATTGCGCCCGCGCCCATGTCGCCGCCCGCCACGACTGGGCGCGCAATGTTCGTCGTTATCGGGACGTTTACCAAGCGCTGCTAGACCGGCGCGAAGGCCGTTTCCCGGCCGCCGCCTGACGCGGATCCGGGACGAGCGACGAAGCAAGACAGGGGCACGGGGTGGCCAGTATCGCTTACGATGACAGTTCCGCGCCGGCCCGGCTGCCGATCAGCGTGCATCCGGCGTTTCCCGCCGTGGTCGCGCTGTGGTTTTCGGCTCTGCTCGGCATCGGCAGCCTGGTGCTGCCGGCGGCTTTGCTCGACCGGGTGGTCGATGCCACCGGCCTTGCCGCATGGGTGCCCGCCGCGGCGCCGCCGCTCGGCTTCACCGCGCGTTCGCTGATCGCGCTGGCGGCCGCGGTGGCGGGCGCGCTGCTCGGCCTCGTCGTCGCGCGCCGCGTCGCCGCCGCACACACGCCCCAGGCGCAATCGCGCATCGCCAAACTGGCCGAAGGCTCGCGCCGGCCGCTCAGCGTCAACGACGAGCTGTCGGCCGAAAAGGTCGTCAACGGCGAGAGCCTGCCGATCAACCGCCGCCGCGCGCTGGCGATCAGCGAGGACGACCGGCCGAGCGATTTCCTCTACCGCGCGCCGCTGCCGGGTGAAGATCCCGCCGCCGAGCCGCTGGCTTACGACGAACCGCTCGAGCTCGATACCCCGGCCGACGACGGGGCCCCAGCGCCGGGCGATGAACCCGCGCACGAATTGGCTGCGGCCGACCTATTTGCAGACGAACCCGAGCAGGAAGAAGAGATGACCGAACGCCAGGTGTTCCAGCCGCTTGCCGAACCCGAAATCGAGGCGGTCGAGCCGGCGGATCGTTTCAAGCACCTGGCCGGTCCGCGCGGGCTCGAGCCGCTGCCGTTCGCCGCGCCGTCGCTCGCCCGGCGGATCGAAGGAACCGACTTGAGCGACGCCGAAATCGAGGCCGAGGTCGAACCGGCGATCGCCAACGTCGAGGAAGCAATCGATCAGGCACCCGCCCTGGTGGCGGTCGAGCCGGGCAAACCGGTCGACTGGATCAGCGCGCCGCTTGCCGATCTCGGGCTGGTGCAGCTCGCCCAGCGCCTCGGCGCATCGCTCGAGCGCCACCGCGAGGCGCGCGCGGCCGCAGCCACCGCGCCGGTGGCTGCCGCACCCGCCGTTCCAGAACCGTTCGAAGCCGCCCCGGCGCAAGAAGCCGCCGAGGCCATGGCCGCCTATTTCGGCGGCGGCGCGCCCAACGCAGCGACGCCTGATCCCTTCGCCGCCGCCCCCGCTGACGAGGCGAGCGAAGAGGCAATCGCCGCTGCTCCTGTGGCGGTCGCTACGCCGCATTTCCTGCGCGCGCTGCAACCGCTCGACGATAGCGACGAGGATGACGCGGTACCCGATTTTAGCTTGCCGCTGCGCCGCCAGGCGGCGGCCGCGCCGGCCTTTGCCCAACCGATCGACGAACAGCCCGAGGCCGATGACGACGCCGACGCCGCGGCCGAAAGCAGCGAGTACAGTTCGCTCCTGGCGATGCGCAATCCGTTCGGCGCGCCGCACAGCGAGTTCGTGCGCATCGACGAGCCCGCCGGCGCGCCCGACCTGCCCGAACCGACGGTGGTGTTCCCGGGCCAGGAGCGGCGTGAAAGCTTCGCCATTCCGGTGACCACCAACGGCCAGCGGCTGTTCGATCCGCCCGGGCGCACCGAGCCTGCGGCGGGAACGCCGGCCCCCGCCGGAGCCGAGGCCGACGCCGCGCTCCGCGCTGCGCTCGCCTCGCTGCGCAAGGTTGGTAGCGGCTTTTGAGCCTCTGACCTAAAATTGCGCTACTGACGCCCCACGCGCAATTTTGTGGCGTGGGGACGCGAACCTTGCCAAATCTGTTGCAGCGCGGCATGAAAAAGCCTCGCGACAATTAGAGGCACATCGTGCCGGGTGATTCGCGCCCCGCAGCCGCCCCTTTTGTCGCGAAAGGGCTGCGGCGGAGCACGGCCCCGGCCCGCAACAGGAACGCTAAGGCAGGTGAACGCAATTCCGCCACCCCAGGGTCTCTACGATCCGCGCAACGAGCATGATTCGTGCGGGGTGGGCTTTGTCGCCCATATCAAGGGCGCGAAATCGCACGGTATCGTCACCCAGGCGCTCGAGATCCTCGCCAATCTCGATCACCGCGGCGCGGTCGGGGCCGATCCGCTGCTCGGCGACGGCGCCGGCATCCTGCTGCAAATCCCCGATCCGCTGTACCGCAGCTGGGCGATCGGCGCCGGGCTGACCTTGCCGCCGGCTGGCGACTACGCCGTGGCGATGTGCTTCCTTCCCCAGCACGAAGAAGCGCGCGACTTCATTGCCGGCCAGTTCGAAAAATTCATCGCCAAGGAAGGCCAGCGCCTGATCGGTTGGCGCGACGTGCCGACCACGCGGGACGGCCTGGGCGAGGCGGTGCTCGCCTCGATGCCGTGCATCCGCCAGTGCTTCGTCGCCCGCGGCGACAACTGCGCCGATCAGGACGCGTTCGAGCGCAAGCTGATCGTGATCCGCAAGCAAACCCAGAACCCGCTGGCCGAACTCGCCGCAAAGATGGCGCTGCCCGAGATCACCCAGCTCTACATGCCGAGCTTCTCCAGCCGCACCGTGGTCTACAAGGGCCTGCTGCTGGCCACCCAGGTCGGCAGCTTCTACGATGACTTGCGCGATCCCCAGTGCGAAAGCGCGCTCGGCCTCGTCCATCAGCGCTTTTCGACCAACACCTTCCCCAGTTGGAAGCTCGCGCACCCCTATCGGCTGATCGCCCACAACGGCGAGATCAACACCGTGCGCGGCAACGTCAACTGGATGAACGCGCGCCGGCGGACGATGGAATCGCCGCTGCTCGGCCCCGATCTCGACAAGCTGTGGCCGATCATCCCGCACGGCCAGTCGGACACCGCCTGCCTCGACAACGCGCTCGAGCTGCTGCTGCTCGGCGGCTACAGCCTCGCCCATGCGATGATGATGCTGATCCCCGAAGCCTGGGCCGGCAACCCGCTGATGGATCCCGCGCGCCGCGCGTTCTATGAATACCACGCCGCGCTGATGGAGCCGTGGGACGGCCCGGCCGCGGTCGCTTTCACCGACGGCCGCCAGATCGCCGCCACGCTCGACCGCAATGGCCTGCGGCCCGCGCGCTTCTGCGTCACTCGCGACGATCTCGTCTGCCTCGCCTCCGAAAGCGGGGTGCTGCCGTTTCGCGAGGACGACATCGTCCGCAAATGGCGGCTGCAGCCGGGCAAGATGCTGCTGATCGACCTCGAACAGGGCCGCATCGTCGAGGACGAAGAGCTCAAGGCCGAGCTCGCCGCCGCCAAGCCCTATCAGGACTGGCTCGACAAGGCGCAATACAAGCTGCGCGATCTCGACGCGATCGAGAGCGACGCGGCGGCGATTCCGGAGGAGACGGCAAGTCTGCTCGATCGCCAGCAGGCGTTCGGCTACACCCAGGAAGACGTCGCCAAGTTCCTGGAGCCGATGGCGGTCACCGCCGACGATCCGATCGGTTCGATGGGCACCGACACGCCGATCGCGGTGCTCAGCCGCCGCCCGCGGCTGCTGTACGATTACTTCAAGCAGAACTTCGCCCAGGTCACCAACCCGCCGATCGACCCGATCCGCGAGGCCTTGGTGATGAGCCTGACCAGCATGATCGGCCCGCGCCCCAACCTGCTCGGCCGCGAGGCGGGCACGCACAAGCGGCTCGAAGTCGACCAGCCGATCCTCACCAACAAGGATGTCGAGCGCATCCGCTCGGTCGAAACCGCGCTCGACGGCGCGTTCCGCACCGGCACCATCGACATGACCTGGGACGCCTCCAGCGGCGCTGACGGCCTCGAGATGGCGATCAAGGAGATGTGCTGGGCGGCGACCGAGGCGGTGCTGCAGGACAAGAACATCCTGATCCTCAGCGACCGCGCGCAGGGGCCCGATCGCATCGCCATGCCGGCGCTGCTGGCGACCGCGGCGGTGCATCACCACCTCGTCCGCCAGGGCTTGCGCATGCAGACCGGCCTGGTGGTCGAGACCGGCGAGGCGCGCGAGGTGCACCATATGTGCGCGCTCGCCGGCTACGGCGCCGAAGCGGTCAACCCGTACCTGGCGTTCGAAACGCTCGAGGCGATCCGCGCCGAAAAGCTGCCCGATCTCGATCCGGCGCAAGTGCGCAATAATTACATCAAGGCGCTCGGCAAGGGGCTGATGAAGGTCATGTCCAAGATGGGCATCTCGACCTACCAGTCATACTGCGGGGCGCAGATCTTCGACGCGGTCGGCCTTTCGAGCGCCTTCGTCGACAAGTACTTCACTGGAACCGCGACGACGATTGAAGGCATTGGCCTCGCCCAAGTGGCGGAAGAGGCGGTGCGCCGCCACGCCGCGGCTTACGGCGACAGCCCGATCTATGCCTCGATGCTCGATGTCGGCGGCATCTATCAGTACCGCCTGCGCGGCGAAGAGCACGCCTGGACCCCGGGCAACGTAGCCGCCCTGCAGCACGCCGTGCGCGGCAACAACTGGGACAACTACGCCGAATTCGCCAAGTCGGTGAACGAACAATCCGAACGGCTGCTGACGATCCGCGGGCTGATGGAGCTGAAGCAGGCGGACACGCCGCTGCCGCTCGATCAGGTCGAAAGCGCCGAGGACATCGTCAAGCGCTTCGCCACCGGCGCGATGAGCTTCGGCTCGATCAGCCGCGAGGCGCACACCACGCTGGCGATCGCCATGAACCGTATCGGCGGCCGCTCGAACACCGGCGAAGGCGGGGAAGAGGCCGATCGCTTCGTGCCGATGGATAACGGTGATTCGATGCGGTCGGCGATCAAGCAGGTCGCTTCGGGCCGGTTCGGCGTGACTGCCGAATACCTGGTCAATTCGGACGACATCCAGATCAAGATGGCGCAAGGCGCCAAGCCCGGCGAAGGCGGGCAATTGCCCGGCCACAAGGTCGACAAGACCATCGGCAAGGTGCGTCATGCCACGCCCGGCGTCGGGCTGATTTCGCCGCCGCCGCACCACGACATCTATTCGATCGAGGATCTGGCGCAGCTGATTCACGATTTGAAGAACGTCAACGGCCAGGCGCGCATTTCGGTCAAGCTGGTCAGCGAAGTCGGCGTCGGCACCGTCGCTGCCGGGGTCAGCAAGTGCAAGGCCGACCATGTCACCATCTCGGGCTACGAAGGCGGCACCGGCGCCAGCCCGCTGACCAGCCTGACCCACGCCGGTAGCCCGTGGGAAATCGGCCTGGCCGAAACGCAGCAGACACTGCTTCTCAACGATTTGCGCAGCCGCATCGCGGTGCAAGTGGATGGCGGCCTGAGGACCGGGCGTGACGTCGCCATCGGCGCGCTGCTCGGCGCCGACGAATTCGGCTTCGCCACCGCGCCGCTGATCGCCGCCGGGTGCATCATGATGCGCAAGTGCCACCTCAACACCTGCCCGGTAGGCGTGGCGACGCAAAACCCGGTGCTGCGCGCGCGCTTCACCGGCCAGCCCGAACATGTGATCAATTACTTCTTCTTCGTCGCCGAGGAACTGCGCTCGATCATGGCCGAAATGGGCTTTGCCACGGTCGCCGAGATGATCGGCCGGGTCGACCGGATCGACATGAAGCCGGCGCTCGATCACTGGAAGACCGAAGGCATCGACCTGTCGCGGCTGCTGTTCCAGGTGCCGCTGGCCGATGGCGCGGCATACCATCAGACCGGCGCGCAGGACCACGGTCTCGGCGCTGCGCTCGACAACGAGCTGATCGCCGCGGCCATGCCCGCGATCGAACAGGGCGAGACGGTGGTGCTCGAACGCACGGTGCGCAACGTCAACCGCACGGTCGGCGCGATGCTGTCGGGCGAGATCGCCCGCACGTACGGCCATGCCGGGTTGAAGCCCGATCAGCTGCGCGTCAGCTTCACCGGCGTCGCCGGGCAGAGCTTCGGTGCCTGGGCGGTGCACGGCGTCACGCTCGACCTTACCGGCGATGCCAACGACTATGTCGGCAAGGGCCTGTCGGGCGGCCGGGTAATCGTGCGCCCGCCGGCGCATGTCGAGCGCGATCCAGCCGCCAACATCATCGTCGGCAACACCGTGCTTTACGGCGCGATCGCCGGAGAGGCCTATTTCGCCGGCGTGGCGGGCGAACGCTTCGCGGTGCGCAATTCGGGCGCCGTCGCGGTGGTCGAGGGCACCGGCGACCATGGCTGCGAGTACATGACCGGCGGCGTGGTGGTGGTGCTGGGCAAGACCGGCCGCAACTTCGCCGCGGGGATGAGCGGCGGGGTCGCCTATGTCTATGACGCCGACGGCGTGTTCGCGCAGCTGTGCAACACCGCGCAAGTCGAGCTGACCCCGATCGCCGCCGAGGCGGATGAGGAGGAAGGCCCAGAACCGTTTGGGGGCCGGCCGCAACAGCGCGGCCGCAGCGTCGAGGACGCGGGCATGGGCGACATGCTGCGCCACGATGCCGAGCGGCTGCGCATCCTGGTCGAACGCCACAAGCTCCACACCGGCTCCAGGCGCGCCCGGGCTCTGCTCGACGACTGGGACGCGGCGCTTGGCAAATTCGTCAAGGTCATGCCGCGCGATTACGCCGCCGCGCTCAAGCAGCTCGAAGCCGAGCGCGACCACGCCGCCACGGTCGCGGCGGAGTAACAGCGATGGGCAAGGACACCGGCTTCCTCGAAATCGAACGCAAGGACCGCAGCTATGCGGACCCCAAGGAGCGCCTCGGCCACTACCGCGAATTTATCGTGCCGCACAGCGAGGACGGGCTGAAGAACCAGGCCGCGCGGTGCATGAATTGCGGCATTCCCTACTGTCATAACGGCTGTCCGGTGAACAACATGATCCCGGACTGGAACGACCTTGTCTATTCGGGCGACTGGCGCGAGGCGCTGGCGAACCTCCATTCGACCAACAATTTCCCCGAATTCACCGGTCGCGTCTGCCCCGCACCGTGCGAGGCGAGCTGCACGCTCAACATCATCGACCAACCGGTAACGATCAAATCGATCGAATGCGCAATCGCCGATCGCGGCTGGAACGAAGGCTGGATCGTGCCGCAGCCGCCGGCCGAAAAGACCGGCCGCAGCGTGGCGGTGGTCGGCTCGGGCCCCGCCGGCCTCGCCTGCGCGCAGCAACTGGCGCGCGCCGGGCATGCGGTGACGGTGTTCGAAAAGGCCGACCGGGTCGGCGGGTTGCTGCGTTACGGCATCCCCGACTTCAAGATGGAAAAGCATCTGATCAACCGCCGTGCGGTGCAGATGGAGGCCGAAGGGGTGAGCTTCAAAACCTCGACCGAAGTCGGGGTCGACGTGTCGCTCAAGTCGCTCAAGGAAAACTTCGACGCCGTGGTGCTGGCCGGCGGAGCCGAAGATGCGCGCCCGCTCGACATCCCGGGCGCCGAAATGCCCGGCGTGCGGCTGGCGATGGAATTCCTCACCCAGCAGAACAAGCGCGTCGCCGGCGATGACGAAACCCGCGCCGCACCGCGCGGCACGCTGACCGCGACCGGCAAGCGGGTGATCGTGATCGGCGGCGGCGATACCGGCAGCGACTGCGTCGGCACCAGCAATCGCCAGGGCGCGACCAGCGTGACCCAGATCGAAATCATGCCGCAGCCGCCCGAGAAGGAAGATAAGGCGCTGACCTGGCCGAACTGGCCAATGAAGCTGCGCACCTCGTCGAGCCACGAAGAAGGCGTTGACCGTGATTGGGCGGTGTTGACCAAGCGGGTGATCGGCGAAAACGGCCAGGTCACCGGGCTCGAATGCGTCCGCGCCGATTGGGCGGACGGCAAGCTGGGCGAAGTGCCGGGCAGTGAATTCATCATTCCCGCCGACCTGATCCTGCTCGCGATGGGTTTCGTCGGGCCGAAGAAATCCGGCTTGCTCGCCCAGGCCGACGTCACGCTCGACGCGCGTGGCAATGTCGCCGCCTCGACGCTCGACTACACCACCTCGGACCCGGCGATTTTCGCCTGCGGCGACATGCGCCGCGGCCAGTCGCTGATCGTCTGGGCGATCCGCGAAGGCCGCCAGGCGGCGCGCGCAGTCGAACTGGCGCTGATGGGCGCGACCGAGTTGCCGCGCTAAGGCCGGCATGGAGGTCCGCCCACTGCACCCGCTGTTCGCCGCCGAGCTCGTCGGCGCCGACCTGACACAACCGCCGACACCCGATCTGGTCGAGACGGTCGAGACGGCGATGGCGCGCTACGGCGTGCTGGTGGTGCGCGATGCCGATATTTCGGACGAGCAACACAAACGCTTTTCTCGCGCGTTCGGCCCGCTCGAGCTGCCCAGCCGTGTCCCCGGCGCGGCGCGCCCGGTGGGCAAGCGCGCGATCGATCCGGCGCTGTTCTACGCCGGCAATCTCGATCACGACGGCGAGATCATTCCCTATGGTTCCGAAGGGTACAAGCTGGCGCAGGGGGCCGAGCGGTTTCACACCGACAGCTCGTTCCATGCCATGCCGACCAAATGGTCGTTGCTCCTGGGCCACGAAACGCCCCCGCCCACTGCCGGCGGCGATACCTTGTTCATCGATGCCCGCGCCGCCTACGACGACTTGTCCGACGCGATGAAGGCGCGGGTCGAGGCGCTGGTGGGCGTGCACGATTTCTGGGAAGGCCGCCGCCGCGCCGGATTGCAGGGCGAGATCACGCCCGAAATGCGCAAGATCATCCCGTTCGATCGGGTCGATCACCCGCTGGTCAGGAGCATGCCCTATGGCCGCAAGGCGCTCTACGTCGGCGGACACTGCACCGGCGTGGTCGGCATGGACGCGGACGAAGGTGCCGCGCTGGTCGAGGCGCTCTACGCTCAAGCCACGCAGGACAGGTACGTGTTCCGCCATCACTGGCGCCGGCATGACCTGGTGATCTGGGACAACCGCTGCACAATGCACGCGGCCACCCCGCTGCTCTCGAACGCCTGGCGCCGCGACATGCGCCGCACCACGATCAACGAAAGCGGGCCGGAGACGAGCGCCTACGAATGGATGGGATTGGAGGCCTGACCCCAGTCGATCGGCCCGCGTCCCTGCGCTTCGAGGAACGCATTGGCCCGGCTGAATGGTTTCGAGCCGAAGAAACCCGCGTAGGCCGACAGCGGGCTGGGGTGCGGCGAGGTCAGCACCAGATGATGGCTACCCGGGCCGAGGCCGGGAACCCTGGCCGCCTTGCTCTTGGCGTGGTTCCCCCACAGGATGAAAACGCTGGGCTCGCTCCGCGCCGCAACCGCCGCCACCGCCGCGTCGGTCACTGCTTCCCAGCCTTGCCCGGCGTGGCTGCCGGCGCGGCCCGCTTCCACCGTCAGCGCATTGTTCAACAGCAGCACGCCCTGCCGCGCCCAGCTTTCCAAGTTGCCGCTAGCGCGCCGCGGCACGCCGAGGTCGGCCTCGAGCTCCTTGTAGATATTGGCCAGCGACGGCGGCACCGCGACGCCCTCGGGCACCGAGAAGCTCAGCCCATGCGCTTGCCCCGGGCCGTGGTACGGGTCCTGGCCGAGGATCACGACCTTGACCTGGTCGAGCGGGGTCAACTCGAACGCGCGCAGCCGGCTGCCGCGAGGTGGATAGACCACTTTTCCGCCCGCCTCCTTTTGCGCCAGCCAGCCGCCGAGCCGCCGCGCGGGCGGCGCTTCGAGTGCGGGGGCGAGCGCCGCGCGCCAGCTCTCGGGGACCAAATCGTGCATCGGGAGGCAGCCTACCGCCCCTTCCCCTCAATCGGCAATCCGCCTAAGGCGCTGGCCCATGGCCGTGCATTTCCACGAAGAAGACCTGCCCGAAGGCGCGCTGGCGCCGGGCCCGGTCGCCGTCGACACCGAAACGATGGGCTTGGTCACCGCGCGCGATCGCCTGTGCCTGGTGCAGATCAGCGACGGCGGCGGCGACGAGCACCTGGTCCGGTTCGGCCCGAACAGCACGTATGCCGCGCCGAACTTGCGCGCCGCGCTGGCCGATCCGGCGCGCACCAAGCTGTTCCACTTCGCTCGTTTCGATCTTGCCGCGATCGAACACTACCTTGGCGTCACCGCCGCGCCGCTGTTCTGCACCAAGATCGCCAGCAAGCTGACCCGTACCTATACCGATCGCCACGGATTGAAGGAGCTGGTCCGCGAGCTGCTCGGCATCGACATGTCGAAGACCCAGCAATCAAGCGACTGGGGCGCGCCCGAGCTGAGCGATGCACAGCGCGAATACGCCGCCTCCGACGTGCGTTATCTCCACCGCATGGTGGCGGTGTTCGAGGCGCGACTGGCGCGCGAAGGGCGGCTGGAAATGGCCCGCGCCTGTTTCGACTTCCTGCCGGTGCGCGCCCGGCTCGATCTCGCCGGCTGGGCCGATCGCGACATCTTCAGCCACGATTAAGCGCCCCAGGCCCGCCATAAGCGCATGAGCCAGCAAGCCGACCAGATCCGCGACAAGCGCCGCAGCAGTGCCGCGCCGGGCAGCCCCCTCGACAAGGCGGTCAAGCTGCTCGCTGTGGCGCTGCCGGCGCTGGTCGGGGCGATCGCCGCAACGATGCTGATCACCCCGCTCAGCCCGCGGGGCGAAGTCAGCTTCCTGCTCGATCGCAACAAGGTCGATGTCGCCAACGATCGGCTGCGCGTCGACAGCGCGATGTACCGCGGCCGCGATGCCAAGGGGCAGGCGTTTTCGCTCACCGCGGGTGAGGCGCTGCAGCGCAGCGCCAGCGTGCCGGTGGTCGAGCTGAAGGACCTGACCGCGCGGCTGCAATTGCCCGAAGGCCCGGCGGTGCTGCTGGCCCCGGCCGGCCGCTACAATATCGACGACCAGCTGGTCGCGGCCGACGGCGTGGTCCGCTTCGCCGCAGCCGACGGCTATCGCATGGCGGTACGCAATGTCAGCGTCGATCTGCCCAACAAGCTGGTCATCGGCTCCGGCGGGGTCGACGGGGCGATTCCGGCGGGAACGTTCTCGGCCAACTCGATCCGCGCCGATCTCGAGGCTCGGACGATCGCGCTCGTCGGCCAGGCGCGGCTGCGCATGGTGCCGGGCCGGATGCGGATGCCGCGATGATCCTCTTGCCCCGCCGCGCCGACCGAGTAGGAATGCCCGCCATGGCCCCCACGCTGCGCACCGCCGCCCGCTCGTTCGCCGCCGCCTACGTTGCCGCGGCGCTGGTCACGCTCGGGTTCGGTTCGCTGGCCGCCGCGCAGGCGATCGCCGGGTTCAATTCAAACCAGCCGGTCAACTACGCCGCCGACCGGATCGAGCTGCAGGACCGACAGAACCGCGTGGTGCTGTCGGGCGACGTGGTCATCACCCAGGGCGACCTCAGGCTCACCGCGGCGCGCACCACGGTGTCGTACACCGATGCCGGCAGCCTCAAGATCCAGCGCATCGACGCCACCGGCGGCGTCACGGTAACCCGCGGCAACGAGACCGCGCGCGGCAACGCCGGGGTCTATGACTTCAACCGCCGGGTGATCGTGCTCGCCGGCGGAGTCGGCCTCAACCGCGGCGGCGATACGCTCAACGGCGGGCGGCTGACGATCGATCTCAACTCGGGCCTCTCCAGCGTCGACGGCGGCGGCGCGCAGGGGCAGAGCGGCGGCCGGGTGAGCGGAACGTTCAACGTCCCCGGCAACTAGCGGAACCGGGGCCGCGATGGCGCAGCGCCCCGATCACGCGCAGATCCTGCTCGCGCTGACGTTCGGGCAACCGGGCGATCTGGCCGAACTTGACGCGGCTGACTGGCAGCGGATCGATGCCCTCGCGGCCGATCACAAGCTGCGGCCGTGGCTGGCGCACCGTTGGGGCGACGACGCAAGCGCAATCCCGCCGGCGATCCTCACCACCTGGCAAGACGCGCGGCGGCTGGCCGCGTTCGAGGCGCTGCACCAGCGCGGCGACTTGCGCGCCATCGCCGCGTTGCTCGAGGGCGCGGGCGTGGCTTACGCCGCGCTCAAGGGGCCGTGGTTCGCGTGGTACGGCTATCCGGCGCCCGAGCTCAGGCCGATGAACGACCTCGACGTGCTGGTCGCGCCCGAGCATGCCGAACGCGGCTACGCGCTGCTGCAAAACGCCGGATACACCCGTGTGCGTCCGTTCGAGGCCGGGCTGGCGCAGACGCTGGCGGCGGCCAAGCACCTGCCGCAGCTCGCCAGCCCCAGCGGCACCGTGGTCGAGCTGCACGTGCGCTGCTGGCCGCTCGACGGTCCTACCCCCCGCGATGCCGGGCTGCTGGCGCGCGCGCACATCCGCGCCGCCGACGATCCGGTGCGCTATCCCGCCGCGCCCGACCTGTTCGCGCACCTCGCGGTCCACGCCGCGGTCGAGGGGCGGTTCGATTGCGGCGCGCTCGCCGCGCTCGATCTCGCCGCGCTGGTCGAGCGCGAGACGCTCGACTGGCCCGCGCTGCTTGCCGAAGCGCGCAGCGGAGGCTGGCTGCGCCACGCCGCGCTGCTGCTGGCGGTGACCGACCGGCTGGCGCGGCCCGGTCTGCTGGCCGAAAGTGGCTGCGACTATCCGGTGCCGCAAGCGGTGATCGACACGGCCGCCCGGCTGATGGTGCAGGACCTCGGCACGTGCCGCGAAGCGCAGTTCTTTGCCGATGTTGGAGCCTCACTGTCTGCAGGACATCTCTGGCGAAGCGCCGCGCACAAGCTCCGACGGCGGCCAGCGATCTCGGGGCCGGACAGCGATGCGGTCGAAAGCGAAGGCTACCGTGCCTGGCTGGCTGATCGCATCCGCCGCATGACCGCCGCCGCGCTTAGTCCGGCAGTGCGCCATCAGGCCGCCGATTATCGCCGCGTGCTGGCCTGGTGTTCCGAGGACGCCGAGCGCCGCTAGCCGCTGCCGAACGCTGGCGGATCGCCCTTGCGGCACAGCGTCAGCGTGCCGCGTCCGGCGCGCAACAGCAATTGCCCCTCGTCGGTGAAGGCGAAGCCATCGGGGCGCATCACCGCCAGCGGCGAGATCGTGCCGCCGACCCCGACCGGCTGCCCCGGCACGAACGGCGGCGAGGTCGCGGCACAGGCGGCGCTGGCATCGAGTTCGAGCGTGAGGTCCGGCCCATCGGCCCGATAGCGCGCGGTGCAGCCGGCATTGTCGCGGATCGTGTCCCGGCCGAAATCCAGCGTCACCGCGCCTTCGGTGTAAGCGCCGAGCGGGGTGTTGCCGCAGGCCTCGTATTGGCCCGCGAGGCGTCGATTGGGCGGCGGCGGACGGCGCAGCTCCATACCCGGCCCGCCGGTCAGCATGAGGCGCTCGCCGTCGAGCTGATAGCCGGTCGCCCCGGTGATCGCGCGGGCCATCAGCCCGTCCTCGGCCTGATCCTCGGGGGCGCAGCCGATCAGGGTCGAAACGATCGGTCCGGCCATCGCCAGGCGGCCCGGCGCGGGCCGTGAAAATTCGGTCCCGAAGCTGTTGCAATCGCCCTGCGCGCCGATCGAGCCCATGGCGATGGTCAGCACGGCCGGTCGGCGTTCGGTCGCGAACGGCGCGCCGCCGATCCGCTCGATCAGCCAACGCCCGGCCAAGTCGGGATGCGGTTCGACCGGCCGCGTCAGCCGCGCGACGCGCCCGTCGCGGGCGGTCAGTTCGAGCGTATCGGCGTCGATCTTGCGCCAGCCGGCCAGCGCGTCGACGAACGCAGCCAGCGTCCGCTCGCTGGCGATCGCAGCGTCGCGCACCGCCTGCGGCGCGCTCGCCAGGTCTTGCGACGGCTTGCACGGGCCGATCCGAACGGCCTCGATCCGCGTGACCCTCAGGCGCGCCCCGTCGAGCTTGTAAAACGCCGGATAGCCGCCGCCGCAGCCGGCGCCGTGGTTGAGAAAGCCGCCGTCGGAGAAGCCGATCCAAGCCTTGTGGCGGGTCATATCGGCGGTGCCGATGGTGGCGATCTGCCATTGTCCGCCAAGCGGATCGATGCGCGCCCGGTAGTTGCCGTCGTCCTCGGCCCGGGCCGGCGCGGCGGAGAGCGACGGCAAGGTTTCAGCCGTTACGGGCGCTTCGGGCGCGGCCGCGCAACACGCCAGTGCGAGCGAGAGACCGGCCGCAATACAGCCCACTTTCGCGCCTAAAGTCATTGGCGTAGGATTATCCATGCCTACATGAATGCCGGCCAACAGGCCCGTTCAGAGTCTTTCAACCGCCAGCGGGATAGGTCCGATGCAACACTCAGGCAGACAATCGGAAAAGAGCCATGGGCCTCTTCACAGCAGACTTCTTTCGCTCGTTCCTGGCCGGCTTTGGCATCGCCGCAGCGGTAATGGCGGTACATATCGTTCCGCAGCTGTCATGAACCTGCCGCGCGCGTTGATCGCCGCTGCCGCGCTGGCGCTCGCCGCCTGCTCGTCGGTCGCTGCCGCCGAAGTCACTTACAACGCGCCTGCCGCCACCCGCGCCGCGCGCGAAACCGGTGCGCTCAAAACCGCGCTGTTCGCCGGCGGCTGCTTCTGGGGTGTCGAGGCGGTGTTCAGCCACACCAAGGGCGTCAAGAGCGCGGTTTCGGGCTATGCCGGCGGCAGCGTCGCCGATCCCAGCTACGAGCAGGTTTCTGCAGGCCGCACCGGCCATGCCGAAGTGGTCCGCGTGACCTACGATCCGGCCGTCGTGCGTTATGACCAGCTCCTGCGCGTGCTGTTCTCGGTGGTCGCCGATCCGACTCTGCTCAACGCCCAGGGCCCCGATCACGGCACCCAGTATCGCGCCGCGATCTTCCCCCAATCGGCCGAACAGCGCCAGGTCGCCACCGCTTACCTCGCGCAAATGCGCGCCAGCCGGGTGTGGAACGATCCGATCGTGGTGCGGCTCGAAACCGGGCGCTTCTACGCGGCCGAGGCCTATCACCAGGATTTCGCCAAGAAGAACCCGACGCATCCCTACATCCGCCAGTGGGATGCGCCCAAGGTGGCGAATTTCCGGCAAATGTTCCCCACCATGTGGAGCGCTAGCTTCCTCGCCGGCTGAGCCTTATATCGGCGCCATGGCCGGACACGCGCATCACGAACATTCGGGCGACCAATTGGTCGAGGAAGCCGCCGGTGTGCTCACCGCCGCGGGCGAACAGTGGACCGCAATGCGCGCCGACGTGTTCGAAGCGCTCGCCGCACAGGGTCGTCCGGCCTCCGCCTACGACATTGCCGAAGCGGTCGGCGCGCGGCGCGGCAAGCGCGTGGCGGCCAACAGCGTCTATCGCATCCTCGACCTGTTCGTGCGCACCAACCTCGCCAACCGGGTCGAAAGCGCCAACGCCTATCTCGCCAACACCCACCCCGGCTGCCGGCACGATTGCATCTTCCTGATATGCGACGATTGCGGCCAGGCCACGCATATCGACGATGACCGGCTGACCGGCGCGCTGCGCGAGGCGGGCGGCCAGGCCGGCTTCTCCAACGTCCGCCCGGTGATCGAGCTGCGTGGCATCTGCGACGAGTGCGCCGGTTAGCGATTGCTCAGCAAAACCTCACCGCGCGTTCATCGACAGGCCGGATTGGCGCGTGTAAGCCCGCGGCCATGACGCTGGAGACCCCGCTGCTCGATACCGTGCCCACGCCTGTCGAGCTGCGCCTGCTCCAACGCGGGCAATTGCGCCAGCTGGCGGACGAGCTGCGCGCCGAGATGATCGATACCGTCGGCACTACTGGCGGGCATCTCGGCTCGGGCCTCGGCGTGGTCGAGCTGACGGTGGCGATCCACTATGTGTTCGATACTCCGCGCGATCGGCTGGTGTGGGACGTCGGCCACCAGGCCTATCCGCACAAGATCCTGACCGGGCGGCGCGGCCGCATCCGCACGCTGCGCCAGGGCGGCGGCCTCAGCGGCTTCACCAAGCGCAGCGAAAGCGAATACGACCCGTTCGGCGCCGCGCATTCGAGCACCTCGATCTCCGCCGCGCTCGGCTTTGCGGTGGCCAACAAGCTGACCCATGCGCCCGGCAAGGGCATCGCGGTGATCGGCGACGGGGCGATGAGCGCGGGCATGGCCTATGAGGCGATGAACAACGCCGAACAGGCCGGCAATCGGCTGGTGGTGATCCTCAACGACAACGACATGTCGATCGCCCCGCCGGTCGGCGGCCTTTCCGCCTACCTCGCCCGGATGGTGTCTTCGAGCGAATACCTCGGCCTGCGCAGCCTGACCAAGAAGATCGCCAAGAAGATCAGCCGCCGAATGTTCTCGGGCCTCGAGAAGGCCGAGGAATTCACCCGCGGCATGGTCACCGGCGGGACGCTGTTCGAGGAATTGGGCTTCTACTACGTCGGCCCGATCGACGGGCACAATCTCGACCACCTGATCCCTGTGCTCGAGAATGTTCGCGACAGCGTTGAGGGCCCGATCCTGGTCCATGTCGTGACCCAAAAAGGCAAGGGCTACGCGCCGGCCGAAAACAGCGCCGACAAATACCACGGCGTGGTCAAGTTCGACGTCATCACCGGCGAACAGAAGAAGAGCTCGGGCGGGCCACCGGCCTACCAGAACGTGTTCGGCGATACCCTGGCCAAACTGGCCGAGACCGATCCGCGCATCTGCGCGATCACCGCGGCGATGCCGAGCGGCACCGGGGTCGATCGGTTCGCCAAGGCGCATCCGGAGCGCGCGTTCGACGTCGGCATCGCCGAACAGCACGGGGTGACCTTCGCCGCCGGCCTTGCCGCGCAAGGGATGCGGCCGTTCTGCGCGATCTATTCGACCTTCCTGCAGCGCGCGTTCGACCAGGTGGTGCACGACGTGGCGATCCAGAATCTGCCGGTGCGCTTCGCGATCGACCGCGCCGGCCTGGTCGGCGCCGACGGGGCGACCCATGCCGGCAGCTTCGATGTCACTTACCTCGCCACATTGCCCAATTTCGTTGTCATGGCCGCGGCGGACGAAGCCGAACTGGCGCTGATGACCTATACCGCCGCGCAACATGACAGCGGCCCAATCGCGTTCCGCTATCCGCGCGGCAGCGGCACCGGGGTGGAGCTGCCGACCACGCTCGAAGCGCTCGAGATCGGCAAGGGCCGGGTGGTGCGCGAAGGGTCGAAAGTGGCGATCCTGTCGCTCGGCACCCGCCTCGCCGAAGCGCTCAAGGCCGCCGACCAGCTCGACGCCAAGGGTCTTCCGACCACCGTCGCCGACTTGCGCTTCGCCAAGCCGCTCGACACCGCGCTGATCCGCCGCCTGATGACGACGCACGAAGTCGTCGTCACGGTCGAGGAAGCGAGCATCGGCGGCCTCGGCGCGCACGTGCTGACCCTGGCGAGCGACGAAGGCCTGCTCGATTCAGGGGTCAAGATCCGCACCCTGCGCCTGCCCGACACCTTCCAGGA
>JANOAH010000131.1:0-8510 GCA_031411075.1 Erythrobacteraceae bacterium
CGGGTCGGCAGCACGCAATCAAACATGTCGACCCCCCGCTCGACCGCGCCGACGAGGTCGTCGGGCTTGCCGACACCCATCAGATAACGCGGCGCCGCTTCGGGAAGCATCGGCGCGGCGAAATCGAGCGTGGCGAACATCGCCGGCTGCCCTTCGCCCACCGCCAGGCCGCCGATGGCATAGCCGTCGAAGCCGATCTCTATCAGCGCCTGCGCACTGTGCTGGCGCAGCTCCTCATCGAGCGCGCCCTGCTGGATGCCGAACAGCGCCGCGCCCGCGGCATGCTCGCCGCCGGCATCGAACGCGGCACGGCTTCGTTTGGCCCATCGCATCGACAGCTCCATCGACCGGGCGATCTCGTCGCGTGGGCGGTCGGCGCGCGGACATTCGTCGAACGCCATGACGATGTCGGCGCCGAGCAGGCGCTGGACTTCCATCGACCGTTCGGGGGTAAGCAGGTGCTTCGAGCCGTCGAGATGGCTGCGAAACTCGACTCCGTCTTCGCTCAGCTTGCGCAGCTCGGACAGGCTCATCACCTGGTAGCCGCCGCTGTCGGTGAGGATCGGGCGATCCCAGTTCATGAACCGGTGCAGCCCGCCCAGCCGTGCGATGCGTTCCGCCCCGGGCCGCAGCATCAGATGATAGGTATTTCCGAGGATGATGTCGGCCCCGGTTGAGCGAACCGCTTCGGGCTTCATCGCTTTGACCGTGGCCGCGGTGCCCACCGGCATGAACGCCGGCGTTCGGATCTCGCCCCGGCGCATGGCGATGCGGCCGGCGCGCGCCTTGCCGTCGGTGGCGTCGATGGTGAACTGGAAGCGGGTCATGACCGTTCCTAAGACCCGTTCCTCCCGAGCTTGTCGAGGGACTAAGCCGAGCGCAGCGAGGCTGCTCGGGTCAGGATTCTCGCTTCGCTCGAATTAGTCCCTCGACTGAAGACAGAATGTCGGCAGTTCATCCTGAGCCTGCCGAAGGGCTCGGGAGGAACGGAGCTTGAATAGCTCCACAACTAGCTGCGCAGCCGCCAGCCGGTGCGGAAGATGTAGCCGATCACCGCCACGCACAGCACCAGGAACGCCAGGGTAAAGCCGAGCGCGATGCCGATCGGGACGTCCGAATGGCCGGTAAAAGTCCAGCGCAAGCCGTTGACGAGGTAGAAGATTGGATTGATCTGCGCGACCGAGCGCCACGGCTCCTGCAGCATCTGCACCGAATAGAACGTGCCGCCGAGGAAGGTCAGCGGCATCAGCACCAGCATCGGCACGATCTGCAGCTTCTCGAACCCATCCGCCCACAGGCCGAGGATAAAGCCGAACAGCGCGAAGGCGGCTGCCACCAGCACGATGTAGCCCACCGCATAAAGCGGGTGGGCGATCGAATAATCGACGAAGACCCGCGCGGTGACGAGGATGATCGCGGCGATGATCAGCGCCTTCATCGCCGCCGCGCCGACGAAGCCGATGATCGTTTCCGCCGTGCCCACCGGGGCCGACAGCAGCTCGTAAATCGCGCCGGTGAATTTGGGCATGTAGATGCCGAAGCTGGCGTTGCTGGTGCTTTCCGACAGCAGCGTGAGCATGATCAGCCCGGGCACGATGAACGCGCCGTACGATGCGCCGCCCAGCATGCCGGGGTCCATCCGCCCGCCGATCGCCGCGCCGAACACCACGATATAGAGCGAGGTGGTCAGCACGGGCGACAGGATCGAGCCGAACACCGTGCGGAAGAAGCGATGCAGCTCGCTTTTCAGGATCGCGATGGCGCCGCGGAAGTTCATGCCGCCACCTTGCCGCGCTCGGCATCGTGGACCAGGCCGACGAAAATGTCCTCGAGCGTCGATTCGCGTGTGTCGATGCCGTTAAAGGGAATGTTCTCGCGGGTCATGATGCGGGCGATCTCGGCGATGTCGGCCTTGCCTTTGCCGGTCCCGTCGCCGCCGCGATAGACGAGCCGCGCGCCGCCGTCTTCGAGCTGGAGCGGATAATCGGCCAGCGGCACGGGAATGCCCGCCAGCGGCGCGTCGAAAGTGAAGTGCGCCTCGGTCCGGCCGAGCCGGGCCATGATCGCATCCTTGTCGTCGGTCAGCAGGATGCGGCCCTTGTCGATGACGCCGACCCGGTCGGCCATTTCCTGCGCTTCCTCGATGTAGTGCGTAGTCAGGATCACGGTCACACCGCGATCGCGCAGCGCGCCGATCTGGCGCCACATGTCGCGGCGCAGCTCGACATCGACGCCGGCGGTCGGCTCGTCGAGGAACAGAAGGTCGGGATCGTGCGCCAGCGCCTTGGCGATCATCACCCGGCGCTTCATCCCGCCGGAAAGCTTGCGGACCTGTTCCTCGCGCTTGTCCCACAGGCTGAGTGAGCGCAGCACTTCCTCGATCCGCTTCTCGTCGGGCGGGCAACCGAACATGCCGCGCGAATAGCGCACCTGGCGGATGACCTTGTCGAACATGTCGAACGCCAGTTCCTGCGGCACCAGCCCGATGCGGCGCCGCGCTTCGCGCCAATTGCTCTCCACGTCCTGGCCGAACGCGCGGATCGTGCCGCTGGTTGGCTTGACCAGGCCGCACACCGCGCCGATCAGCGTGGTCTTGCCGGCGCCGTTGGGGCCGAGCAGCGCGAATATCTCGCCCTTGTGAATCTCGACGCTGACCCCGTCGAGTGCGGTGAGCCCGCCCTTGTAGGTCTTGGTCAGGCCGTCGATCTGGAGAATCGGTTCATTCATCTGCCGGGCAAGATGGCGGGCAGGTTTCGAATTGCAACCTAGGGCAGCAGGAGCGAAGCATCGCCGTAGCTGTAGAAGCGGTAATTCTCCGCAATAGCATGAGCATAGGCGGCGAGCATTCTTTCGCGCCCCATCAGCGCACTGACCAGCATGAACAGCGTTGAGCGCGGCAGGTGGAAATTGGTCATCAACCCGTCGATCGCCCTGAAGCGATAGCCGGGCGTGATGAAGATCGCGGTGTCGCCTGCGAACGGGTGGATCGTGCCGTCGTCGTTCGCCGCGCTTTCGAGCAGGCGCAGGCTGGTGGTTCCGACCGCGATAACCCGCCCGTCAGCCCGGCGCACGGCGTTGAGCCGCGCGGCGGTGGCGGCGTCGATCCGGCCCCATTCGGCATGCATCGCGTGATCGGCGGTATCCTCGACCTTGACCGGCAGGAAAGTACCGGCGCCGACGTGGAGCGTCAGCGTTTCGTGTCCGATCCCGGCGTCGACTAGCGCCGCGAGCAGGCCGGGCGTGAAATGCAGCGCCGCGGTGGGCGCGGCCACCGCCCCGTCCTCGCGTGCGAACAGCGTCTGGTAATCGGCGCGGTCGGCAGCGTCGGTGGGGCGCTTGCCGGCGATGTAGGGGGGCAGCGGCATCGTGCCGGCGCGTTCGAGCAGCACTTCGACCGGCTCGTCGCCGCCAAACGCCAGGACGAAGCTGCCGTCGGGAAGTCGCTCTTCCGCTATGGCCGTGACGCCGGCGGCAAAGGCGATCGTTTCGCCCTCCCGCAGCCGCTTGGCGTTGCGCACGAACGCCTGCCAGCGCCTGAGGTCGATCCGCTTGTGCAGCGTCGCGCCGATCCGCGCCTCCCCGCGCCGCCCTTCGAGCTGGGCGGGAATGACGCGGGTATCGTTGAACACCAGCACGTCGCCAGTGCGCAGCAGGCCCGGCAGGTCCCGCACCGTGCGGTCCTCGAACGGCCCCTCGCCCGCCACCGCCAGCATCCGCGCCGCATCGCGCGGCCGCGCGGGCCGCAGCGCAATGCGATCGGGCGGGAGGTCGAAATCGAACAGGTCGACGCGCATCGCCGCGCCCTATCGGCGCGGACCTGGCCCGTCGAGGGTTACTGCCCGCTCGGCGCCAGGGTCAGCGGCGCGGCAGGCGTGGCCGGCGCAGCCACCACCGGCGCGGCGAACTGCTGCGGGCGATTGTCCGCCGCGATCGAGGCCTGGACGATGGTGGTCGGATTGGCCGGCGGCTCGCCCCGCTGGATCGCGTCGACCGCGTCCATCCCGGCGATCACCCGGCCGAAGTTGGTATAGTTCCGGTCGAGCGAGAACCGCGGGTAGAACACGATAAAGAACTGGCTGTTGGCGCTGTTCTTGTCCTGCGCGCGTGCCATCGCCAAGGTCCCGCGCACGTGCGGGAAGGCGTTGAACTCGGCCTCGAGGTCGGGCAGCGGCGAGCCGCCGCGGCCGGTGCCGGTAGGATCGCCGGTCTGCGCCATGAAGCCGTCGATCACCCGGTGAAAGATCACCCCGTTGTAGAACCCCTGGCGGGTCAGCGTCTTGATCCGCTCGACATGCTTGGGCGCCCATTCGGGCATCAGCCGGATGGCGACGCGGCGGCCGTTCGACAAGTCAAGCAGCAGGATGTTTTCGAGATCCTGGGTCACGTCGGCATTGGCCGACAGCGGGATCGGCGCCACTGTCGGTGTCGGCGCGGCGGCGTCCTGGGCAAAAGCGGACGGGGCAAAGGCAACCGACAGCGTGAGCGCGGTGGCAAACAGGCGAGTGATCATCGGGGCTGACTAATCCTGTGAATTTGCCGCGCCCTACCGCCAAGCCGCTGACAGTTCAATGAACGGTTAGAGCGAACCCTTGCGACCGACCTGATCGACCCGCGCAACCAGCAGATCGCGCACCGCCGGGCTGACGAACGGGGCGATCTCGCCGCCGTAGAGCGCGATTTCCTTGACCAGCTTCGAAGCGATCGGCTGCAGCGAGGCGTCGGCCATCAGGAAGACCGTCTCGATCCGGTCGTTGATCTGCTGGTTCATGCCGGCCATCTGATATTCGTATTCGAAGTCCGCCACCGCTCGCAGCCCGCGCACGATCACGCTGGCGCCGAGCGATTCGGCAAAAGTCATCAGCAAGGCGTCGAAATTCTGCACTTCGACGTTGTCGAGATTCATCAGTTCGATCTCGTTACGCACCATCGCCGTGCGCTCCTCGACCGAGAACATCGGGCTCTTGGTCGAATTGGTGGTTACGCCGACGATCAACCGATCGACCAGCTTCGACCCTCGCCGGATGATGTCGGCATGGCCGAGCGTGACCGGATCGAAGGTGCCGGGATAGAGGCCGATACGTTCAGTCAACTCTCCCGCTCCACCACGAAGCGGGCCAACGCGCGCAGGAGTTCGGCTTCTTCGCCGTGGTTCTGGAGGTGGCCGATGGCCTGGTCGCTGAGCGCGCGGGCCTGGGCGCGGGCCTGTTCGGGGCCCATCAGCGAGACGAAGGTCGCCTTGCCGGCCTGCGCGTCCTTGCGCAGCGCCTTGCCGGCCTTGGCCTCGTCCCCCTCGTGGTCGAGCAGGTCGTCGGCGATCTGGAAGGCGAGCCCGATGTCGCGGGCATAGGCGCGCAAGTGCGCCCGCCCCTCGTCCGGAATGCGGCCGAGAATCGCCCCCATCTCGACCGCGGCGGAAAGCAGCGCGCCCGTCTTCAATTGCTGCAGCCGGGTAATGGTATGCAGGTCGAGTGGCGTGCCTTCGGCGACGATGTCCATCATCTGCCCGCCGGCCATACCGCAGTGGCCGCTGGCCGAAGCGAGCGCCTGGACCAGTTCGGCGCGGGTGAACGGATCGCTGCTGGTCTCAGGATCGGCGAGCAGTTCGAACGCCAGCGCGTGGAGCGAATCGCCGGCCAGCACCGCGGTCGCCTCGTCGAACGCCTTGTGCACCGTTGGCTTGCCGTGGCGCATGGCATCGTCGTCCATGCACGGCAAATCGTCGTGGATCAGCGAATAGGCGTGGATCGCCTCGATCGCACAGCCGGCGCGCACCGCCGCCCTGCGGTCGACCGCATACATTTCGGCGGTGGTCACCAGCAGCAGCGGGCGCACCCGCTTGCCCCCGCCCACCGCGGCGTGGCGCATCGCTTCGACCAGTCGGGCGCGGGTATCCTCGGGCACCGGCAGCACTGCGTCGAACAGCGCGTCGACTTCGCCCTGGATGCGGCTCAGCCCGCGGCCGAGCAGGTCGTCGGGGAGGGTCAGGCCCATGTCCGGCCCCGGCGCCCTAGCCGCCATCGAACGGCACGGCCCCGCTGGCCTTGCCGTCGGGCCCGGCGACGATTTTCTCGATCCGCGCCTGCGCCGCATCGAGCCGCGCCTGGCAATGGCCGCGCAAGGCCTCGCCACGCTCATAAAGCGAGATCGATTCCTCGAGCGGAACGTCCCCGCCCTCGAGCCGCCGCACGACGTCCTCGAGCGCCTTGAGCGCGTCTTCGAAGCTCATCGCGGCGAGGTCGGGCTGGTCTGCCATAGGGACGAAGCCATGGCCCCGCTGTTGGCGAGGGTCAAGGCGGCTGCGAGCGCTATAGCTTGGCGGTGGTTACCGCGGCGGCATTATCGGCGGCGAACAGGCGTTCGACCGCAAGGCGCGCGCTGCGGGTCAGGAACAGGCCGAGCGCGCCGAGGCCGATGCCGACAAAAACGATGACCGGGATCCCGTCAGAGAACAGGCCGAACAAAACGAGCGCGACAAGTCCGATGCCAATCGCGATCAAGCCGAGCTTCTCGTTCTGTCCGGGATAGCCGGCAACCGATTGTCCCAATGCGTCGCGATAGGCGTAAACGCCCTTCACGTCGAACGCGTCGAACAGATAAAACCGGCCCGCGGCGCCCGGCTGCAGTCTCGCGGCAACGACATTGTCGACCACGGCGTTGGAGATCACCCGTTCGCCCCCGCTGTCGAGCTTGAAGCGCAGCGACCGATACTGGTGGAGCATCTTGTTCTGGCGCTTTATGTCAGCCGTTTCGACCGTACCGTCGATTGTCGAAGCCGCCATGGACCTGTCCCCCTGCCCTGCCTGCCCCACCCCCGCGGGATTGGCCACAGGGTTATCATCCGCCTGACGCGAACGAAAGCGTTAGTAGTCCGGCTTCGACGCTGGCGGCTTGGCGCGCCGCTCGCTAAGGCGCCGCGCGATGACCGAGATCACGCCCGAAATCGTCGAGGCTCACGGCCTCAGCCCCGAAGAATACGAGCGCGTGCTCAAGGCGCTGCGGCGCGAGCCCAACCTGGTCGAACTCGGCATCTTCTCGGTGATGTGGTCCGAACACTGTTCGTACAAGTCGAGCCGCCTGCACTTGAAGAAGCTGCCCACCGAAGCGCCGTGGGTGATCTGCGGTCCGGGTGAAAACGCGGGCGTGATCGACATCGGTGACGGCCAGGCGGCGATCTTCAAAATGGAGAGCCACAACCACCCGAGCTATATCGAGCCCTACCAGGGCGCGGCGACCGGGGTTGGCGGCATCCTGCGCGACGTGTTCACAATGGGCGCCCGGCCGATCGCCAACATGAACGCGCTGCGCTTCGGCAGCCCCGACCACCCGAAGATGAAGCACCTGGTCAAGGGCGTGGTCGAAGGGATTGGCGGCTACGGCAATTGCGTCGGCGTGCCCACGGTGGGCGGCGAGACCAATTTCGATCCGGCGTACGACGGCAACATTCTGGTCAACGCGATGACCGTGGGCGTCGCCGACCAGAACAAGATCTTCTATTCGGCCGCCACGGGCTTGGGCAATCCGATCGTCTATGTCGGTTCGAAAACCGGACGCGACGGCATTCACGGCGCGACCATGGCGAGCGCCGATTTCGGCGAGGACGCCGACGCCAAGCGGCCGACGGTGCAAGTCGGCGACCCGTTCACCGAGAAGCTGCTGATCGAGGCGTGCCTCGAACTGATGGCGACCGATGCAATCGTCGCGATCCAGGACATGGGCGCGGCCGGGCTGACCTCGTCGAGCGTCGAGATGGCCAGCAAAGGCGGCGCCGGCATTCGGCTGAACATGAACAAGGTGCCGTGCCGCGAGACCGGCATGACGCCCTACGAAATGATGCTGAGCGAAAGCCAGGAGCGGATGCTGATGGTGCTCGAGCCCGGCAAGGAGCCGATGGCCGAAGCGATCTTCAAGAAGTGGGAGCTCGACTTCGCGGTCATCGGCGAGGTGACCGACACCGGCCACATGGTGCTCGAATGGAACGGCGAGGTGGTCTGCGACATCCCGCTTGCCCCGCTGGCCGACGACGCGCCGCTCTACGACCGGCCGTACCTCAGCCGCGAAGAATACAAGGCCTGGGCGCAGGTCAAGCCGCTCGGCGAAGTGCCCGAAAGCACCGACATCGGTGCCGACCTGTTGAAGCTGATGGCCAGCCCCGCGCTCGCCAGCCGGGCGTGGATCTGGCAGCAGTACGACCAGCAGGTGGGCGGCGACACGCTGCAGGTTCCCGGCGGCGACGCCGCGGTGGTGCGTGTCCACGGCACGCCTAAGGCGCTGGCGATCAGCACCGACTGCACCCCGCGCTATTGCTACGCCGACCCCTACGAAGGCGGCAAGCAGGCAGTGGCCGAATGTTACCGCAACTTGTCAGCTGTCGGTGCCAAACCTTTGGCAATCACCAATTGCCTCAACTTCGCCAACCCGCAGCGGCCCGAGATCATGGCCCAGATCGTCGGCTGCCTCGAAGGCATGGCCGACGCCTGCCGCGCGCTCGACTTCCCGATCGTGAGCGGGAA
>JANOAH010000132.1:0-9733 GCA_031411075.1 Erythrobacteraceae bacterium
GCGGGTCCGGTCCGATATCGCCGCCGCGGCCGGCGCCAAGGTCACCGCAGACGGCTGCATGCTGGTCGATGCCCACCAACGCAGCAACATCCCCGGCCTGTTCGCCGCCGGCGACGTGGTCAAAGGCCTCGACCAGATCAGTCACGCGATGGGCGAAGGCGGCGTCGCGGCGACGGCGATCCGGAACTATCTGGCAGAGCTGGAGCCGCTCAGGCGCTAGGTCCGCAGCGCCTCGGGAATGTCGTCGCGGTGCCACAGCGCCAGTTTCATCGGCGGGTGCAAGTACGAAGAATCGTTCAGCTCTTCCCTGGGGCGGGGCAAATCGAACGGGGCGCGCCGCAAGTTGACGCAGCGAAAATCGCCGGGCGCGATGTCCACATTCACGCGGGTGAAGTCGTACTGCGTGGCCAGCAGGTAAGGAATGCCCGAGCGGTAGAAATTGCTGAGCGCGGTGCGCACCATGGCGTTGGGCAGGTGAATGAAGCACGACCGGCACAGCCACAAATCGGCGGCAGGCAGCGGATCGGCCACCACGTCGAGCACCTTGAAGCCATAGCGCGGGTCCGTGATCTCGGCTGCCAGCCGCTCGATCAGCGGCGCGACAATATCCCCGCCGATGTATTGGACGGCCTCGCCGTCGACCACCTTGCGCATCCAGAAAAGATCGCCGCACGGGGCGTCTAGCAGGGTCTTGACCTGCAGGCGGCGCAGCAGCCTTGGCAACGAGCGGCGGATCATTGCCGTGGCGATGGCATTCGAGCCGGTGCCGCTGAGCGAATCCGCATCGCCCCAATGGTTGCTGTCGAAATAGCCACCGAAGACCTCGGCCGCCGAGCCTTCGTGCTCGCCAAACCGCACCGCCAATGACCCGTCCCGCCCCCAGTACTTGGCGCGATAGAGGGCGTCGGTCAGCACAGGAAAGCGGAACAGCTGCTGCTTGATCCGCTGAGAAAACGTCATCATGGCCGCGGGCTATTCCACGTAATCGGCGGCAACGACAAGGCGATCCGCATCCCACTCATGCACCGCATCGGCGCGCATCGGGACCATGAAACGCGTTGTGTCGGCGCGCTGAATCTCGAGAATGTCACCGGCTCCGAAATTTTCGACCGCCACCACGGTGCCAACCGGCTCGCCGGCGTCGGACACCGCGGCCAGGCCGATCAGGTCGGCGTGGTAGTATTCGCCCTCGGCCAGTGGCGGCAGCGCTGAACGCGGCACGGTCAGCAGCGTGCCGCGCAAGGCCTCGGCGGCGGCGCGATCGGCCAGCTCGGCAAACCGGGCAATAGCCCCGCCCTTGCCGTCAGCGCGGACTTTAGCGAGCGTCAGCGCGCCGTCGTTCAATGCCTTGTGTGCGGCCAGCGCAGCCACGCCCTCGCCAAACAACTTGAGGCGGACTTCGCCCGTCACGCCGTGCGCGCCGATGACGGCGGCCAGAATTACTGGAGTGGGCGTGACGGGCTTGTCTTGCGCCAAGGCTTAGCCCTCGGCCTTTTCCTCGCCGGCGTCGTCCGCGGGCACGACGTCGGCCGCGGTTTCCCCGGCTTCGGCGACCTGCTCGACACCCGCGTCGGCGGGGCCACCTTCGGCAGCCTGCTCGGCCATCGCCGCCGCATCGCCGGCGGTGGCATCGACCGGGACGTCGTCGGCAACCGCTTCGGCCACCGCTTCGGCGGTCGCTTCGCTCTTGACCGAACCGGTGGCGTCGGATTCGGCGGCGGCGGGCTCGGCCGCGGGGTCATCAGCCGAAGCGTCTTCGGCGGCTTCTTCGATCGCTTCGTCGACCACGGCTTCACCGCCCTCGGCCGGCTCGTCCGAGCTCACCGCGTCGGCCGAAGCTTCGGCGGTCGTGTCGTCAGCAGCGGCTTCGAGAGCCGCGTCCTCGGTCACGGTCTCTTCGACGACGGGCTCTTCCTTGGGCGCGTTGGCGGCTTCTTCAGCGGCAACGGCCTTGGCGGCGCGTTCCTCGGCGCGTTCCTTGGCCTTGTCGCCCGGTTCGCCCTTGTTCGGGTTGTTGCGCGCAGCGCGTTCCTGGATCCCGGCGGCATCGAGAAAGCGGGCGACGCGGTCGGACGCCTGCGCGCCGACGCCGAGCCAGTAGCGGGCGCGATCTTCGTTGAGCTTGACGCGGGCGCCATCGTCCTTGGACAGCAGCGGGTTGTAGGTGCCGATCTGTTCGAGATACTTGCCGTCACGCGCGCTGCGGCTGTCGGCCACCACGATGCGATAATACGGACGCTTCTTGGCTCCGCCGCGCGAAAGCCGGATTGCAATTGCCATGATACCTTACCTTTCCATTCTAATCGTTTGATCTTCAATTCTTCTTGAGCAGGTTCTGCAGGTCGGGCGGCAATTGCGCGCCGTTGCCACCGAGGCCAGGCAGCGCGCCCGCGCCGGGGGGCTGCAAGCCGCCCATGCCGCCCCCGAGACCGCCTTTCCCGAACAGCGCGCCCAAGCCCTTGATCCCGCCCATCTTGCGGATCTGCTTCATCGCCCGGGCCATTTCCTGGTGCATCTTCAAGAGCTTGTTGACATCCTGCACATCGGTGCCGGACCCCGCCGCGACGCGCTTCTTGCGCTTGGCGTTCAAGAGTTCGGGCCGCAGGCGCTCCTTGCTAGTCATCGAGCCGATGATCGCGTCCATGTGCAACAGCACGCGGTCGTCCATGCCGCTTTGCGCCATCGCCTGCTTGGCCTTCTTCATGCCCGGCATCATGCCGGCGAGCGCGCCGAGCCCGCCCATCGACTGCATCTGCTTCAACTGGGTGCGCAGGTCGTTGAGGTCGAACTGGCCCTTGAGCATGCGCTGGGCCTGCTTTTCGGCCTCTGCCTGGTCGATGACCTGCGCGGCCTTCTCGACGATCGAGACGATGTCGCCCATGCCGAGGATGCGGCCAGCGACGCGCCCGGGATGGAACGGCTCGAGCGCGTCGAGCTTTTCGCCGGTGCCGGCAAACTTGATCGGCTTGCCGGTGACCGCGCGCATGGAAAGCGCCGCACCGCCGCGGGCATCGCCGTCCATCCGCGTCAGCACCACTCCGGTCAGCGGCACTTCGTCCGAGAACGACTGCGCCACGTTGACGGCGTCCTGCCCGGTCAGCGCATCGACCACCAGCAGCACTTCGGTGGGCGCGGCGATCGCCGCCACCGCTTTCATCTCGTCCATCAGCGCAGAATCGACGTGGAGCCGTCCGGCGGTGTCGAGCAGCACCACGTCGACCGCCTGCAACTTCGCACTGTCGAGGGCGCGGCGGGCAATATCGACCGGCTGCTGGCCCGGCACGATCGGCAAAGTCATGACCTCGACCTGCTCGCCCAGCACCTTCAACTGGTCCTGCGCCGCCGGCCGATTGACGTCGAGCGAGGCCATCAGGGCCTTCTTGCCGTGCTTCTCGCGGATCAGCTTGCCGAGCTTGGCGGTGGTGGTGGTCTTGCCCGAGCCCTGCAGCCCGACCAACATGATCACCACCGGCGGCTTGGCCTCGAGCGTGAGCCGCGCGGCCTCTTCGCCGCCCAGCATAGCCACCAGCGCGTCGTTGACGATCTTGACGACCTGTTGCCCCGGCGTGACCGAGCGCAGCACGCTTTGCCCGACGGCCTGCTCGGTGACCTGATCGATGAAGCTGCGCGCGACCGGCAGCGCCACGTCGGCTTCGAGCAGCGCCACGCGCACTTCGCGCATCGCCTCGCGCACGTCCGCCTCATTGAGCGCACCGCGCCCGCGCAGGCGGTCGAACACCCCGGTCAGGCGATCTGACAGCGTCTCGAACATGGGCCTCGCATCACTCCAAAAGCCAAAATCGCCGGCGGACGAAACCTCGTCAGCCAGCGGGAAAATCGGCATTCAAATCCAGGCCGGGGCCGGGACAATTTCGTGTCAAATCAATCGAATGGTGGAGCCTAGCGGGATCGAACCGCTGACCTCTACAATGCCATTGTAGCGCTCTCCCAGCTGAGCTAAGGCCCCGCGCCACTCGATTTTGCCGGACCCCGAGGGACGCGGCAGCGCCGCCCTTTATGAGCGGCGCCCGAAAATCGCAACCCTCTTAGTGCTCGTCTTCCTCGCCTTCGACAGCACCAGGTACGCCGAGATCGTCGTCACCGCCGAGGTCGATGTCGTTGTCGGGCGAATCCTCGCCTTCGTCGACATTCTCCAGATCCTCGTCGATGTCGTCGCCGCCAAGGTCCGCATCGGCCTCTTCCGGTTCCTTCTCCTTGACCGCTTCGGCGAACGGGATCGGCTGCTTGGACTTGAGAACGGGCTCGGAAACCCATTCGTTGCCGCATTCGATGCAGACGATTGGATCGACCTTGCCGAGATCGTAAAAGCGTTCCCCGCACTTGGGGCAGCTGCGCTTGGCGCCCCACTCTGGCTTGACCATGAAAATGTCCTCGTCTGCCCACCGGGACGGCGGGCCTGGATATCGTGACTTGATGGGTGCGGCCTCAACCGTAATCAAGGGCCGGAATCAACAGCGGGCGCGCCTTGCCACAGCCCCCCGCCACTGTCAAAAGCCCGCCGCCGTGCCGCACCCATCCGCCCCGCCCGCTCATCCTGAGCCTGTCGAAGGACGCCGGTTCAAGCTTGCCGGTCCGCTCACCGGTCGCCTGCGGGTGCCGGGCGACAAGTCGATCAGCCACCGTTCGCTGATGTTCGGCGCGCTGGCGGTGGGAGAGACGCGCGTAACCGGCTTGCTCGAGGGCGAGGACGTGCTCGCCACCGCCGCCGCGCTGCGCGCAATCGGCGCGGCCATCGAGAAGCAGGGCGACACCTGGTCAATTCACGGCGTCGGCGTCGGCACGCTGCTGCAACCCGCCGCCCCGCTCGAAATGGGCAATTCGGGCACCTCGACCCGCCTCCTGATGGGCCTCATTGCCAGCCATCCGATCACCGCGCAGTTCACCGGCGACGCCAGCCTGTCGAAGCGGCCGATGGGCCGCGTCACCGAACCGCTCGGGCTGATGGGCGCGGATTTCTCCGGCACCACCCTGCCCTTGACCGTGCGCGGTATCAGCCCCGCTGTGCCGATCACTTACCGCCTGCCGGTAGCGAGCGCCCAGGTAAAAAGCGCCATCCTCCTCGCCGGGCTCAACACCGCCGGGATCACCACGGTGATCGAGCCGGTGCCGACCCGCGACCACACCGAACGCATGCTCAAGGGCTTCGGGGCGGAGCTGTGGGTCGAGGAGCAGGACGGCGAGCGCGTGATCCGCATTCGCGGCGAGGCTGAGCTTCGGCCGCAGATCATCGATGTGCCGGGCGATCCCTCGTCGGCCGCGTTCTTCGCGGTCGCCGCGCTGGTGGTGCCGGGCAGCGACCTTACGATCGAGAACGTCGGCCTCAACCCAACCCGCGCCGGGCTTTACACCGTGCTGCGGCAGATGGGCGGCGACATTGAGGAACTGAACCGTCGCGAGGTCGGCGGCGAGCCGGTCGCCGACCTCCACGTTCGCCACTCGCTGTTGACCGGCATCGACGTCGATCCCGCGCTCGCCCCGAGCATGATCGACGAATTCCCCGTCCTGTTCGTCGCCGCCGCGCTGGCCCAGGGCCGCACCGTGACCACCGGCCTCGACGAGCTGCGCGTCAAGGAAAGCGACCGTCTCAGCGCGATGGCCGCCGCGCTCACCGCCGCCGGGGCGCGGGTGACCGAGACTACGGACGGCATGACCATCGAGGGGACCGGGGGCGAGCCGCTGGCGGGTGGCGGGCCGATCAAGACCCACCTCGACCACCGCATCGCCATGGCGATGGCGGTTGCGGGCTTGGCCAGCCGCGATGGGGTAGAAGTGGACGACACGTCGCCGATCGCCACCAGCTTTCCGGCTTTCGAGGCACTGCTCGAGAGAGCGACCCAATGAACAGGGCCGCGCGCAAAAACAGCACCGCCCCGGCACAAGGCCGGGGTGACAAAGGGGGTTTGGGCTCAACAGTCAGCCCGAACTTGTTCCGGGCCAGTGCTTCCTTTTGCGGACCACCGTTATGACCCCCCTCGCCGCCGACGTGATCGGCCTCGCCGGCAGCGCGCTGTTTATCGCCGCGTTCGCCTATGCCAACGTGGCGAAGGACCTGAACAAGCTCTGGTTCAACCTCGCCAACCTCGTCGGCGCCGTGCTGTTACTGATCTCGCTGTCGGTCACCTTCAACCTCGCCGCCTTCGTGCTCGAAGTGGTGTGGGGCGTTATTGCGGCGGTCGGGTTGGTGCTGGCGCTGCGTGCGAAGTCGCGAGCGCGCGGGCCATGATCATCGCCGTCGACGGCCCCACCGCATCGGGCAAGGGCACCATCGCCAAGGCGCTGGCGAAGCATTTCGGCTTGCCGCATCTCGACACCGGGCTGCTCTATCGAGCGGTCGGGCGGCAGGTGTACCTCGACGGCGGCGATCCGGACAACGGCGGCGATGCGCTGGCCGCCTGTACCTTTCCCGATGGCCTGCTCACCGATCCCGAACTGCGCACCGAAGCAACCGGCGGCCTCGCCAGCCGCGTCTCGGTCCACGCTTCGGTCCGCCAGGCACTCTACGAACGCCAGCGCGCCTTCGCCACGCAGCCCGGCGGCGCGGTGCTCGACGGGCGCGACATCGGCACCGTCATCGCGCCCGACGCCGAGGTGAAGCTCTACGTCACCGCCAGCATCGCCACCCGCGCCCGTCGGCGATGGCAGGAAATGCAGGCCCGCGGGCGCGACGTGACCCTGGCCGCGATCGAGGCCGATCTCGCCGCCCGAGACCAACGCGACCGCACCCGCGCGCAAGCCCCGCTGCGCGCCGCCGACGATGCCATCGTGCTCGATAATTCGGACCTCGACGCCGCCCAGTCGATCGCCGCCGCTATCGCCGCGGTCGAAGCGGCGCTCGCCAAGCCGTAGCCGTTGCGAAGATTTCGCTGTCCTACAAGGTGCAGAATGTGCCAGCCATCGGGCGATGCCTGATCCGACTCCCGATACTCAGCGCACCGGCTCTCCACCCGCCCCCGCAACAAACCTCGCCACAGTCGCGCATGGTGTATCCTTTGTGTAACCTTTCGGCCGCCGCCCCCCGCGCATTTGCTTGCCTTGGCGGGCTTTTTCGCCTAGGCGCGCGCCCGTCCCGACAGCATTGCTCGGCAGGACCCTCGCCATGGCATCCGGCCCGGCGGGGACGGACGGCCCTTTTGGCCCGCCACGGCAATGGTGCCACGGCGGAGAAAGACCGGCGGAAACAACCGCCTGGCCGGTATATTGTGAATAGGAACCTGTATTAGATGGCTACTACTGCCAATCCCACGCGCGACGATTTCGCGAAACTCCTCGACGAACAACTCGGCGGCTCCGACGGCGGCTTCGAAGGCCGCGTCGTCAAGGGCACCATTACCGCGATCGAGAACGGCATGGCCGTGATCGACGTCGGCCTGAAGAGCGAGGGCCGCGTCGCCCTGCGCGAATTCGGCCGCGGCGAAGACGGCAGCGAAGCGCTCAACGTCGGCGACGAAGTCGAAGTGTTCGTCGACCGGGTCGAGAATTCCGAAGGCGAAGCGATGCTGAGCCGCGATCGCGCCCGCCGCGAAGCCGCGTGGGACAAGCTGGAAAGCGAATTCGGCGAAGGCAAGCGCGTCGAAGGCCGCATCTTCGGCCGGGTCAAGGGCGGCTTTACCGTCGACCTCGATGGCGCCGTGGCGTTCCTGCCGGGCAGCCAGGTCGACATCCGCCCGGTGCGCGACGTCACCCCGCTGATGGAGATGCCGCAGCCGTTCCAGATCCTCAAGATGGATCGCCGCCGCGGCAACATCGTCGTCTCGCGCCGCGCGGTGCTCGAAGAAACCCGCGCCGAACAGCGCAGCGAGCTGATCGACAAGCTGGCCGAAGGCCAGGTGATCGACGGCGTGGTCAAGAACATCACCGATTACGGCGCGTTCGTGGACCTCGGCGGTATCGACGGCCTGCTCCACGTCACCGACATGAGCTACAAGCGCGTCAACCATCCCAGCGAAGTCATCAATATCGGTGACGTGGTGAAGGTGCAGATCGTCCGCATCAATTCGGAGACGCAGCGCATCAGCCTGGGCATGAAGCAGCTCGAAAGCGATCCGTGGGAAGGCGTTGCCGCCAAGTACCCGGTCGGCGCCAAGGTTTCTGGCACGGTCACCAACATCACCGAATACGGCGCCTTCGTCGAACTGGAAGCGGGCATCGAAGGCCTGGTCCACGTCAGCGAAATGAGCTGGACCAAGAAGAACGTCCACCCCGGCAAGATCGTCAGCACCTCGCAGGAAGTCGAAGTCATCGTGCTCGAGGTCGACAGCGACAAGCGGCGCATTTCGCTCGGCCTCAAGCAGGCCCAGCGCAATCCCTGGGAAGAGTTTGCCGACAAGTATCCGGTCGGCGCGGTGGTCGAAGGCGAAGTCAAGAACGCCACCGAATTCGGCCTGTTCATCGGCCTGCCCGGCGACGTCGACGGCATGGTCCACATGTCGGACATCGCCTGGGGCATCTCGGGCGAAGACGCGCTGGCGCTCCACCGCAAGGGTGAAGAGGTCAAGGCGGTCGTGCTCGATGTCGATACCGACAAGGAACGCATCAGCCTCGGCATGAAGCAGCTCGAAAAGGGCGCGCCGGTGGCGGGCGGTACGGCCGGCGCCGGCGGCGCGCTCAAGCGCAGCGAGGTGGTCACCGTGACCGTGCTCGAAGTGCGCGACGGCGGGCTCGAAGTGCAGGCCGAAGGCGATGGGGCGACCGGCTTCATCAAGCGTTCGGACCTCGGCCGCGACCGTGACGAGCAGCGTCCCGATCGGTTCCAGGTCGGCCAGAAGGTCGACGCCATGGTCACCGGCTTCGACCGTTCGAAGAAGCCCAACTTCTCGATCAAGGCGCGTCAGATCGCCGAAGAGAAGCAGGCGGTCGAACAGTACGGTTCGTCGGATTCGGGCGCCAGCCTGGGCGACATCCTCGGCGAAGCGCTGAAGAAGCAGTAAGCCTGGCTCCCTCCCCTCCCGCTCGCGGGAGGGGCCGGGGGTCGGAGTGGGCTAGAAGAGGGTTTCGCGCAGAGGCGCAGAGGACCGCAGAGGCGCAGAGAGGTTGCGATAGCGGCGGAGCCGCTTTCAACCCACTACATCCGTCGAGGCGAAAGGATGGAAGGGTCGAGCGGCTTCGCCGCAAGTACAACCCTCTGCGATCTCTGCGGTCCTCTGCGCCCTCTGCGCGAAACCCTTTCCTACCTGCCGCCCGATCCCTACCTCAGGCCGATGACCGGCCTCCAAATCCACCAGTTCGCCTGCCTCGCCGATAACTACGGCTTCCTGCTGCACGATTCCGACAGCGGCGAAACCGCCTGCATCGATACCCCCGACGCCGACGCCTACTTGCGCGAGGCCGAGCGCAAGGGGTGGCGCATCACCCAGATCTGGAACACCCACTGGCACCCGGATCACGCCGGCGGGAACGAAGCGATCAAGGCCGCCACCGGCTGCACCATCACCGCGCCCGAGGTTGATGCCCCCAAAATCGCCGGGATCGACCGCACGGTGAAGCAGGGCGACACCGTGGCGCTAGGCGATTGGCAGGCCGGAGTGATCGACGTCGGCGGGCACACGCTGGGCCACATCGCCTACCACCTGCCCGAAGCGGCGATCGCCTTCGTCGGCGACTCGCTGTTCGCGCTCGGTTGCGGGCGGATGTTCGAAGGGACGCCCAAGCAGTTCTGGGCCAGCCTCTCGCGACTCAAGGCCTTGCCGCCCGAAACCACGCTCTACTGCGCGCA
>JANOAH010000133.1:0-6022 GCA_031411075.1 Erythrobacteraceae bacterium
TCGCGCGCCGCCCAGCCGGACTTTGCTCCGCCGCGGCGTGCACGGAGACATTATCATGACCACGCGTATGCTGATCGATGCGCGCCACCACGAGGAAACTCGGGTGGCGGTGCTCAAGGGCAACCGGATTGAAGAATTCGACTTTGAATCTGCCGATCACAAGCAGCTCAAAGGCAATATCTACCTCGCCAAGGTAACCCGGGTCGAACCGTCGCTGCAGGCGGCGTTCGTCGACTTCGGCGGCAATCGCCACGGCTTCCTCGCCTTCAGCGAAATCCACCCCGACTACTACCAGATCCCCAAGGAAGACCGCGACCGGCTGCTCGCCGAGGAAGCGGCGCACCTTGAGGAAGAGGCCGCGCTGCGCGCCGAGGACGACGACGACGATAGCGACAACGGCTACGACGCCGAAGGCTATGAAGCCGAAGACGCCGACGACAACGGCGGCGTCATGGAGATCGACACGTCCGAAAAGGACGAAGTTGCCACGATCGAGGACGGCCACGTCGAAAACGGCGAAGGGTCCGAGCACGAGGATGACGAGATCGTCGTCGACGAAGACGGCGAGCCCGAACCCGAGCGGCCGGGCCGTCGCGGACGCGGCCGGCGCCAGGGCGGCGCCAAGGCCAAGGAAATGGACGAGCTGCGCGCCAAGCGCCAGGCGCTGCGCCGCCGCTACAAGATCCAGGACGTGATCCAGCGCCGCCAGGTGCTGCTGGTCCAGGTCGTCAAGGAAGAACGCGGCAACAAGGGCGCCGCGCTGACCACTTATCTCAGCCTCGCTGGCCGCTATTGCGTGCTGATGCCCAATTCGGGCCATGGCGGCGGGATCAGCCGCAAGATCAGCTCGGCCGCCGATCGCAAGCGGCTCAAGCAGATCGTCGGGGAAATGAGCCTGCCCCGCTCGATGGGCCTGATCGTGCGCACCGCCGGGCTGCAGCGCACCAAGACCGAGATCAAGCGCGATTTCGACTATCTCGCTCGCCTGTGGGACGAAATCCGCGAAAACACCCTCGCCTCCTCGGCCCCGGCGCTGATCCATTCGGATAGCGACCTGATTAAGCGGGCGATCCGGGACATCTATGGCAAGGATATCGAGGAAGTCGTCGTCGAAGGGGAAGGCGGTTATCGCGCCGCGCGCGAGTTCATGAAGCTGTTGATGCCGAGCCACGCCAAGAAGGTGAAGCAGTACGCCGACCCGGTGCCGCTGTTCCAGCGCTACGGCGCGGAGGATCAGCTCTCGGCGATGTACGATCCGGTGGTGCAGCTCAAGAGCGGCGGCTACCTGGTGATCAATCCCACCGAAGCGCTGGTCTCGATCGACATCAACTCCGGCCGTTCGACCAAGGAACACGGGATCGAAGCGACCGCGCTCAACACCAACCTCGAAGCCGCGCGCGAGATCGCCCGCCAGCTGCGCCTGCGCGACATGGCCGGCCTCGTCGTCATCGACTTCATCGACATGGAATACGGCTCGAACGTCCGCAAGGTCGAGAAGGCGATGAAGGACGCGCTGAAGAACGATCGCGCCCGCATCCAGGTCGGCCGCATCTCGGGCTTCGGGCTGATGGAAATGAGCCGCCAGCGGCTGCGCACCGGCGTGCTCGAAGCGACCACGCGCGGCTGCCCGCACTGCGACGGCACCGGCCTGGTCCGCACCGCGTCGAGCGCCGGCTTGTCCGCGCTGCGGCTGATCGAGGACGAAGCGGCCAAGGGCCGCGGCACCACAATCTCGCTCTTCGCTTCGACCGAGGCGGCTGTGTACCTGCTCAACGCCAAGCGCGCCGATCTCGCCTCGATCGAGGCGCTCTATGGCGTCAATGTCGAAGTGCTGCCCGAAGGCGAAGACGAAGGCGCCAAGATGCGCGTCGGCTCGAGCGGGCCGCGCCCGACCTCGACCCCGCGGTTCGAACCGATTGCGATCGAGGAAGACGACGACGACGTTGAGGAACCTGAAGACGAGGCCGAGGAGGACTTCGAGGCGGAATCGGGCGAGCGCGATGACGAACGCGGCGGCAAGCGCCGCCGCCGCCGCGGCGGCCGCGGGCGCAATCGCCAGGACGAGCGCGGCGACGAGGCATCGATCGATGAAACTGTCGATGAAAGCGTCGATGAAAGCGTTGAAACTCGCGATGAGACGTTCGAGTCCGACGGCGAAGACCGCCCGAAGAAGCGCCGCCGCCGGGGCGGCCGCCGGCGGCGCGGCCGGCGCGACGAGGGCGAAGGCCAGGCCGAGACCGAAGGCTACGAAGGCGCGGCTGCAGGTGAAGCGATCGCCGCCGAGGCACTGGAGGCGGTCGAGAACACCGCCGTCGATGCCGAGCCCGAAGCGGCCCCTGCGCCCAAGCCGCGCAGCCGCCGCAAGAAGGCCGTCGCCGAAGAGGCCCAAGCCGACGCGCCTGACGCCGAGACAGCCCCGGAGCCGGCCGTAGCCCACGCCGAACCTGACGCGGCGCCCGCGCCCAAGCCGCGCACCCGCCGCAAGAAGCCTGCCCAGAGCGGAGCCGAAGGGGTGACCGAAGACACCGAAGTCGCCTCCGAACCGGCGGTCGCCACCGCGGCGGAAAACGCCGACGAAGCGGCCCCGGCCAAGCCCAAGCGCGCCCGCGGCAAGAAGGCTGCCCAGAGTGAAGCCGAAGGAACGGCCGAACTGGTCGACGCGGACACGGGAGCGGCACCCGCCCCTGCCAACGACGCCAACGGCGACACCACCGGCGAACCGCGCCGCGGCTGGTGGCAGCGCACCTTCGGGGAATAGGCGCCAGGTAAGCGGAGCGACGCGTTCGCTCCGCTTGCCCCGCCGATCAGGTGCGCTAGAACGATCGGGCAACCGGGACTTTGCCGATGGCCGAATTCACGCTTCCCAAGAACAGCCGGATCACGAGGCAAGGCCGCGAGCACCGCGCCAGCGGCGGCAAGGTGCGCCGCTTCCGCGTCTATCGCTGGGATCCCGATAGCGGGCAAAACCCGCGCTACGACACGTTCGAGCTCGACCTCGACCAATGCGGGCCGATGGTCCTCGACGCGCTGATCAAGATCAAGAACGAGGTCGATCCGACGTTGACCTTCCGCCGCAGCTGCCGTGAAGGCATCTGCGGGTCGTGCTCGATGAACATGAACGGGCGCAACGGCCTCGCCTGCACCACTGCGATCGAGGATCTGGCCGGCGAAGTGCGCATCACCCCCTTGCCGCACATGGAGGTGGTCAAGGACCTGGTGCACGATTTCAAGCACTTTTACGCCCAATATGCCTCGATCCGGCCGTGGCTGCAGACCGTATCGACCACGCCCAGCGGCAAGGAACGGCTGCAGAGCCCCGAACAGCGTGAGAAGCTCGATGGCCTCTACGAATGCATCCTGTGCGCCTGCTGTTCGACCGCCTGCCCGAGCTATTGGTGGAATTCGGACAAGTTCCTCGGCCCGGCGATCCTGCTCCAGGCCTATCGCTGGCTGGCCGACAGCCGCGATGAATTGACCGGCGAACGGCTCGACCAGTTGGAAGATCCGTTCCGCCTCTATCGCTGCCACACGAACATGAACTGCGCCAACGTCTGCCCCACGGGGTTGACCCCGGCCAAGGCGATCGCCGAAACCAAGAAGCTGCTGGCGGAGCGCGCCGCCTGATGCCCGGAATTGCGGAGGGCGAAAGCCTCGATGGCGGGTGCCTGTGCGGCGCAATCCGCTATCGCCTCAGTGGCCCGACGCTGTTCGTCAGCCAGTGCGCGTGCAAGGATTGCCAGAAGGCCACCGGCACCGGCCACACCACTATCGTCGGGTTGCACCGCGACCAGTTGACGCTCGAGGGCACGCCCGCGACCTTCACCAACACCGGCGATACCGGCGGCAGCGTAACGCGACATTTCTGCGGCACGTGCGCCGGTCGGCTCTACACTTCGGGCGATCTGCCGGGTGAGTTCATCATGGTCCAGGCCGGCTCGCTCGACGATCCCAGCGCCGTCTCGCCCGAAAACGTGATCTACGTGAAGGACGCGCCGCTGTGGGACCGGTTCGATCCCGCGCTGCCCCAGTTCGAGGCGATGCGGCCGCGCGACTGATGGCCGGCATGCGCGCCGCCTACGATCGCCTGGTGGCCGCGGGCGAATTGCGGCCCGATCCCGAACAGGCCGCGGCGGTGGTCAAGCTCGATGTGCTGCAGCGCGCGCTGGAAGCGCCGGGGGGCGGATTCCTCGCCCGGTTCCGCAAGCCCGCGCCGGTGCGAGGCGCCTATCTTTGGGGTGGGGTCGGGCGCGGCAAGTCGATGCTGATGGACCTGTTCCACCAGACGCTGGCGATCGAGGACAAGCGCCGGGTGCATTTCCACGCTTTCATGCTCGAGGTCCACCAGCGGCTGCGCGCGGCGCGCGAAAGCGAGAGCGGCGATCCGATCCCGCCGGTCGCGGCCGCCCTTGCCGAAGGGGTCCGTTGCCTCGCCTTCGATGAAATGGTCGTCAACAACAGCGCCGACGCGATGATTATGAGCCGGTTGTTCCGCGCGCTGATCACGGATCATGGAGTGACGGTGGTGACCACCAGCAACCGGCCGCCGCGCGATCTCTACAAGGACGGGCTCAACCGCGAGCATTTCCTGCCGTTCATCGACCTGATCGAGGCCGGGCTCGAGGTGATCGGGTTGAATGGACCGCACGATTACCGGCTCGAGCGGATCGGTGGGATGAAGGCCTGGCACACGCCGATCGGGGCCGAGGCGACCGCGCAATTGCGCGAGCTGTTCTTCCGCCTGACCGATTATCCGCCCGAGGACGCCGAGCACGTGCCCTCGGCCGATCTCGATCTCGGTGGCGGACGCACGCTGCATGTGCCCAAGAGCCTGAAGGGCGTGGCGGTGTTCAGCTTCAAGCGGCTGTGCGGTGAGCCGCGGGGGGCGCCCGATTACCTCGCCATTGCCCAGCGCTATCACACCGTCGTGATCGTCGGCATCCCGGTCATGGGCCCGGAGATGCGCAACGAAGCGGCGCGGTTCGTCACGCTGATCGACGCGTTGTACGAAAACAACGTCAAGCTGTTCGCCTCGGCCGCGGCGGAACCGGAAGACCTTTACCCGGGGGGTGACGGCCGCTTCGAGTTCGCGCGCACCGTCAGCCGTCTCAACGAAATGCAGAGCGCGCAATACATGGCCGATGGCCACGGCATGCCCGGTTAGGCGGCACGCTCAGGTCGCGCTGCCGATCCGCTCCTGCGCGCGGGTCAGCCGGCCCATGATCTTGAGATCGCTGTCGGTCAGTTGCAGCGCGGCGTCGGCCCACAGGTCGACGATGCGCTTCAGCTCGGCCAGGCCGATCGGGCTGGCAGTCTTCATCGCTCGGCGGGCGTTGACGAGGCCGGGATGGCGGCGTTCGGATTTCTTGATGAAGTCCTGGCACGCGGCCAGCCCTTCTCCGTTTTCGCACAGCTGATGGACGATGCCGAGCTCGTACATTTCCTCGGCGGTGTAGGTCTGGTTGGAGACGATCAACCGGTCGGCCATTGCGGTACCGAGCTTGCGCGACAGGATCGCGTGCGCGCCCATGCCGGGGAACAGGCCGAACAGAATTTCGGGCAGGCCGAACGTCGCGTCGCGTTCGGCGATGATATAGTCGAAGCTGAGCAGCGCTTCGAACCCGCCGCCCAGTGCCGCGCCCTCGACCAGCCCGATGGTCAACATCGGCAAGTCGAGCGCGTTCATGTTGCGGTGGAGGATTTCGACGCAGCGATAACCGTAACGGGCCAGGCCATCGCGATCGCGCGAGCGGATCAGCCGTTCGAACAGCTGCAGATCGCCCCCGAAGCAGAACACGCCCGGCGCGCGGCTGCCGAGAATGAGGTAGCGCAGCGGCACCTGGCCCGGGCCGAAGTTTTCAACGATCAGACGCTGCCAATCTTCGAAATCGCGCAGCATCGGCGGCGTAAAACTCGGCCGTCCGGCCGGGCTGATGTAAGTCCACAGCGCGGCATGCTCGGCCTGATAGAGTATATCGAGTTCGGACAGATCGAATAATTGCTTGTCGATGCGGAAATGCGACTG
>JANOAH010000134.1:0-1909 GCA_031411075.1 Erythrobacteraceae bacterium
CGCGCTCAAGTGGACGGTCGAGGCGAAGAGCAAGGACGGCAAGTACCGCGATTCCGTCGTCGCCATGCAGGAGGTTGCCCCCGCCGTGCCGGTCGAGGTCTGGGCCGCCAGCTTGTACCGCGTCGGTGAAGGCGCACCGCCGGCAATCATGGTGCCGCAGGGCGCGCTGCCGGGCGGTTTCGTCGATATTGCGCTGAGCGACAGCCTCGCCCCGCCGCTTGGCGGCGTGCGCGATTACATGGCGCTCTATCCGTGGAACTGCTTCGAACAGCGCCTGTCGCGCATCGTCGCGACGGACAATCTGGCGGCGTGGGAGGCGCTGTCCGCCGCGATCCCGACCTACCTCGATGGCGACGGACTGCTGCGCTACTGGCCCGTCGCGAACATGCGCGGATCGACCGAGCTGACCGCCTATACGCTGGCGATCACCTCGGCATCGGGGCTCAAGATCCCCGAGGAATCGCGCGCCAAGATGGTCGCCGCGCTTAAGGGCGTGGTCGAGGGCCGGGTCAATCGCGACCGACCCTTCGCTGCAGACGAACGACTGGTGCGCGTCGCCGCGCTCTCTGCGCTTGCTCGCGCCGGGGCCGCCGAACCTGGCCTCGTCGCCCGCATCGACATGGTGCCGGCGCAAATGCCCACCGGCACGCTGGCCGACTGGATCGTGACACTCGACCGCCTGCCCAAGGCCCCCAAGGCGGCTATGCTCAAGGCCGCCGCCGAGGGCGAACTGCGCAAGCGGCTGGTCTATGAAGGCACCCGGCTCGATTTGTCCGACGCCAATAAGGCGCCGTGGTGGATGATGGTCAGCGCCGACGAGATGGCGATCAAGGTCCTCGATGCCTCACTCGGCAAGGCCGATTGGCAGGCCGAGGCTCCGAAGTTGATGGTCGGGATCGCCAGCCGCCAGCAACGCGGTCACTGGGATACCACCCCGGCCAATGCCTGGGGTGCGGTCGTGGTCCGGCGCTTTGCCACGCTCTATCCGGCGAGCGCGATCGCCGGAACGACCACGCTGGGCCTCGGCGGCAAATCACTGGCGGTGCAATGGCCGCGCAGTGCCGATGCACTGCCGTTGCGCCTGCCGCTGGTGGCGGGGCCGATGGCCATGACACAGAGCGGCGGGGCCGGCCCATGGGCGACAGTAAGCGTCCACGCCGCCGTGCCGCTGCGCGAACCGCTGATGGCCGGATACCGCCTCGCCCGTGAAGTCACGGTGGTTTCGGCGCGCGAGAAGGGCAAGCTCACCGCTGGCGATGTCGTGCGGATGAAGCTCACCGTCACCGCCACCGCTGACCGCACATGGGTGGTTCTGGCCGATCCGCTGCCACCGGGAGCGACGGTCATGTCAGGTCTCGGCGGCCAGTCCTCCATGCTGCGCGGCGGTGAAAACAGTTCGAGCGAAGGCACTTGGCCCGCCTATGTCGAGAACGCGAAAGACAGCTGGCGCGCCTATTTTGACTGGCTGCCGCGCGGCACGACCACGGTGGAATACACCGTGCGCCTCAACGGCTCGGGCCAGTTCACCCTGCCCCCGGCTCGGGTAGAGGCGATGTACGCGCCAGCAATCCGCGCGCAACTGCCGGTCGCGGCGATGACGGTGTGGGGTGGGTGAAAAGCTCCCTCCCGCCACCTTCCCCCGTCATCCTGAACTCGTTTCAGGATCCATCGTGCCTCACGCCCGGCCCTGTCATGAGACGCGCGACGGCTCCGTTGCATGCCCAGTCGCTACGCTGGACGTGGGGCGAAATGGATCCTGAAACGAGTTCAGGATGACGACACTGATAGGTTGGTTCGCATTGCATGAGTTTCGTTGCCCGCCTCCTCTCCCGTTTCACCGCATGGGTTGCGCGCACCGAAGATGCGCTGTGGCCGCAAGTGCGCCGGATGGGTGCGCGATTGCGGCGTG
>JANOAH010000135.1:0-2743 GCA_031411075.1 Erythrobacteraceae bacterium
GCCAGTTCGCGGATCGTCGCCTGTTCTCCGTCGAGCGCCTCGATGGCCGCCAGCCGCTGCGGGGTCAGCCTTTCGGGGACGCCCCCGCTCAGCCGGTATTCGATCGTGGTCGAAGGCCCGCGCAGCGCCCCGCCGCTGGCCAGCACCATCCGCGCCACCGCGGCCAGCGAAGCGCAGTAATAATCGGCGGTCCATTCGAGCAGCCGGCGCAGCTCGGCCCTGAGCGGCGGGACCGGCAGCACCGCGAGCAGCGGGCGCAGCTTGGCTTCCGGAACCTCGGCCGCGGGCAGCCGTTCCGTTTCCCAGACCACTCCCACGATCTGGCGGGGGCCGAGCGGGGCCACGACGACCGAGCCCAGCTCGACCGTCATCCTTTCCGGAACGCGGTAATCGAGCGGACCGAGCGCGGCGTTGAAGATGACGAGGCGAACGCGGTTCATGTGACTAGCGCCCTATATGGGCAGTCGCTTGGTAACGGGGCAAGCGCACGACCCGAAAAGGCCCCAGCAATGCAGCAATCGATCCTCCCGCGCCGCACGTTCATCGCCGGCTCGCTCGCCGCCACCGGCGTGCTCGTCCTGCCCGGCTGCGCCAGCTACGGCGGCGCGTTCAGCATGACCGAGGCGATCCGCCGCCTGCTGGTGCTGTCGAGCGAACGCGCCTTCGCCCGCCTCGCCTCGCCCGGCGGCTATTGGGACCAGCAGGTCGCGCAGATCGGCCTCAACGGGTTCTTCGGCAATCGCGGCGGGGTGATGACCCGTATTCTCACCTCGGCGCTGTTCAAGAGCCGGCTGGAAAACGTCGTTGCCAATATCGCCGTCGATGCCTCGTACCGCGCCGCGCCGATCGTGGCCGACACCGTGCGCACGATCGGCTGGGCCAACGCGATGGACCTCATTCGCGGCGGACCGACCGCGGCCTCGGGCTATCTGCGCCAGGAAATGGGCTATCGGCTGGTCGAAGCGATGGTGCCGGCGGTCGGCCAGGCGCTGCGCGTGGCGCAGGATCCGCTGCTGGGCGAACTGATCGCCGGGCTGACCGGGGTCGATGTGGGCGGCATGGCGACGACGTTTTCGAACCAGGTCGACAACGCCATCTGGACCGAGATCGGCCGCGAGGAAGCCTTTATCCGCGCCAACCCCGCCGACACCCGCGATCCCGTGCTGATGGGTGTATTTGGAGCGGCGCGGGCCTACTAGATTTCGCTCGCCAAGGCGCAATGGCGCAAAGCAAACAATCAAGTATTGGTCATCCCCGCGAACGCGGGGACCACTCGGCTCTTTAGCGCAAACTGTGACTGGGTTCCCGCGTTCGCGGGAATGACGAGGGAAGGGACGAAGGGATCGCGCGCGTTTGCGCCTTTGCGCCTTTGCGAGCGTATCCATTTTCCTGCTACGCGCGCCACCATGGCCGACGAATCCCCTCTCGACCGCTTCAAGCAGGCGCTGACCGGCGCGGCGCGGGCGATCGGGCATGAGCCCGAGGCCGAGGTGGCGTGGACCGCCGAGGCGCCGGCGCTGCAGGGCAAATCGCTGCGCGTGCCGATGCCCGGCCGCGCGGTGCCGCAGGCGCAGGCGGCCGAGGCGCGCGGGTTCGCCGACAGCTTCGCGCTCCGCCTGCGCCACCATAACGAGGCGCTCCACCGCCGCGCCATGCCCGCCGAACCGGGTGCGCGCGCCGGCTACGACGCGATCGAGCGGGTGCGGTATGAGGCGCTGGGCGAAAACAACTTCGCCGGCATGCGTGACAACTTGGCGGTGGCGGTGGCGCAGCGGCTGGCGCTCGATCCGATCGCTCGCGCGACCAGCGCCGAGGAGGTGCCGGTCGATAGCGCGCTGGCGCTGCTGCTGCGCGAGGCGCTGACCGGCCAGCCGATCCCCGAAGCCGCGCGCGCCGGGGTCGAGCTGCGGCGAGAATATATCGAAAGCCGCATCGGCGACGATTTCGAGCGCCTGGCGCTCACGCTCGACGACCAGCGCGCGTTCCAGTCGCTCGCCATCGACATGCTGCGCCACCTCGCGCTGATCGAGGCCGAACCGCTCGACGAGAGCGGCGACGACGAGAACGGCCCCGACGACGGCGACGAGGATGGCGGCGACGATCAGAGCGAGGAGAACGGCACCGAGCAGCGCCAGGAACAAGTCGCGGGCGAGAGCGGCGAGGGCGAAAGCGACGAAGAATCGACCGAGGAAGTCGAGCGCGAAACCGAGATGAGCGAAGGCGAGCCCGGCGATGAGGGCGAGGAAGGCATGATGCCGATCCGCGCCAACCGCCCGTGGACCGACCTGCCCGATACCTTCGACTACAAAGCCTTCACCGAGGAGTTCGACGAGGAGGTCGAAGCCACCGAGCTGTGCGATTTCGAGGAGCTCGACCGGCTGCGTGCCTATCTCGACAGCCAGCTGACCGGGCTGCAGGGCATCGTCACGCGGCTTGCCAACCGGCTGCAGCGGCGGCTCATGGCGCAGCAGAACCGCAGCTGGGATTTCGACCAGGAGGAAGGCCTGCTTGATGCCGCGCGGCTGGCCCGGGTGGTGGTCAGCCCCGGTCATTCGCTCAGCTACAAGGTGGAGCGCGAGCAGGAGTTCAAGGACACCGTCGTCACCCTGCTGATCGACAACTCGGGCTCGATGCGCGGGCGGCCGATCAGCATCGCCGCGATCAGCGCCGACATCATGGCCCGCACGCTCGAACGCTGCGGCGTGAAGGTCGAGATCCTCGGCTTCACCACCCGCGCGTGGAA
>JANOAH010000136.1:0-2209 GCA_031411075.1 Erythrobacteraceae bacterium
GAAAGCGGCAAGACCCGGCTGCGCGATTACTACCGCATCGAGGACGAGCGCGGCCGCCGCTACTGGCTCTACCGCCGCGGCCTCGCCGGCGACGGCCGCGGCGGCCTGCCCGACTGGTTCATGCAAGGGCTGTGCGGGTAAATCCTCCCCATTTCGCGCAGCGGAATGGGGAGGATTTACCCGCAGGGTGGTGGAGGGGACTGGCGCCGCGCCTTTACCCCTCCACCATGCTTCGCATAGTCCCCCTCCCCGTCGCTTCGCGACAGGAAGGATTTAGGTTTCCTTGAGCCGCGGCATAAGTTCGACGAAGTTGCAGGGCCGGTTGCGGCTGTCGAGCTGTTCGGCGAGGATGCCGTCCCAGCCGTCCTTGACTGCGCCGTTCGAACCGGGGAGCGCGAACAGGTAGGTGCCGCGCGCCACCGCGGCGCAGGCGCGCGATTGGACGGTGCTGGTGCCGATGGTCTGATAGCTGAGCCAGCGGAACAGCTCGCCGAAGCCTTCGATCGCCTTGTCCTGGACCCGCGCCATCGCCTCGGGCGTGACGTCGCGGCCGGTCAGGCCGGTGCCGCCGGTCGAGACCACCGCATCGATCGCCGGATCGTCGATCCAGGCGTTGAACCGGCGGGCGATCGCCTCGGCATCGTCCCTCTCGATCACGCGGGCGGCAAGGTGGTGGCCCGCCGCCGTGATCCGCTGCGCCAGAATGTCGCCGCTGGTGTCGTCCTCGGGCCCGCGGGTGTCGGACACGGTCAGCAGCGCGATATTGATCGGCTTGAACGCGCGGCTCTCGTCGATCGCCATCAGTCGCCGCCGGCGCTGAGATAAACCCGGCCGTTGCCGCCGCTCTCCGCGCCCGGGAACGCCGGCCAGTAGTTCTGCGCCAGCGCGAACCGGCTGGCCGAGGTCGCGTCGGCCTGCCGCTCGTACATCCAGTAGTTCTTGAGCACGATGGCGACGTAGCTGCGCGTCTCCCAATAGGGGATCGATTCCATGTACAGCAGCGGATCGTTCTGGCTGTTCACCTGGGTGTTCCAGCGCGTCACCGGGGTCAGCCCTGCGTTGTAGGCGGCCATGATCTTGATCAGCGCGCCGCCAGTGGCCGGCGAATCGCGCAGCATCTCGAGGTTGCGCTGCCCGAAGGCGAGATTGGTGCCGGGGTCGAAGATGTCGATCTGCGCCGCGTTGAGCCCCAGCCGCGGGGCGTGCTGGCGCACCGTGATCGGGGTGATCTGCATCAGCCCGCGCGCCTGCGCCGGGCTCACCGCGTCGGCGCGGAACGCCGATTCCTGCAAGGTATGAGCATAGGCCAGCGCCGGATCCACCCGCCAGCCGGTCACCGGCGTCCACTTGGGCGCGGGGAAGGCGCCGGCCGGATCCGAATGCCCGCCGCGCGGGGCGTTGCCGGCCATGTAGAGCTGCGTTGCCGGCAGGCTGAGGTCGCGCGCGAGCCGGCTTAGCGCCTCGTAATCGTCGGGATCGCCGATCCGGGCCTGGTGCAGCAGCACTTCGCTGGCCAGCCGGTCGCGGCCGATCTGCGCCAGCGCCACGGCGATTCGCACGTTGCCGTTGTCACCGACCTTCCGCCAATCGGCCTGGCTCAATTCGGCGCTGCGCCCGGGCAGCGCCTGGCCAAGCTGTTCGGCCGCCAGCATGCCGTAGAGCGCATCGGGGAGGGTCGCGGCCTGGCGCAGCAGCCCGGTGCTGCGTTCCGGCTGGCGGCAGCGCAGCGCGGCGCGGCTGGCCCAATACCACGCCGCGGCGCGCAGCTCCGGGTTGCCGGCGCCATTGCCGGCGCGTTCGAACGCCGCGTCGGCCTGCGCGCAATCGCCCAGCCGCCATGCGGCCAGGCCCATCGTCCAGTCGCCTTCGGCCACCCACGCGCCCGCGCCGCCGGCCACTTCGGCGGCCTGCGCCAGCGCGTCGATGTCACGGTTCTCGATGTAATAGCTCCACGCCACCTTCTGCCGCCATTCGGCGCGCGCTTCGGGGCTGAGCGCATAGTCGGCCGCGTCGAGCAGCGCCTTGGCGCCGTCCGGATCGTCGGCGACGATGCGTTCCTGGATCGCCACGCTGGTGGCGGCGGGCATGGTCCCGTCCTCTATGCTGCGCGGGCGGGTGCGGCGGGCGACCGATCCGGTCTGGTAGAGCGGGCGCGGGGCGGGGAGGGCATAGGACTGCGTGGCGCCGCGGGTCGTGGCGAGCCGGGCGA
>JANOAH010000137.1:0-4972 GCA_031411075.1 Erythrobacteraceae bacterium
CCTCGGCCGTATTCTCGGGCTGGAGGAGCGGCCGAGCGAAAAGGCCGTGCGCGCGCTGGCCGAACCCTGGCGCCCGCACCGCGGCGCGATCGCGGTGCTGACCTGGCATTGCTACAACAACGCGGCGCTGTGATGCTTTCCCGCCGACGCCGCCATGCGGGGCGGCGTGACAGTAACTCGCCTCTGGAAAAAACGCTGTCCTACAAGGCCGGTTTCTGCTCAAACCAACCTGTGGTCACAAGTATTTGAAAACAGGACGTTTTGATACTCTGCCATGGTGTATCTTTTGCGTAACCTTTCAGACCGGAACAGACCTTCAAAAGGCGCTTGAAAGCCGGCCGCGGCGCGGTGTACTAGTTCAGTAATACAGTTAGGGAATCCCACTCGCATGACCACTCTCGCCACTCGCCCCACCGCCGCCGAACGCGTCGCCAACGTTCCCCTGATCCCGCGCGAGGCGCTGTTCGGCAACCCCAGCCGGGTCGGCGGCCAGATCAGCCTGGACGGGCAGTGGCTCGGTTGGCTGGCGCCGCATGAGGGCGTGATGAATGTCTGGCTGGCCCCGGCCAGCGATCCCGCCGCGGCGCGGGTGATGACTCATTCGACCGACCGACCGGTCCCGACGTTTTTCTTCGCCCCCGATAGCGCCAGCTTGCTCTATATCCAGGACAAGGCCGGGGATGAAAACTACCTCCTCTACCAGGTCGATCTCGCCAGCGGCGAAGAACGCTGCCTGACGCCCTACGAGAACACTCGCGCCCGGCTGATGGGCGCCTCGCACAAGATCAGGGACAAGGTGCTGGTCGGCCTCAACAACCGCGACGCGCGCCATCACGACGTCCATCTGCTCGACCTCAAGACCGGCGCCGCCACGCTGGTGATGCAGAACGACGACGGCTACGTCGGCTATCTCCCAGACGACGACCTGGCGCTGCGCTTCGCGGTGCGTCAGAACGCGGCCGGCGGCTCGGACATGTTCCCGATCACCGATGGGCAGATCGCCGCGAGCCCGAGCGACAGCACCGGGCTCAAGGATTCGCTCACCACCCATGTCGCCGGCTTCACCGCCGACGGGCAGACGCTGTACTGGTACGACAGCCGCGGCCGCGATACCGCCGCGCTGATCGCGCAGGACATGGCGACCGGCGAGAAGCGCGTGCTGGCCGAAGATGCGAAAGCGGACATCGGCGGCACCCTGCGCCATCCGGTGACCGGCGCGGTCGAGGCCTATTCGGTCAATTATCTGAAGACCGAATGGACCGCGCTCGACCCCGCAATCGGCGAATCGCTGGATTGGTTGGCCGAGAACCTTTCCGGTGAGTTCAGCGTGATGTCACGAACCGAGGACGACACGAAGTGGATCGTCGGACACGATCCGCTGACGGCCCCGGTCCGATCCTGGCTGTACGACCGCACTGCGCAGACGTTGACCGAGCTCTACGTCACTCGCCCCGAACTCGAAGGCGCGCCGCTGCAGCCGATCCGACCGGTCGAAATCCGCACCCGCGACGGGCTGACGCTGGTCAGCTATCTGACGTTGCCGGCCGGCGCCGAGGCTGGCCCCGCGCCGATGGTGCTTTATGTTCACGGCGGGCCGTGGGCGCGCGACGGGTTTGGCTACAACCCCGTCCACCAGTGGTTCGCCAACCGCGGTTACGCGGTGCTCAGCGTCAACTTCCGCGGCTCGACCGGGTTCGGCAAGGCGTTCATCAACGCGTCCAACCTCGAATGGGGCGCCAGGATGCACGACGACCTGCTCGACGCGGTCGACTGGGCGGTGGCCGAAGGCATCGCGACGCGCGACAAGGTGGCGATCATGGGCGGCAGCTACGGCGGCTACGCCACGCTTGCCGGACTCGCGTTCACGCCCGAGGTGTTTGCCTGCGGGGTCGACATCGTCGGGCCGAGCAATCTCGAGACCCTGCTCGAAACAATCCCGCCGTACTGGGAGCCGATGGTCAAGCAGTTCCACGAACGCATGGGCAATCCCGGCACGCCCGAAGGTCTGCAACTGCTGCGCGAGCGCAGCCCGCTGCACAGCGCCGACAAGATCTGCCGCCCGCTGCTGATCGGCCAGGGCGCCAACGATCCGCGCGTCAAGCAGAGCGAAAGCGACCAGATCGTCGCCGCGATGCAGCGCCACGGCATCCCGGTCACCTATGTGCTGTTCCCCGACGAAGGGCATGGTTTCGCCAAGCCCACTAACCGCATCGCCTTCAACGCCATCGCCGAGACTTTTCTCGCCACGGTGCTCGGCGGCCGAGCCGAACCGATCGCCGGCGAGATCGAAGCCAGCACCGCGCAGATTCTGGCCGGGGCAGAGCTGCTCGCCTGACCGGCAAGACCCAATCCGAAACGTGTTTACGCGCGCCCCTGTGCCGGAGGCGTTCCTGGCCCTGGTCGGCCAGCGCGCGACCGTGGTGGCGAGCGAGCGCGTGTCCGAAAACGGCCGCCTGCTGGTGTGGTACGAACGCAAGCGACCCGCCCTGGGACCCGTCGATCGGGACTTGCCGGATAGAGGCCTGATTTCGTAAGGGTTCTCCTATAGGAGAGCCCGACGTGCCGCTGACCATTTCCACCGACGGCGCGATCGTCAGCAACGACACCACGGTCGACGGCGCGCCTGCGGTGCTGATCAGCGGCAACTCCGTCCAGTTCACCAACACCGCGACCGGCATCCTTTCGTCGACCAGCTTCGGCTGGGGCGCGATCCAGTTGACCGGCACCGGCACCACGATCGTCAATCAGGCGGGTGGCAGGATCCTCGCATCCGACTCTCTCGGACCCGCGATCCAGGGATCGTCGGGTACGGACACCATCGACAACTATGGCGAGATTTCCGGCTGGGTCCGCCTGGGGGAAGGCAACGACAGCTTCACCCAGCATCAACCGGCCACCGCGGTCGTCCAGCTGAAAGTCGATCTCCAGGGCGGCAACGACAGCTTCGTTCAGATTGGCCAGACCAATGCGCTGGTCATCGGCGGAAGCGGAATAGACACGCTAACGCTGTCTGGCGCGATCTCGACCGTCAACAGCTTCTCCGGGTTCGAGCACCTGATCGTCGGCGCCCAGGTCACCAACCTGCAGTCGTTTTCCAACTTGCTGTCCCTGACCCTCGAGACTGGCGGGTTCAACAACTTCATCTCCAGCCAGAATCCGAACCTCGACGTCAGCTTGAACATGAACCAGTTCAGCGTAGGGCCGGCCTCGTCGTTTCGCGCGATCACCGGGGGCGCCAACAACGATCACGTCAACCTGTTCAGCTCCATCTCCGGGACCGGCGCGATCACCGGCACGACCGACCTCGGCGGCGGCGCCGATTCGTTTTCGCTGACCCTGTTCGACAGCAGTTTGGCGCTGCCCTCCACCGGCGACGTCCGCGGCGGCGCGGGCGACGACCTGATCACTATCGTGTCGCGCAGCGCGCTGACGATCGATCTCGCCAAGTTCAGCGGGTTCGAAAGCCTGAGCCTCTCGACGCAATCGCTCGACCCGACGGTCACTGCCAATGTCATCAACGCCAGCGGCATGACGTTGGTCTCGTTCAACACCCGCGTGTTCATCGGCCAATCGTCGTTGCCCGGCGCGACGCTGATCTCGAACAACGGCCATGGCACGCTGGATGGAGCGACCACGTTCGGCCTCTATGGCCGCTCGCCCGGGAGTTACCTCGCCACCCCCGACCTGGCGACGACGCAGATCGCCGACGTCTCGCGCAGCCAGACCTTGATCAACAACGGCACGATCGTCGGCTCGGCCTATTTCGACATCGGCAACGACAGCTACGACGGCACGCTCGGTTCGGTCGGGGGCACGATCTTCGGGTTTGCCGGCAACGATACCCTGATCGGCGGCGCGCTGACCGACACCATCGACGGCGGCTGGGGCAACGACACCCTGAACGGCAAAGGCGGCGCCGATACGGTCGACGGGGCGGGCGGCAACGATCGGATCATCGCCGACGCCGGCGCCGACACGCTGCTGGGCGGCGCCGGCAACGATCGGTTCGAGCTGGCGAGCGGCGGCACCGGCTCCGCCGTCGATGGCGGTGCCGATTACGACACTTTGGCGGTCAGCGGATCGGTCTCGCTCGGCGGGCTGGTGGGAATCGAACTGATCGATCTCGGCACCGGCGGGGCGCTCACGCTTACCGGCACGCAAGCGTTCGAAGGCCTGCCGTTCACCGCCCAGGTCATCGGCAGCGGCTCGATCGTCATCAACATGACCGCCGGGGTGCTCCTCGCCACCAAATTCTGGCAGGTTGCGTCCGGGGCCGAACTGACAATCAACGGCACCAGCGGAACGGACTTGCTCAAAGTCGGCGATGCCACGCAGACCATCAGCACCGGCGCCGGGATCGATCAGATCAAGGGCGGCGACAACGACGACATCATCGACGGCGGCGCTGACAGCGATCGGATCATCGGCGGGGGTGGCGCGGATACGCTTACCGGCGGCGGCGGCAGCGACATGTTCCGCTTCCACTCGCCCGACGACAGCGTCGTCGGGATCGATGCCGACTGGATCACCGATTTCGTCAGCGGGGAAGACAAGCTCAATTTCGTCAAGATCGATGCCGATGCCGCCACCCCCGGCGATCAGGCCTTTGCCTTCATCGGCACCGCGGCATTTGCCAACACCGGACTGGGCCAGATCCGCTACGAAGACCAAGGTCCCGACGTGTCCGTCCTGGCCGACGTCAACGGTGACGGGGTGGCCGACATGGAAATTCTTCTGCTCGGCCTGGCCGGAGAGCCTCTCACCACCGCCGATTTCGTGCTTTAGGTCGGACCGGCAACCGGCGCCCCGGACCGGGCGCGGATCGGAAATGCGGGGGGCATGGGCGTGGGCAAGACAATCTTCGTCACCGGCGGGGGATCGGGCATCGGCCGCGCCATCGCGCGCAAGTTTGCGAGCGAGGGCTGGTTTGTCGGCCTGGGCGACGTCAATGCGGCCGGCATGGACGAAACCG
>JANOAH010000138.1:0-1506 GCA_031411075.1 Erythrobacteraceae bacterium
CGGTGTGCTGGTCTATGTGCCGGTCGCCGCGTTGACCGACCAGATCAGCGCGACGATCGCCTGCAAGCTCGACCCGGTCGAACAGCAGCAGGCCGCCGACGCCACGCTCAAGGCCACCCGCAGCGACGTCGATGGCGAGGCACAAGTTGGCGACATGGCGGCCTGGACCTCGACCACGCGGCCGGACGTGTCGGGTACCTCGACCGTGGTCGCCCGCAACGACGAAGCGCGCGGCGGGCTGCAGTGCATCAACGTGACCGATGTGATCATCGTCGGCGGCGAGGAGACCCGCGCCGACAAGCGCATGTGCCGCCGCCCGCCCGCGGCGCGCTATGCGATCGCCCAGGCATGACAAGACCCGGCCGGATCGCCGCCGCGCTGGCCGCGCTGGCGCTGCTGTCCGGCGCGAACGATCCGAGCAACCCGACCTGCCCCGCCGAACCGGGCTGGGGCCCCGCCGCCAAGATGACGTTGACCCCGCGCGACGCGCGCGGCGGCCGGGTGCTGGTGGCCGAAGGGATCATCGACGCCACGCTGCCCGATCGGCTCAAGACCGCGCTCGAGGCCGACGACCGGATCGGCGAAGTGTGGCTGCGTTCGCGCGGGGGCGATGCGCATGCCGGTAATGAAGCAGGCAAGGTGATCCACACCTTTCCCGGTCTGATCACGCGCATTCCCGCCGACTGGACCTGCTTTTCGGCCTGCAATTTCGTGTTCATGGGCGGCACGGGCCGCTTCGTCGACCGCGGTGGGGTGTTCATGGTGCACATGTTCACCCACACCGGCGACCGCGAGAGCATCCAGCTCGCCGCCGAGGAAGGCACCGCCGAAACGGTTCGGCTGATCGCCGAGATCGAGCAGGCAAGCGCGCTGCTGGCTAGCGAGGACAACGATTTCCTGATCCGCATGGGGGTCAGCCGCAAGCTCTTGACCGACGTGATGTACCGCCAGCAGGCGGTGCGCACCGACGCCAACCCGAGCACGCGCTACTGCCTCAGCCCGGCCGAGGTGCTCGAATACAACGTCGGCCATCGCGAAGGTTAGGCGAGGCTCCCAAGCAGCAGCCCGAGCGCCGCGCTGACGCCGAGCGTGAGGATGATCCCGCGCTTCAGGCCGAAGATCAGCGCGAAGGCCACGCCCGCGATCAGCGCCGCGCGCCAGTCGAAGCTGGCGAGGTCGGGCCATTGCAGGCGCAGCGGCCCAGCCTCCATCACCGCGACCCGCGTAAACAGAACGTGCAGCGCGAACCACAACGCCAGGTTGGCGATCACGCCGACCACCGCCGCGGTCACTGCCGCCAGCCCGCCTTTCAGCGCGGGCGCGCGCTGCAGCCGCTCCATCCACGGCGCCATCGCGAAGATCCATAGGAAGCACGGCGCGAACGTGACCCAGGTGGTCAGCCCGGCGCCGAGCACGCCCGCCAGCCACGGCGCGAACGGTTCGGGGGCACGAAACGCGGCGAGGTAGCCGACGAACTGGGTGACCATGATCAGCGGCCCGGGTGTG
>JANOAH010000139.1:0-5406 GCA_031411075.1 Erythrobacteraceae bacterium
GGCGCGCCAGTAGCAGCGCTTTGGAGCAATCCCAACCTATGGATCGTGGCTCAACATCGTCCCGCCAAGATCGACAATCGTCCGCTGCTGGGCCCGCCGGACCTGAAGCCGACCGCCACCATCTGCCACAATCTTTCGCTCGGGATGTCATCTGCTGGCCAACTGGCGAGTGCACCGTGCAATACCGGAAGTATGTGTGTTTCAAGTCCTACCCGCTGCCCACCGGCCGACGTGTGAATGTCCGCAATGGGTCGAAAGCAAACATTCGGCTGGAACGTCCGCTAAGGGTGGTAAGCGGACATTCGGCCGTTCCTGCTCAAGCACTCGATGTTGGCCTCGTACCCTTGCTGCGAGTGCATGGCGCTGTTGAGGCATGCCACCGCCGTTGTCTCGGAACGAGCCGGTCCACTTAACCCGCTTGTAACCATAGTGCCGCCGACTAGCCCCCGGCTCATGACTAAGCCCGATCATCTTGTCCCAGTGTTGGCCGGCCTCCCTCACAGAGCGATTGTAAGTCGGCGGTGGAGGAATGATTTCAGCAGCCGGCGAAATGTCGATTTCGACGGGGAGGAACTGCCTGATCTGCCTTCGGCGTTCCCGTTCTAACTTAATTCAATAATCCCTACATTCCGGACCGGCGCACCCAGCTCTCCGCGGTCCGCTCCACCACCATCCGCTCCGGATAAGGTCGGCACAGCAGCCCCGCCGCATCCGGCGCGCCGTCGAGCCAGTCGCCCCAGTCGGCGCGCTTGAGCATCACCGGCATGCGGTCGTGCACGTCGGCGACGTGCACGCAGGCCTCGGTCATCACCATCGTGTAGGCCGGACCCCATTCGGGCGTGTCGCGCCACAGGCCGGCGACGGCGAACACCTCCGAGCCCGAGTCATCCGGCGGCAGCGAGAACCAGGTGCGCGTCTCCGCACTTCATGCCGCCTTGTCCATCGCGGCGGATCCGACCAATCGATCGATGCTCGCCACCTTCACCAGCCGCCGCGTCCCGATCGTGACGCATTCGAGCTGGCCATCGGTTATCAGCTCGTATCTCTTGGTCTTGCCGATTCCCAGGACGCGAGCCGCGTCGGCAATGCTGCAAAGCACGGGTTCCATGTGCCATGGTCCTTTCGCCGTGTTCGCCGCCCGCAATCGCGCGGTCGCGCTGGAACGCATGCGGAACATCATGAATCGCGAGGGAATCGAACACAAGGGCTGCGAGGGTCCGAATCCACCATTTTGGGAACTATTTCGTCGCGAAAATTAGGGAATTACTGAGACTCGCGCTCGGCTTTGAGGTCCGCTGCCATGGCCGATAGTTCGGTTCGCAACTCAGCCCATCCTCTCCACGATTTGGAGCGCGAAAGCGGGCGAATGGCAACGGGCGTCCACGGGCAGGGACGGTAGGCTTTTCCTAGGGTTATGGGGTAAATTGCGGTCGCCAGCGAAGACCTGCGAAAACAAGAATGGCTCCCCGAGTTGGATTCGAACCAACGACCAAGTGATTAACAGTCACCTACTCTACCGCTGAGCTATCGGGGAGCAGCCGGTAAGGCAGGGGCGCCCTATATGAAGGGCGCCGCGCTTTGACAAGTGCGTCCGCGGCGCGCTGCGTCAGTAGGCGAACTGTTCGGCGACGATACGTTCGTCGAGCGCGTGGCCGGGATCGAACAGCAGGGTCAGCTCGCGGCTGCGATCGACTTCGATACGCACTTCGGCGATGTCGCGCAGCTCCTTCTGGTCGGCCACCGCGGCGACCGGGCGCTTGGCCGCCTCGAGCACGCGGAAGGTCACCCGGCTGCGATCGGGCAGGATCGCGCCTTTCCAGCGGCGCGGGCGGAACGGGCTGATCGGGGTCAGCGCCAGCATCTGCGAATCGAGCGGCAGGATCGGCCCGCTGGCCGAATAGTTGTAAGCGGTGGAACCCACCGGTGTCGCCAACAGCACCCCGTCGCCCGCCAGCTCGGCGATCCGCACCCGGTCGTTGACGCTGATCTCGATCTTGGCTGTCTGGCGCGTTTCGCGCAGCAGGCTGACTTCGTTGATGGCGTAGAAGCTCGACGCGGTGCCGTCCTGTGTCACCGCGTCCATCTTCAGCGGCGAAACCGCGATCCGCCTCGCCTTCGCCACTCGTTCGAGCACACGGGCGCCCTTGGCGTAACGGTTCATCAGAAAGCCGACAGTGCCGAGGTTGAGGCCATAGGCGGGGATCACCCGGCCGCGATCGATCATCGCGTGCATCGCATCGAGCATGAAACCGTCGCCGCCCAGCACGACCGCCGCATCCGCCTCTTCGACCGGCGCCCAATCGGCCGCATCGGCCAGCGTCCGCGCCGCATCCTGCGCGCTGTCGGCGGGCGAGGCGAGCAGCGCCAGCCGTTCGAACGAGTTGCCGGCGTCTGCTTTGGCCATGAAGCGCAACCTATGGCCGGCCGTCCCGATTTGCAACGCGGCCGGCGGCGGGGGCGACGGCGCGAGGCGATTGCGCCACGGCGCCTGGCATGTCCACCGCCGCAACCCTGGCCGAACGCCGCGCCCCGACCGATCGCCGCTCGTCGATCGATAGCGGGGAATTGACCGCCGCGATGGCCGAAGCGCAGATCGAGGTGCTGTTCCAACCCCAATTCGCCGCCCAGGATGACTGTGTGGTGGGCGCGGAGGCGCTGGCGCGGTGGCATCATCCGGCGAAGGGGCGGACCGGGATCGGCCCGCTGTTCGCGCTGGCCGAGCGCAGCGGGCGGGTGCGCGAACTGTCGCACCACTTGATCGGGCGAGCGCTGGCCGCGGCGGCCGAGTGGACGGTGCCGCTGCGGCTGTCGATCAACGTTACCGCCGCGGATCTCTCCAGCGATACGTTCGCCGATGGTTTGATCGACACCGTCACTGCTGCGGATTTCCCGCTCGAGCACTTGATGCTTGAAATCACCGAGCAGGCCTTGGTTACCGATCTGGCCGGCTCGGCCGCGCAACTGAGCCGTCTCGCCGATCAGGGCGTGGGCATCGCGCTCGACGATTTCGGCGCCGGGTTCTGCAATTTCCATTACCTCAAGCGCCTGCCGCTCGACGCGCTCAAGCTCGACCGTTCGATGATCGACGGCATCGACGAGGATCCGCGCGACCTGGCCGTGCTTCGGGGGATTGTCGCCATGGCCCGCGCGCTTGACATTGCGGTTTGCGCCGAGGGCATCGAGCGCGACAGCCAACGCGCGGTGATCGCGCGCGAAGGCTGTGCCACCTGGCAAGGCTTCCTCGGCGCCGCGCCGATGAACGCGCCGGCCTTCGCCGCGTTTGCCGCCGGCAAGGAACCGCTTCACCTCGCCTGACGCGCGGCCTAGGGCAGGCGGCATGAAGACCCCGGCCGATCCCGACCGCCTGCTGGGCGAAGGCCTGGCCGCGATCCGCGCGCAGTATGCAGTCCCGGCCGAGTTTCCGCCCGAGGTTTTGGCCGAAGCCGAACGCACCCGTACGCGCGCGCCGGCCGACCATGCCGACTGGACCGACCGCCTGTTCGTCACCCTCGATCCGGCGAGTTCGACCGATCTCGACCAGGCGTTCTGCATCGAATCGGCCGGTGCGGATTTGCTGCTGCACTATGCGCTGGCCGACATCGGTTGGTTCGTGCCCGCAGACGGCACGCTGGAGGCCGAGGCATGGACCCGCGGGGTGACGCTGTACCTGCCCGACGGGCAGGCGCGGCTCTATCCGCCGGCGCTGAGCGAAGCGGCCGCGAGCCTGCTGCCCGATGGCCCGCGTCCCTCGATAGTCGCCAGCGTGCGCTGTTCGCCCGACGGCGCGGTCAAGCTCGACGCGATGGTGCGCGCGGTGGTCCACAGCCGGGCTAAGCTGGCTTACGAGACGGTCGACATCGGCCAAGTGCCGCACCTCGCCGATTTCCACGCCCGCATGCAGCGCGGCGACGCGGCGCGCGGCGCGGTGCGGATCGATGCGCCCGACCAGGAGGTGGAGCGCGACGCGGCGGGCAAGTTCCAGCTGCTACTGCGGCCGTGGCTGCCTTCGGAGATGGCCAACGCCTCGCTCTCACTGGCCGCCAACATGGCGATTGCCGATGCGCTGCTGGCGGCCGGCACCGGGCTGTTTCGCGACATGCCGCCGCCCGACGACAGGGCGATCGCCCGCTTGCGCAACATCGCCCGCGCGCTTGGGCTCGACTGGCCGGCCAACGCCACGCTGACCCAGTTCGAACGCCGCATCGATCCCGCCACCCGCGCCGGGGCGATGTTTCACTTCGAAGCGCGCCGGTCGAACGGTCACGCGCGTTATGTCGGCTACACCCCTGGCGCGATCCCGTGGCACGCCCCGCTCGGCGCCACATACACTCATGCCACCGCGCCGATGCGGCGCTTGGCCGATCGCTACGTGCTCGAAGCTGCGCTGGCGGTGGCCAATGGCGCGCCGGTGAGCGCGACCTGCGAAGACGCCTTTGCCCGGCTGCCCGATGCGATGAGCCGCGCCGATGCCCGCGAAAACGCCATCGAGGCGGCGGTGATCGACCTTGCCGAAGCGGCCATGCTCGACGGACACCAGGGCGAGATTTTCGCCGCCACGGTTGTCGAGCGAGACGAACGCGGGGCGCGCATCCAGCTCAACGATTGGCCGGTCCTGGCCCGGGTTGACGCGCATAGCGTCGGCGTCGGAGCGGAACTGCGGGTAAGGCTGACCGAGGCCCATGCCGCGCGCCGCATCGTTCGCTTCGAACGCGTCAGTTAGCGCACGGTTGTCCGCCGGGCGATTTCGACCGCTTGGCAGGACGCGGCATTCGTTTCATACTCCTTCTCAAACAACGCGAAGACGGGCCTGCCGTCCGGACGTGGGGGATCCTGATCATGCGCCAAAAGTCTCGACCGTATCTGTACACCCGCCTCGTCGCCGCTTCGGTGCTGTTCGCCACTGGCGCAGGCGCCGCCGCGCAAGACAACGAGCATCACGCCACCATGGCGGCCGACGTTGCCGCCCCGGCGGCGATCACGCGGACGGTGAAGTGGTCCGATGCCTCGGCCTGGCCCGCGGGCCGGGTGCCCGCGGCGGGCGAGGCGGTGACCATTCCGCGCGGGACGGAGGTGGTGCTCGATGTCAGCCCGCCGGCGCTGCGCAGCGTGACCGTGCAGGGCAAGCTGACCTTCGCCGACGAGCGCGATCTGGCGCTGGTCACCGAGTGGATCTACGTCCCCGGCGGCGAGCTCGAGATCGGCACCGAGGCGCGGCCCTTCCGCCACAACGCTACGATCACGCTGACCGACGCCGTGCCGGGCGAAGACATCAACACCATGGGCGATCGCGGGGTGATGCTGCTGCGCGGCACGCTCAACTTGCACGGCACGAGCCGGAACACCTGGACCAAGCTGGCGAAGACCGCCGAACGCGGCGCCACGTCGATCAGCGTCCTCGACGCCAGC
>JANOAH010000140.1:0-12415 GCA_031411075.1 Erythrobacteraceae bacterium
ACCTCGCGGGCTTTTGCGTCGGCGCGGTCGAGCGGGGCGAGCAGTTGACCGGCGAGCGCGTTGCGCCGGGCCATGTCCTGCTCGGCCTGACCAGTTCGGGGGTGCATTCGAACGGCTATTCGCTGGTCCGCCGGCTGGCCGTCGATCTCGGCTGGCGGATGGACCGCCCGGCGCTGTTCGATCCCGAGCGGCTGCTGATCGATACGCTGATCGAGCCGACTCGCATCTATGTAAAGAACCTGCTCCCGGTGGTCCGTGCCGGCAAGATCGACGCGCTGGCGCACATCACCGGCGGCGGATTGCTCGAGAATATCCCGCGCGTGCTGCCGGTGGGCGCCCACGCGGTGGTCGACGCCGACGCGTGGGAGCAGCCGGGGCTGATGGCGTTCCTGCAGGGCCAGGGCAATATCGAGCCGGGCGAGATGGCGCGCACCTTCAATTGCGGCGTCGGCATGGTGCTGGCAGTGCCGGCCGAGCTTGCGCGCGAAGTCGCCGCCGAGCTCGAGGGAGCGGGCGAAGAGGTCACGCGCATTGGCGAGGTGATCGCCGGCCCGCGCGGCTGCACCGTGCGCGGATCGGCCGGCACCTGGGGCGCGCGCGAAGCCTGGGAAGCGCGCCACGATGCCTAAAGCGCGGGTCGCGTGCCTGATTTCGGGCAACGGCACGACGATGTCGGCGCTGCTCTATGCCTCGCGGTTGCCCGACTGCCCCTTCGAGATCGTCCTAGTCGCCTCGAATGAGCCCGAGGCGCCGGGCCTAGCGATCGCCTCGGCGGAAGGCGTGGCCACTTTCGCTCACACCCACCGCGGGCTTGAGCGCGCAGCGCACGAGGCGGTCATCGACGAGGCGTTGCGCCGGTCGGGCGCGCAGTTCGTGGCGCTATGCGGCTACATGCGCATCCTGACACCCGCGTTCGTCGAGCGCTGGGCCGGGAAAATGGTCAACACCCACCCTTCGTTGCTGCCAAAGTACCCGGGCCTCCACACCCACGAACGCGCCATCGCGGCGGGCGACAGCCACGGCGGCTGTTCGGTTCACGTGGTGACCGCAGAGCTCGATGCCGGGCCACTGCTTGGGCAGATGCCGGTGGCGATCGTCCCGGGCGACACGGCGGACAGCCTCTCGCGCCGGGTGCTGCTGGCCGAATATCAGCTCTATCCGCGGATGCTGGCCGAATTCGTCGGTCGCGAGACTTCGCCCGAATATTTGATCCAGCAGGTGCGCGACCTCGCGCTGGCGCTGCCCGAGGCTGACGAGACGCTGAGCCATGGCATGCCGTGCTTCGGTGTCACCAAGGGCAAGAAGTTCGCTTACGTCAGCCAGGATCATCACGGCGACGGCAAGACCAGCCTGCTGGTCAAGATCAGCGGCGCGGACGAGCAGGCGCAGCTGATCGACCTGGATCCCGACCGCTACTACCGCCCGGCCTATTTCGGCGACGGCTGGGTCGGCATTCGGCTCGACCTCGGCGATACGGATTGGGACGCGATTGGCGAGTGGCTGGCGCGCAGCTGGAGCAGCGTCGCGCCCAAGAAGCTGACCGGCCTGATCGACGTGGCCCGAGAATTCTAGCGCGGCCGCGTTAGCCCTGCACTGCGCTTTCCGGCATCAGCCGTGTCGCCCCGGGGAACGCCGGGCCATCGGCGTAGCTCTGCCACTCGACGATGCGCTTCCCTTCCAGCCGCACCCGCCAGAGCCTGTCGTTGCCGAGCGACGCTTCGCTGGAATCGACTTTTCCGCTGACCAGGATCTCGCCGTGCCGTTCGCTCAGGCTGTGGGCCTCCAGACTGAAGGTAATCGGCAGGGCGAAGAACCGGCGAGTCGCCTCTACGCAATTGTCGTGGCCGCTGATCGAGCCGCCCTGACTGTCGATCAAGCGGCACTCCTCGCCATAAATCCGCCTGGTTGCTGTCAGGTCACGCGTATTCAGGGCGCGAATATATTCGCGCACGACATTCTTTTCGCGAGTGCCGTGTCCCCACATCGCATCACTCTTATCAGCTTTCAAACTGGTTCGAAACGATGAATGGGCTGAGACTGATGAAGCGTTAGCCGACGATTTCTTCCGTCTTGAAGAAGTAATCAATCTCGATCTTCGCATTCTCGTCGCTGTCGGAACCGTGGACCGAGTTGGCCTCGATGCTTTCGGCGTGGACCTTGCGGATCGTGCCTTCGTCGGCGTTGGCGGGGTTGGTGGCGCCCATCACGGTGCGGTTGCGGACCACCGCGTCCTCGCCTTCGAGCACCTGCACCACCACCGGGCCGCTGGTCATGAAATCGCACAGCTCGCCGAAGAACGGGCGTTCGCTGTGCACCGCATAGAAACCTTCGGCCTGCTCGCGGCTCATCTTGATCCGCTTCGACGCGACCACGCGCAGCCCGGCATCCTCGAGCATCTTGGTGATCGCGCCGGTGAGGTTGCGGCGCGTGGCATCGGGCTTGATGATCGAGAAGGTGCGGGTGGCCGCCATGAGAAGGTCCTTGGATGAGGGGGATTTGCGCGCGCCCCTAGCGAGCGGTGGGCCGCGCCGCAACCCTCAGGCCTTTTGCACCCACTTGCCGCTGTCGAGCTCGTGGAACTCGCGCGTCACGTCTTCGCGCTGGTCGAACTGCCGCCAAATCTCGCGCGAGGCGGTGCGCCCGCTCTCGTCAAAGAACAGCAGGGCACGGTCGAACGCTTCGGCCTCGGTACGCCATAGGCCATCGGCCAGCGCGACCAGCGTCGCACCGTTGGCAGCCGTACATTCGGCCGACAGCAGCACCGGCTGGCGCACGGCATGGGCTGCGTCGGCGCGGCCGTGGGCAAGGAACGCCTCGGGCTGATCCTGCCACAACGCCTTGTCGAGCCGATCGAGCAGCGCGTCGTCCTCGGCCACGACCAGCATCCGCTGGCCGCCCTTCTTGGCGGCGCGCACAATCAGCGGCAGGACCCGTTCGACCGGCTGCGCGCCGGTCAGATAGAATCCCACCCGGTTCACGTCAGCTTTCGAGCGTATCGCGCACGAAGCGGTCGATCAGCCGCACGCCGAAGCCGGTGGCGCCCTTGTCCCAGGTCTGCCCGGGCTTGTCGGCCCAGACCATCCCGGCAATGTCGAGGTGCGCCCACGGGGTGCCGCCTTCGACAAAGCGCTGGATGAACTGCGCCGCGGTGATTGAACCGCCATAGCGCGGGCCGACGTTCTTCATGTCGGCGATCTGGCTGTCGATCAGCTTGTCGTAGGCCGGGCCGAGGGGGAAGCGCCACAGCTTGTCGCCGCAAGCCTTGCCGGCCGCGACCAGCCGATCAGCGAGGCCATCGTCGTTCGAGAAAATGCCGCCATGCTCGTGGCCGAGCGAGATGATCATCGCGCCGGTGAGCGTGGCCAGGTCGACGATCTGCGCCGGCTGCAATTCCTGCTGCACCCAGGTGATCGCATCGCACAGCACCAGCCGCCCTTCGGCATCGGTGTTGATGACTTCGACCGTCTGCCCGCTCATCGTGGTGACCACGTCGCCGGGGCGCTGGGCGTTGCCGTCGGGCATGTTTTCAACCAGGCCGCAGACGCCGATGACGTTGGCTTTCGCCTGGCGCAGCGCCAGGCCGAGCATCGCGCCGCCCACCGCGCCGGCGCCGCCCATGTCCCACTTCATGTCTTCCATGCCGGCGGCCGGCTTGATCGAGATGCCGCCGGTGTCGAAGGTGACACCTTTGCCGACGAACACGGTTGGCTTTTCGCCTTTGGCGCCGCCGAGCCACTTGATCACCAGCAGCCGCGGCGCCTTGGCGGAGCCCTGGTTTACGCCGAGGAGAGCACCCATGCCGAGCGCTTCCATTTCCGCCTGGCCGAGGAACGAGACCTCCGCTCCGGTGTCAATGAAGCGCTCGATGCAGCGCTGAACGAAGCTTTCAGGGTATATGATGTTCGGCGGCTCCGACACGAGTTCGCGGGTAAACTCGACCCCTTCCGCGACCGCCGCTTCGACCTGCCAGGCAGCCTCCGCACCATCGCCAGCGCCGACCACGTCGATCGTGGCGAGCGTCGGCTTCTGGTCGTCCTTGAGGCGGGTGCGATAGGTATCGTGCCGCCACGCGCGCAGGCGCAGACCCATGAGCACCGAGGCGAGGTCGGCTGCGCTCAACCCACCGGCCTCGAGCGCCAGCGTGGTTTCGCCGCTGGTCAGATACTTCGCGGCGAGCGCCGCGCCGGCGCGTTCGAGCGCGGCCGGGCGGCCGTCGCCGGCAGGCCCCGCGCCGACCAGCGCCAGCCGCACCACTTTGCCGCCGTCTTCGCTGAAGCTTTCGAACACCGTGCCGGCCTTGCCGCTGAAGCGCGAGGCACCGGCCCCTTCGACCACCGCGCGGGCCAGGCCCTCGGGCAACTTGTCCTGCTCGACGATGCGCGCAACCAGCCGGGCGTCCGACTTGGATTTGAAACTGATTTTCATGCGATCTCCGCTCGAATGTCACGGTCGCGGCCTGAACGGCGCGGACCGGTTTGGCTGGCGTTGCGCTTAGAAGCGGCCAATGACATAGGCAAGCCATGCCCCCCGGCTTGCCGTGCCCATCGTCTGCATCGCTGCCGCGCCGTCTGGCCGAGCTGCTCGGCGTGTCGCTGCTGGTCCTCGCCGCCGTGCCCGCCATGGCGCAGGAAGGCGAGCCGAGCAGCGTCGAGGATCCCGATACCGAGCTGCGCGAAGAGGTGTTCGGCCCCACCCCGGCGCCAACGCGCGAGCCGACGCCGAGCCCTGCCCCCGCCGTCAATGCCGACGGACCCCGCCAGGTGGCGTTCGAGGCCGACGGGCTCGAGTACAATAACGAGAGTGACACCGTCACCGCGACCGGCAATGTCTTGCTCACGCAGGGCGACCAGTCGGTGCGCGCCGACGCGGTGAGCTGGAACCGCAGCAGCGGCCAGATCGTCGCCACCGGCAACATCCGTTTCGTCGACGATGACGGCAACCAGCTGTTCACCGACCGGCTCGAACTGACCGACGAGCTCAAGGCCGGCGCGATGTCGAACCTGCTGCTGGCGTTCCGCGAAGGCGGGCGGCTGGCGGCGGTCGAAGGCCGCCGCGGCGCCGACGGCGACATCGAGCTGACGCGCGCCGCTTATACCGCCTGCGCCGTGACCACCGAGGAAGGCTGCGACAAGCCGCCGAGCTGGCGCGTAACCGCCGAGCGGGTGCGCTATGACGCCGAGACCAAGAAAGTGCGCTTCTACGGCGCCTATCTGGAACTGTTCGGCAAGCGCATCCTGCCGCTGCCCGGCCTGGCGCTGCGCAGCGATGGCAGCGCGGTATCGGGCTTCCTCGTCCCCGATGTCGGCCTGACCGCATCGAACGGGGTGGAGATCACCGCCAGCTACTATCACCGTATCGCCAGCAATCGCGACCTGCTGATGTCGGCGCATGCGTTTACCGACGTGCCGCCGATGGTTTCGGCCCAGTACCGCGCGTTGACCGCGCTCGGCGCATACCAGGTGACCGGCTACCTCACCTACGGTTCGCGCATTCCGCTCAATTCGCTGGTGCCCGACTCTGAAAAGGACATTCGCGGCTATCTGTTCGCCAATGGCCGCTTCCAGATTGACCAGAACTGGAGCGTGACGAGCTCCATTCGCTACGCCTCCGACCGCACCTTCCTGCGCCGCTACGACATCAGCCGCGACGACCGGCTGCGCTCGACCGTCAACGTCGAACGGATCGACGACGACACTTATCTCTCGCTGGCCGGCTGGGTGACGCAGGCGACGCTGGTGCCGACCCCGCAAGGCCTGGTGCCGATCGCGCTGCCGGCGATCGATTTCCGCCAGCGGCTGGCCGATCCGGTGCTCGGCGGGCAGATCGAGCTGCAGGCCAATACGCTGGCCATCACCCGCACCGAAGGACAGGACACCCAGCGCGCTTTCGCCCGTGCGCAGTGGACCTTCCGCCGTATCATGCCGTGGGGCCAGGAACTGACGCTGACCGCGCTGGCGCGCGGCGACATCTATCATTCCGACGAGAACGGGCTGACGCAGACCGTGTCCTATCGCGGCCAGCCGGGATGGCAGGGGCGCGGGTTCGGGATCGTAGCGGTCGACGCCAAATGGCCGCTGGTCGGCGCGTTCCTGGGGGGTAGCCAGGTGCTGACGCCGCGGCTGCAGCTGGTCGCCAGCCCCGAGATTCGCAACCTCGCCATTCCCAACGAAGACGCCCGTTCGATCGACCTCGAGGATTCGAACCTGTTCGCGCTCAATCGCTTCGGCGGCTACGATCGGATCGAAGACGGGGTGCGCGCCACCTATGGCGTCGACTGGCAGGCCGATTGGCCGGGGTGGCGGGTCAAGGCGACGATCGGGCAATCGTATCGCCTCACCGACAAACCGGCGCTGTTCCCGCAAGGCACCGGGCTGACCTCCGAATTCAGCGATTTCGTCGGTCGAACCGAAGTGCGCTACAAGGATTTCGTCAAGTTCACCCACCGTTACCGCGTCGACAAGGACAGTTTCGCGGTGCGCCGCAACGAGATAGACGCGACGATCGGCAGCAACTCGACGTATGTGGAGATCGGCTACCTCAGGCTCAACCGCGACATCGACCTGGCGTTCGAGGACCTGCAGGACCGCGAGGAGCTGCGCGCCGCCGGGCGGGTAGCGTTCGCGCGGTACTGGTCGGTGTTCGGCGCGGCGGTGGTCAACCTGACCAACCGGGACGAGGATCCGACCCTGGCCGCCGACGGGTTCAAACCGCTGCGCACACGCCTGGGCATCGCCTATTCGGACGATTGCCTCGAATTCGGCTTCACCTGGCGGCGCGACTATGTGGCGGTGGCCGACGCCGATCGCGGCAACAGCTTCCGGCTGTATTTTTCGCTGAAGAACCTCGGCTTCCGGTGATTGGCAGCTTGGACCAAACGCGCTATCGGCCGCCAGCAAGCCAAGGTTAAGCCGCGCCAAGCCATGCGGCAGGCCTGAAAACGGCGCGACGGGCGCCCTGGCAACGGGAATTGGCAGAGTGGTGCAAGTGAACAAGACGAGTATGCGCCTGGGCGTGCGGATGAGCCTCGCCGCGCTGGCCACGGGTGCGTTCGCCGTGGCCGCGTACGGCCAGCAACCGCAGCCGCAGCAACAGGGCGGGGGCGAGACCGCCTCGGCCGAAGATTTCAATATCCCGACCAACATCGCCATACTCGGCCCCGACAATCCGAACGAACGCCGCGCCACCGCGATGGTCAACGGCACGATTATCACCGGCACCGACGTCGACCAGCGCCTGGCGCTGATCGTCGCGGCCAACAGCGTCGAAGCCACGCCCGAGGAACTGCAGCGGCTGCGGCTGCAGATCTTCCGCAACCTGATCGACGAAACGCTGCAGATCCAGGAAGCGACCGCGCAGGAAATGGAAGTGACCGCGCCCGAAGTCGACGAATCGTACAATCAGCTGGCGGTCGAACGCTTCAACCGCTCGGTCGAAGCGCTCAATGCCTATCTGGTCCAGATCGGCTCGTCGCCGACCTCGCTCAAGCGCCAGATTCAGGGCGAAATGTCGTGGCAGCGGCTGATGCGCCGCAATGTCCAGCCGTTCGTCAACGTTTCGTCCGACGAAGTGAACGAGCTGTTCGAACGGATGCAGGCGTCGCGCGGTTCGGCCGAATACCGGATCGGCGAGATCTTCCTGTCCGCCACGCCCAACACGCGCGAGGCGGTGGCCGAAAACGGCCGCCGTATCGTCGAGCAGCTGGGCCAGGGCGCCAGCTTCATCGCCTATGCGCGGCAGTTCTCCGAAGCGTCGACCGCGGCGGTGGGCGGCGACCTGGGCTGGATTCGCATCGAACAGCTGCAAAATCCGCAACTCGAAGCGGTGGCGCGCGACCTGCAGCCGGGCCAGCTGGTCGGGCCGGTCGAAATACCCGGCGGGTTCTCGATCCTGTACCTGATCGACAGGCGCCAGGTCGGTATTGCCGATCCGCGCGACGCGATGGTCAGCCTCAAGCAGATCTCGGTCGATTTCGCCCCCGGCACCGCCGAGGCCGATGCCCGCACGCGCACCGCCGCCTTCGCGCAAGGGGTGCAGCAGATCAACGGCTGCGGCGACGCCGATGCCGCCGCCGCCGCGCTTGGCGCCGAAGTCATCACCAACGACCAGATCCAGGTGCGCAGCCTGCCCGATCCGCTGCAGAATGTGATCCTCGAACTCAACGTCGGCCAGTCGACGCCGCCGTTCGGCTCGCTGACCGAAGGGGTGCGGGTGCTGATGCTGTGCGGCCGTGACGATCCGCAGCAGGAAAACGCCCCCGATCGCGAAGCGCTGCTCGCCTCGCTCGAGGAAGATCGCATCAACAAGCGCGCCCAGCGCTATCTGCGCGACCTGCGGCGCGACGCGGTGATCGAATATAACTGATCCGATGCCGGCCCCCATCGCCGTTTCGATCGGCGATCCGGCCGGCATTGGTCCCGAACTGATCGCGGCGGCCTGGGCCGCCCGCGCGGACCAGCGGCTGCCGCCGTTCTTCGCGGTCGGCAACGCTGCGATCCTGCGCGACGCGGCAGTATCCCGCGGGATCGAGCTGCCGGTGGCGCCGGTGAGCGACTTGTCCGCCCCGGCCGCCTGGTTCGACAGTGCCCTGCCGGTGCTCGAAGTCGGTAAGGCCAGCTATCGCCCCGGCCACCCCAGTGCGGCCGGAACGCGGCTCGCCGCGCAGGCACTCGAGCGCGCAATGGCGGCGGTCGGCGTGGGGGTGGCGAGCGCGCTGGTCACCGGACCCACAGCCAAGGCCGAGATGGCCAAAATCGGGTTCGACTTCCCCGGCCAAACCGAATTCGTCGCGGCGTGGTGCGAGGCCAGGCCCGAGGACGCGGTGATGATGCTCGCCGGGCCGAGCCTGCGGACGGTGCCGATCACCGTCCACATCGCGCTGGCCGAGGTACCGAATCGACTGACCCGGCGGCTGATCGTCGATCGCTGCATCATCGTCGCGCGCGCCTTGCAGGCAGATTTCGGCATCGCAAAGCCGCGCCTGGCGATATGCGGCCTTAACCCGCACGCCGGCGAGGACGGGCGGATGGGGCACGAGGAAGCCCGCGTGATCGCACCGGCGATCGAGGAACTGCGCGCCGCCGGGATCGACGCCAGCGGCCCCCACCCGGCCGATACGCTGTTCGCCCCGCACAAGCGCGCCAGCTACGATGTCGCCATCGCGATGTACCACGACCAGGCGCTGGTACCCTTGAAGACACTCGATTTCGACCATGGGGTCAATGTCACGCTCGGCCTGCCGGTGGTGCGCACCAGCCCCGATCACGGCACCGCGTTCGACATTGCCGGCAAAGGCGTGGCGAGCCCCGGCGCGATGATCGCGGCGATCCGCATGGCGGGCGAAATCGCGGGGCGGCGGGCGGCGGCATGAGCCTTCCCCCCTTGCGCGAAGTCATCGCCGCGCACGGGCTCAGCGCGTCGAAGGCGCTGGGGCAGAACTTCCTCCTCGACGAACAATTGCTCGACCGGATTGCGCGCGTTCCCGGCGACCTCTCCGGCAAGGCGGTGCTCGAGATCGGCCCCGGCCCCGGCGGCCTCACTCGGGCGCTGCTACGCGCAGGCGCACGGGTGACGGCAGTGGAGATGGACCGCCGCTGCCTGCCCGCGCTGGCCGAATTGGGCGAGGCGTTTCCCGGCCAATTGCGGGTGATCGAGGGCGACGCGCTGAAACTCGATCACGACACGCTGATGGGCGAGTCTTACGCCGTCGTCGCCAACCTGCCGTACAACGTCGGCACGGCGTTGCTGGTCCGCTGGCTGGGGGGAGACACTTGGCCACCCCACTGGACCAGCCTCACGCTGATGTTCCAGCAGGAAGTGGCGCAGCGCATCGTCGCCCAGCCCGGCACCGGGGCCTATGGCCGGCTGACGGTGCTGGCGCAGTGGCGCTCGACCGCGAAGCTGGCGCTGAAAGTGCACCGCAGCGCCTTCACCCCGCCGCCCAAGGTGATGAGCGCGGTGGTGCAGATCGAGCCGCGTGCGGCGCCGGCCGGCGTCTCCGCCGCCACGCTCGAACAGGTGACGGCGGCGGCGTTCGGCCAGCGGCGCAAGATGCTGCGGCAGAGCCTCAAGGGCGTTCCAAGGGGTCTCAATGCGCTCGAAAGTCTCGGCATCGATCCGCAACGCCGCGCCGAAACGCTGAGCGTGGCCGAATTCGTCGCCATTGCCAAAGCGCTGTCGTGACCGCGATAGTCCAACTGGTCGGCAACCCCGTCGCCGGCCGCCACAAGGCCAAGCGCGTCGCCGCGCTGGCCCGCGCGCTCGAGACGCACGGCGCGATAGTCCACGTCACCCCCTGCACCCACGAGCCACCGCCAATCGCGCCCGAGACCACCCACGTCGTGGTCGCGGCGGGCGACGGCACCGTACGCCATGTCGCCGGGGCGATCGCGCGCAGCGGGCATCCAGCCGCGCTCAGCATCTACCCGCTCGGCACGATCAACCTCCTGGCGCGCGAAGCCGGTTATCCGGGCGATCCGGCGGCGTTCGCGCGGATGGTCCTGGCGGGCGAGCCGACGCGCCCGCACTATCCGGTCAAGCTGGACGAAGGCTATTTCTTCGCCTGCGCCGGGGTCGGTCCGGACAGCGCCGCAGTGGCGGGCGTATCGAGCGGGCTCAAACGCCGCGTCGGCCGCCTCGCCTACGGCGCGGCGATGTTGGGCGTATTAGCCCGCTGGCCGCGCCCCATGATCGCGCTGACGGTGGGTGAGCGCCGCGTCGAGTGCGAGGCGTTCTATGTCGCCAAGGGCCGCTTTTACGCCGGCAGCTACAGCTTCGCCCGGGCCGCCGGGGTGCATTTGCCGACGCTGCACGTCGTCGCCCTCACCCGCTGCCGCCGGCGCGACTACCTGCGTTTCGTCGCGACGCTGGCCAGCCATGGCGACGTGGCGCTTCTGCCCTACGTCGAAGTGCTCGAAGGCCCCACCCTCAAAGCCGAAGCCGCCGAACCGCTCCCCCTCCAGGCCGACGGCGACGTAGTCTGCGCACTGCCGGTGACGATGACCGTCAGCGAGACCGCGCTACTGTTCTGCTGAACTCTTCACCTTCAGCCGCCAGGCATGAAGCAGCGGTTCGGTGTAGCCGTTGGGCTGCTCCAACCCCTTGAACACCAGGTCGCAGGCGGCGAGGAAGGCGGGGTGGCTGTCCCATTGGCCGGCCATCGGGCGATAGGCGGGATCGCCGGCGTTCTGCCCATCGACCTTGGCGGCCATACGCTGCAATGCCTCCATCACTTGCGCCTGGCTGACCACGCCGTGGAGCATCCAGTTGGCGATGTGCTGGCTCGAAATGCGCAAAGTGGCGCGATCTTCCATCAGCCCGACATCGTGCAAATCGGGCACCTTGGAGCAGCCCACGCCCTGATCGACCCAGCGCACGACATAGCCGAGCAGCCCCTGGCAATTGTTGTCGAGTTCCTCGGCCACCTCGGCCTCGGACCAGTTCGTCCCCTCGGCCAGCGGCAGCGTCAGCAACGCATCGAGCCCCGGCGCGGGTTCGAGCCCGGGCTGCACCTCGAACACGTCGGTGGCGTGGTAATGCAACGCGTGGAGCACCGCGGCGGTGGGTGACGGCACCCAGGCGGTATTGGCCCCGGCGGCCAAGTGCCCACCCTTTTCCTCGAGCATCGCGTGCATCCGGTCGGGCGCCGCCCACATGCCCTTGCCGATTTGAGCCTTGCCCGAAAGACCGCACGCCAAGCCTATGGCGACATTGCGTTTTTCATACGCGGTCAGCCACGCTGACTGCTTCATCGCGCCCTTGCGGATCATCGGCCCGGCGCGCATCGAAGTGTGGATCTCGTCCCCGGTGCGGTCGAGAAAGCCGGTGTTGATGAACACGATCCGATTGCGCACCGCGTTGATGCAGGCGGCGAGGTTGACGCTGGTGCGGCGTTCCTCGTCCATCACGCCGACCTTCATCGTGTGCCGGGCCAGGCCGAGCAGGTCCTCGACCGCATCGAACAGGTCATTGGTGAAGGCGCATTCGTCCGGCCCGTGCATCTTGGGCTTGACGATGTAGATCGAGCCGCAGGCGCTGTTGCGCCAGCGGGTGAGCCCGTCGACATCAAGCGCGCCGATCGCGCCCGTTACCACCGCGTCCATGATCCCCTCGGGAATGCCACCGCCGCCCGGCAGCAGGATCGCCGGATTCTTCATCAGGTGGCCGACGTTGCGCACGAACAGCAGGCTGCGGCCCTTGAGCGCGCACTCGGTCCCGTCCTTGAGGGTGACCTTGATGTCGTCGTCGAGCCGCCGGGTCATCCCCGCCCCGCCCTTGGCGAAGGTCGCCTCAAGATCGCCGCGAATGACGCCGAGCCAGTTGCGATAGCCGAGCAGCTTGTCCTCGGCATCGACCGCGGCGACAGAATCTTCGAGGTCGACGATGGTCGAGAGCGCGGCTTCGAGGCGAATGTCGGCGA
>JANOAH010000141.1:0-16642 GCA_031411075.1 Erythrobacteraceae bacterium
GCTCGCCGAAGCGCTGTTCACCGGCTTCCCCGGCCGCTCGGGCGAGACTATCGAGGTGCGATGAGCACCCCCGATATTCAGATCAACGCCGCCTTCGACAGCGGCAACATCGAAGTCCTCGACATCGCCGGCGCCAGCGCCAGGCTGCGCATTCCCAAGGATCACCAATCCGAGTTCTACCAGTGGTTCCACTTCCGCGTCTCGGGCGCAGGTGGGCGCGAGCTCGAACTGAAGATCGGTGACCTGAACGGCTCGGCCTATCCCGGCGGCTGGATCGATTACCGCGCCTGCGTTTCCGAGGACCGATCGTATTGGGGCCGCGCCGAGACCCACTTCGACAAGGACGAGGACGGCGGCACGCTGACCATCCGCCATGCTCCGGCCGGGGACCTGACCTGGTTTGCCTATTTTGCCCCCTATTCGCTCGAACGGCATCACGGCCTTGTCTCCGAAGCGGCGGCGAGCGAGGGGGTCGAGCACCGCTGCCTCGGCCTCAGCCTCGATGGCCGGCCGATCGATTGCCTGGTCATGGGCGAAGGCGAGATCCCGGTGTGGTTCTACGCGCGTCAGCATCCGGGCGAATCGATGGCCGAATGGTGGATGGAGGGCGCGCTCCAAGCGCTGTGCGATCCGGCGGACCCGGTGGCCCGCGTGCTTCGCCAGAAATGCCGGTTGCACCTGGTGCCCAATTGCAACCCCGACGGATCGTTTCGCGGCCACCTGCGGACCAACGCCGCGGGCTTCAATCTCAACCGCGAATGGCACGCGCCCACCGCCGAACGCTCGCCCGAGGTGCTCGCGGTCCGCAACGCGATGGACGCAAGCGGTGTGCGCTTTGCCATGGACGTCCACGGCGACGAGGCGATCGCGGCCAATTTCCTCGCCGGGTTCGAAGGCATTCCGTCATGGACCGAAGCGCTGGGCAGCGAATACCAGCGCTTCCGCGCCATCCTCGAACGGCGCAGCCCCGATTTCCAGACTGCCAAGGGCTATGGCGTGGCCGCGCCGGGCAAGGCCAACCTGACGATGAGCACCAATCAGCTCGCCGAACGCTTCGGCGCCTGCGCGATGACGCTGGAAATGCCGTTCAAGGACAACGCCGACCTGCCCGATCCCGACCAGGGCTGGAGCCCGGAACGCAGCAAGATTTTGGCGCGCGATTGCCTCGCCAGCCTGGTGGAGTGGCTGGAAGGCTGAGCACTACTTACGCGTCCCCTTCACCGGGATCGCGCCGAAGTCCGAATTGGCCGTCGCCGTCAGCGTGTTGCCGTCGACCGATCCGGTGTAGCTCAGCACCATCGCCTGGCCCTGGAAATCGATCGTCCGTTTGAACGCAAAATTGGCGCCGTTGACGGTGACGTCGCTGAATGTGCTGGCCATCGTCGGCGCGGGAGCGCCATCGGGCCCGGTGCGCGGTTCGTCGACCATCGCCACGGTGTAGCTGGCGCCGCTCTGCGCGATCGTCAGGTCGGCCTTGAAGGTGCCGAAATCGGTCACCGATTCGGTCGCCCAGGTGCCCACCGCGGGCGAGCTTTGCGCGTATGCCGGTGCCGGGATCATGGTGGCGGCGGCGAGCGCGGCGAAAATCGATTGCCTGAACATTGGCTTCATCTCCCAGCGGCGCACGATCCCCGGGCACCGTCCGCCGCAGCTTATCGCGCGGCCCGCGCCGTCACAATGGCAGGATTGTCGCAGCCGATTTGACTGGCGGGGCAAACGGGTGTTTCGGCAAACGCAGTAGGAGACCCTCCCCATGGCGTTACGCAACGATATCGATCCCAACGGCCTGCTCGAATATTCGGTCGTCTTCACCGACCGTTCGCTCAACCACATGAGCCTCGCCTTCCAGGAGGTGATGCGCGAAATCCACGCGACGCTGATAGGCGTCTACGGCGCCCATCGCGCGGTGCTGGTGCCGGGCGGCGGGACCTATGCGATGGAATCGGTCGCCCGCCAGTTCGCCACCGGCAAGACCGCGCTGGTCATCCGCAACGGCTTCTTCTCGTACCGCTGGACGCAGATTTTCGAGGCCGGCGGCATCCCCTCGCGCGAGATCGTGATGAAGGCGCAGCGCCAAGGCGATGGCCCGACCGACCCCTTCGCTCCCACGCCGATTGCCGAAGTGGTCGAGACGATCCGCGCCGAGAAGCCGGCGATGGTGTTCGCCCCGCATGTCGAAACCGCCAGCGGAATGATCCTGCCCGACGATTACATCCACGCCGTGGCCGAGGCCGCACACGAGGTCGGCGCGATGTTCGTGCTCGATTGCATCGCCTCGGGCGCGGTGTGGGTCGATATGGCCGACACCGGCGTCGATATCCTTATATCGGCCCCGCAGAAGGGCTGGTCGGCGCAGCCTTCGGCCGGGATCGTGATGATGAACGAAGCCGCGTTGGCCGCCTGCAAGGCCGCGCAATCGACCAGCTTCGCGATGGACCTCAACAAATGGAACGCGATCATGGAAGCGTACCTGGGCGGCGGCCATGCCTATCACGCCACCATGCCCACCGACGCGCTGCGCGCGTTTCACCACGCGATGATGGAAACCAAGGCGTTCGGGTTCGAGGCGGCCAAGGCGGCGCAATGGGAACAGGGCCGCGCGGTGCGCGCGATGCTGGCCCAGCGCGGGGTCCGCTCGGTCGCCGCCGACGGCTTTCAGGCGCCTGGCGTGGTGGTCAGTTATACCGACGATCCCGAGATCCAGAACGGCAAGAAGTTTGCCGCCCAAGGCCTGCAGATCGCCGCCGGCGTGCCGCTGATGATCGACGAGGGGCCCGAGTACAAAAGCTTCCGCCTCGGCCTGTTCGGCCTCGACAAGCTGAAGGACGTGCCCGCCAGTTTGGATCGCCTGGCAACCGCGTTCGACGCGGTGCTGCCGCGTTAGCGGACTTGGCGAGGGGTCCCGAACCGGGCTAGCAATCGTTTCGTGAACGATCTGGCCCCTTATCATCCCGCAACCCCGCTGGCCCAGCGCGAAGACTTGCGCGTGGGCGAAGGCTGGGTGCGGCCGGCGCTGCTGACGGTCGAGGGGCCACGCGGCTCTGCCAAGGCCGAGCCGCGAGTAATTCAGGTGCTGCTGGCCCTGGCCGACGCGCGCGGCCGGGTGCTGTCGCGCGACGATCTGCTGCGATTGTGCTGGGACAATCGCATCGTCGGCGACGACGCGGTCAACCGCGCGATCGCCGGCGTGCGGCGGCTGGCGCAAGCCACCGGCGCCGGGTTTGAGGTCGAGACGGTGCCGCGGGTCGGCTATCGCCTGACCGGCCTTGACTGGGAGGCGGCGCCAGAACTGGCCAGCGGCCGCCCGGATCGCATCGACCGCCGCACCCTGCTCGCCGGAGGCGCGGCGGCGCTGGTCGTCGCGGCCGGCGGCGGCATCGCCCTGGTCCAGCGCCAGCGGTCGGCGCGGATCGACGCGCTGATCGAGCGCGGACGGGTGATCCAGGGCTCCGGCGGCCCCCAGGCGCAGGTCCGCGCCGAAGCGCTGTTTAGTGAAGCGATCCGGCGCGACGACGGCCGCGCCGATGCCTGGGGCTGGCTCGCCGCAGTGCTTGGCGATTACGCCGCCGCGCGCGAGGCCGCGCAACAGGCGCTGGCGCGTGACCCGCGCGAACCCAACGCCCGCACCGTACTGGCCTTCCAGCAACGCGATTTGGAGGCGTGGACGCGCTGGGAAGATGCCTTGCTCGGTGTGCTCGGCGATGCTCCCGATTGCGCCGCGGCGCTGGCGCACCTGACGTTTTTTTACCAGGGCATGGGCCGCTGCAAGGCGTCGTGGGAGATGAACGAACGAGCCATCGCGGTAGAGCCGTTCAATCCGACCCACCACTATCGCCGCGCCACCAAGCATTACATTTTTGGCCGTGTCGGCGAGGCTGACAAAGTGGCCGACCGCGCGGTGCAGCTGTGGTCAAGGAACGGCAACGTCTGGAATGCGCGCATGCTGATCTATGCCTTCACCGACCGCGCCGAGGCCGGGTTGGCGCTGCTCAGCGATACGGCGGTACGGCCCGTCAACCTGACCGCTCCGAGCATCGAAGCCTGGCGCGCGACACTGGCCGCGGTGGCCAATCGAGCGGCGATCCCGCGGGCGGTCGAGGTTTACGAGCGGGTCGCCCCGCTCGCCATCGGCCTTGCCGCCAATGCCATCATGACCTTCTCCTATCTCGGTGAGGTCGACACCGCCTACCGCTTCGCCGAAGCGCTGTTCGTCAACCAGGGCGCGGCAGTCCAGCGCAACCGGGCTGGCAGCATCGACGACATGTATGCCCGCGGATCGTGGGGCCGCACCCAGTTCCTGTTCATCCCCGCCGCCGCGCCGATGCGCGCCGATGCGCGCTTCCCGGGGCTGTGCCAACGGCTCGGCCATGTTGCCTACTGGCGCACGCGCGGCGTCTGGCCCGATCCCTTCGTGCGCGGCGCGATCGATCCGGCCCGGCTGGGCTGACCCGGCCAAAATCCGCATCCATCGTCAAAACATCGGCTTACCATCGGCTTGGCATCATGGCCGGGCCGGCCGGCGCGCGGCACCCTGTCCACTCCAACGCGGACAAGGTGCAGCGCAATGCGAAACAGGGCAGGATGGATGACGGCGGCGGTCTTGGCGGCGGGGCTGACCGGGTGCGGCGGCGGGTCCGGAAGCTCGGGTTCATCGACAGGCGGTAGTGCCACTGTAACCCCCGCCCCCGCGTCCGCGCCGAGCCCCGCGCCCAGCTTCCCGCCGGCCCCGTTCGGCATTACCGCGACCACGCCGTTCGTGCTCGTCGGCTGGCAGGAAAAGACCGAACCGGGCAAGCCCGACCAGGTCGTCCAGGCGAGCGAGCGGGCGGCGCTGACCTGGTCGGCAACCGAGAAGACTTATGTCATTGCCCTGGCCGACCTCGACAGCGGGCGACTTTTCTACACCTTTCCGAACGGCAACCAGTTAGCGTTCTCAGTTCTGAAATCCGACGGGACCACCGGCATCGTCAATGTGTCGCTGTTCGCGCAAGGAGCCGCCACGGGGCAGGTCTATTGGCAAACGCCGAGCGCGGCCGGCACACCGGCCTTTGTCTCGGGCCGCGCCATTTTCGGAGTTGCCGCCGCGCCTCTGCCGGCCAGCGGTCGGCGCGTCTTCGTCACCGGCGCGACAGCGGCCAACCAGCTCGTCGTCGACCTCGCCACCCGCAAGGTTAGCGGCACCCTGATCGTGCGATACGACAACGGGTGGGATCCCGCCGGCCCGCTCGAACAGGTCACGCTGATCGACGCCACTCTCGCACCCGACGGCAGCTTCGTGGCCCAAGGCCTCGTCGCGGGGAGCCCGACCCCCGGCGAAGTTCGCGGCCAGCTGCTGGGCCCAGGCGGCAACGACCTGGCCTTGTACTGGGCTGGGCAAGTCCGCGGACCTTATGGCGGCGCTTTCGAAACCTGGCGCGATGTCTCCCAACTGGCGGCATGTGCCGGCTGCCCTTGAGCGGCGCCCCCTATTCCTCGTCAATCCGCAGCGTCACCCGGCCCTCGTCGTCGACGAAGTCGCGATTGTCCTCGCACACGTATTCGAGCAGCCGATAGCCGGGCATGCGGCGGAAGGTGTAGCTGTAGGTCCACGGCCGTTCGAGATATTCGTCCTCCACCGTGATCTGGTCCTGCAGGATGTCCGGGGCGAGCAGCCGCAGCCGTTCGGTGATCTTCATGCGTTCCGAATGCGGGACCCAGCGGAAGGTGACGTGCTCCTTCACCCCGGTGGTCTCGATCACCAGGGTATCGCCCTCCCAATGCGCCACCGAGGTGCCGTAGAACGTCGGGTCGACTTCGTCCCAGGCGGGCAGCGTGCCGCCAATCGGAATGCGGCGGGTCTGGTTGAACGCCTCCTGGGTGATGTTGAGCTGTTCGGGCCGCTGGAACACTTCCATCGGAAACATGCCCTGCATCATCGCCGGCATCCCGTCGGGCAGGCACTTGATGTAGTTGTCGCCCGGCGGCTGGCCTTCCGCGGTGCGCGAGGCCAGCACCGCCTCGTGCGCCTGCCACTGCGCCAGCCATTCGGGCTTCAACGGCGGCGGGATCGGCACCGGGGTTGGGGCATAGCGCGGATCGGCGGTTTCACCCGCCGGCGGATAGCGTTCCCACGATCCGGTCAGATCGGTTTCGGCCGCCAGCGGCGCGGCCAGCGCGAGCAGCGCGACGGCGGCAAACTTCGCGCGAATCATGGCGTGCGCCGATAGTTCTGCGCGTTGGGCACGCCGGGCAGCATGTGGCGGCCGTTGGGCAGGGTCACTTCCAGCACCAGCCCGCCCGGCCGTCCGTCGCGCAGCGGGGCGACGACCACCGTGACCTCGTCACCGGCCTTGATCGTCCGGCTGGTCCAGCCGCCCCGGCTCATCATGTTGATGCTGGTCATCTCCAGCGTGTAGTGCCGGGTCGCCCCGCCCGGCTGCTGGGCATCGACTTCGAGATAGGCGTGCGGATTGGTCCACTGATAGAGCGTGGCCTTGCCGCGCAGCGTGATCGAGCGCGTGTTGTCGAACATCGCGAACGAATGATGCGCCCCTGCCGGCACCGCCAATGCCAGCAGCGCCAGCGCGCCCAAACCCTTGGAAAACGTCATCGGTCCCTCGCCCAATCGTGTTGGCCGCCAAGATGACTCATCAACAAGCCCTGCGCAATGGGGCACCAATCGCGGTGCGAACGGTTGTGCTGCCGATGGACCGCTTTTTCACCAAGATCGCCAGCGCCAGCGCGGTGGCCATGGGCCAGCCGCTGGCGTTCATCGTCGCGACCGGCTTGTGCGTGCTGTGGGCGGTGACCGGGCCGTTGTTCAACTGGTCGGACACCTGGCAGCTGGTCATCAACACCGGCACCACCGTGCTGACCTTCCTGATGGTGTTCCTGATCCAGAATTCGCAGAACCGCGATGGCGCCGCGATGCAGGCCAAGCTCGACGAACTGATCCGCGCGCTCGACGACGCCCGCGCCCAGTTCATCGGCATCGAGCATCTGCCCGATACCGAGATCGAGCAGATCCGCGCCGATCTCGAAGACGAAGTCGGCTGCGAACACGGCAAGGACGCCACCGCCGACGACAGCGTCGAACGGCTGATCGAACGGACCTGAGCCGCTACTCCGCGGCTTCGTCGAGTTGGTAGGGATCGACCTCGCGCCAGTCGGTATCGCTCGGATAGGCGTAGCTAACCGCGCGGATCGCGGCGTAATCGATGTCTTCGCCCACGAACGACAGCTCGCCCGTGTCGCGGTGGCGCTTGACCGCGTCGAGCAGCAACTGGCGGGCGCGGTAGATCACCCGGTCGCAGGTGCCGAGGTATTCTTGGGCACGGTCGACGATCGGCCCCATCGATTCCTGCACCGCGAAATCCTCGTAAGCGTTGCCGCGGCCGGTGATCCCGCTCCAGTGTCCGCCGGCCATCGCCTCGCGGTCCTGGTGCCACAGGTTCTCGGGCCCGCCCATGTCGGCGTTGAAGTGATCGGGATCGCCCGACCACATCCCGAACGCGCCGAACAGGTCGGGCCGCAGCGGTTCGTCGGTGTCATAGGCGATATACCATTGCGCGGTGGTGACGTCGTCGATCGGGATCGAGCAGCAGACGATGCGCGGGCCCTTGGGCGCCGAGGGAATGAAGCTGAAGAACGGCAGCGCCACTTCGCGCACCCGGGCGTAGCGCCGGTTGCCCGGTTCCTCGCGCAACGCGCCTTCGCGAAAGCCGTAGGGCCGCGCGTCGAATTCGAACACCGGCGCGCCGTCGGCGAGCATGAAGTCGCTTTCGGCCTTGAAGTAGTTGCGCCCGCGTTCGCTGGCGAGATTGGCCGAATGCAGGAAAGTGACGTGGGCGGAATCGAGCAGCGCCTCGAGCCCTTGCAGCCAGTTGGTGCGAATGACCCCGCGGTACGGCTGGACATGGCCCTCGGGCAGCGCGGTGAACTCGAACTCGGGAAAGCGCGGCGGGGTGGCGGCCGCGCCCATGTAGACCCAGACCAGGCCGCCCGCCTCATGCACCGGGTGGCTCTTCACCGGCACGCTGGCGGCAAACCGCGCGCGCTGGGCGGCCGGCTCGGTCGGCGCGTCGACGCATTCGCCTTCGACCGAGAACTTCCAGCCGTGGAAGATGCACCTGAGGCCGCCGTCCTCGTTGCGCGCCAGCGCCAGACTGGCGCAGCGATGCGGACAGGCTTCCTGCATGAAGCCGACGCGCCCGTCGCTGACCCGGAAAGCGACGAAGTTCTCGCCGAACAGGCGCACCTTCTCGGGCGCGCCATCGGCGATGAGCCGGGCCGAGCGACACGCCGGCACCCAGTATTCGCGCAGCATCGCGCCCATCGCGCTGCCCGGCTCGACCCGGGTCATCAGGGCATTGTCGGCCGCGTTCATCATCGCTGTTGTCCCGCTGGCTGCGCGTCACTGCGCGGTTCGCCGGCCCTCTAACACGAGCACACGCGAATGGGGAATTTTTGGCGCCGATGTTGCGCTTACGCAACTTGCGGTTCGTCGCATGTAAAGGTATGTTCGTCGCAGTTCGGATTGGAGGAAAACGCTATGTTCAAGGCCTTTACATATCTTGCCGCAGCCACCGTGGCCGTCAGCGTGCCGATGGCCGCCTATGCCGCCAATGACGGCAAGGACCGCCGCATAACGGTGCAGAACCTCTCCAATCAGGCGATCTACTACCTCTACGCCTCACCGCAGAGCTCGGGCGACTGGGAAGAAGATCTACTCGGCAGCGGCACGATCCCCGCCGGCCAGAGCAAGGTCGCCAATATCGACAACGGCACCAACGAATGCATCTATGACCTCAAAGTCAAGATGGCCGATGGCCGCGAATACATTCAGTGGAAGATCAACATTTGCGCCGTGTCGACCTGGACGGTCGGCGATTCGGGCAACTCGATCCGCTGATCTAGCCGAGGCTGTCTGGCCCGAACGCGGCCGGCAGCAGCTCGGACAGCGGGATTGATCGAACCTCGGCCGCGCCGGCGCAGTGGACCATCGGGTCGCTGCCGCCGAGCGCGGCCAGTTCATTCAGCACCTGCCGGCAGCGTCCGCATGGCGTAACCACCGCGCCTTCGCCGCCGGGGCCTCTGGCCGCTACCGCCACTTCGACCAGCCCGCCGCGCCGCCCTTCGCCAAGCGCCTTGGCCACCGCTACCGTCTCGGCACACAGCGACAGGCCATAGCTGGCGTTCTCGACATTGCAGCCGGTCACCACCGCGCCATCCGCAAAGCGCAGCGCCGCGCCGACGTGGAACTGCGAATAGGGCGCGTAGGCCGCTTCGAGCGCCGCGCGCGCGGCGGCGACCAGCGCTGCCACTCCGTCGCTCATGGCTGCACCACGACCCAGCGCACCGGTTCCGGCCCGGCTTCGGTGCGCAGCGCGGCGTTGGCGGTCCACAAGGTCCACGGCCTCCCGGCATAGTCGGGCTGGAACCAGTCGCGCTCCAGCCACAAGTTGCGTTCGAGCTTGCCGGCGAGGTGATAGCGCGCTTCGAACCCGGGCGCGAGCTTGAGCACCGCCGGCTGGCCGACATGGCCTTCGACCTGGTTGAGGAACGTGGTCAGCTCGCTTTCGATCGCCGCTTCGCTGACGGCATCGGCGCAGGCTTCGGCCAGCTTGTCGAGCGCGATCGCCGGCGGCAGCTGCGCGGTATCGCGCGGAACGATGGTGACGAAGTTGGCCGCCTGGCGCTCGGCCGGAACGCACGGATCGTAGGCGTGCACGACCCCGAAGCTGAGCCCGGCGGCGCGCGCCGCGGCGAGATTGGCGGCAAAGCGCGGGTCGCGCGCGGCGGCCCCGCGGCTGGCTTCGATATAGACGAACCCTGCACCGATCGCCCGCAGCGCCTTGAAATCGGCCGCGCCGTCAGCCGCGCCGATCAGCACGCCCTGGAGCGGAAATGCCTCGCGCGGCGGCGCCCAGTGCTGCGCCTGCCACCACGACCACACCCCGCCCGCCAGCGCGACCAGCAGCAGCAGCGCGCCTATCCGCCAGCGCCATGTCGAGGCGCGCTTTCGACCCATCTTTGCCTGTTCTCGTTCCCGACCGTCAGGCCTTGATATGGAGCACGCAGATCAGCGTGAAAAGCCGCCGCGCGGTGGCAAAGTCGGTTTCCGCCTTGCCTTCGAGCGCCTCGAGCAACTGGCGGGTGCCGCGATCGTGGATTGCCCGGCGGGCCATGTCGATGGTCTCGATCTCAGCGGCTGAGGCCTGGCGCGCGGCCTTGTAGTATGAATCGCAGATCGCGAAATATTCGCGCACCACCCGGCGCAGGCGGGCAAGGCCGATCGCGAACAGCCCGGCCTCGGCCCCGCCCGCGTCGCGCACCGCGATCGCCAGCCGCCCGTCGGCAATCGCCAGACGCAGCGACCATGGGCCGCTGTGCCCATGCTCGGCGGCGCGCAGCGGACGGAAGGCGCTGTCCTCGGCGAGATCGCGCAGCGCCACTTCGCGTTCCTGCTCGATATCGGCGTTGCGCCGCAGCACGGTGCTGTCGTCGAGCGTCAGGTCGGCAATGCGGTCGGCGTCCATGAGTACCGCCTTCGCAGATGCAGCATGGGTTGGGCAAGGATATCCAATCCTCTTTCGTCATTCCCGCGAACGCGGGAGCCCAGTCGACGTCAGATCGCGCCAAGAGCCGACTGGGTCCCCGCGTTCGCGGGGAAGACGAAGGTGTTTTTCGGTTTCCACAAGGCTATGCCCATGGGTCGTCGCGAACCCGCTTGCTGGCCGATACCGACACGCCCATCAGGGCCGCCATGGCCAGCACGCCCGTCCTCGATCGCCCCGCCGCCGCCGATTCGGCCGCGCCCGCTGCCGGCCGCGCGCTGCCTGCCAATCTGGAGGCCGAGGCCGCGTTCCTCGGCGCAATCCTGATCGACAATCGCGTGCTCGAGGAACTCCCCGTGCCGATCCGGCCCGAACACTTCTTCGAGCCGCTGCACGCCCGCATCTTTGAGAAGATCCTGCTGCTGATCGACAAGCAGATGGTGGTCACCCCGGTCACGCTCAAACCCTATTTCGAGGCCGATCCGGCGATCGCCGAGCTGGGCGGCACCGGCTATCTCGCCCGGCTGACCGCCGACGGCCACGGCCTGCTCGCGCCGCGCGAACTGGCGCAGCAAATCTACGACCTGGCGCTGCTGCGCGAACTGGTCAGCGTCGGCCGCGAGCTGGTCGAACACGCGCTCGATACCTCCGAAGAGGTCGAGCCGATGAAGCAGATCGAGGAAGCTGAAGCTTCGCTGTTCCGAGTCGCCGAGGGCGCGGCGGGCGGTAACGAGGCGGAAAGCTTCCGCGGCGCCACCAATCGCGCGCTGGCGATGATCGAAACCGCGATCAATTCGGGCGGACATGTCTCGGGCAAAACCACCGGGTTCACCTCGATCAACGACAAGTGCGGCGGGCTGCACAATTCGGACCTGATCATCGTCGCCGGGCGGCCGGGCATGGGCAAAAGCTCGCTCGCCACCAATATCGCCTTCAACTGCGCCGACCGCTGGCTGCGCGACAAGCGCGACGGGATCGAGAAATCGGTCGGCGCGCCGGTGGCGCTGTTCAGCCTCGAAATGAGCAGCGATCAGCTCGCCACGCGCATCCTCGCCGAACAGGCCGCGATCCCCAGCGAAGCCCTGCGCATGGGCAAGATCAGCCGCGACGATTTCCAGCAGCTCTCCTACGCCAGCCAGCGGCTGGCCGAGCTGCCGCTGTACATCGACGATACCCCGGCGCTCAGCGTCGCCGCGCTGCGCAGCCGCGCCCGGCGTCTGAAACGGCGCCACGACATCGGCCTGATCGTGGTCGACTATCTGCAGCTGATGCAGGGCAGCGGGCGCAGCCAGGACAACCGCGTCAACGAAATCTCCGAGATCAGCCGCGGGCTGAAGACGCTGGCCAAGGAACTGCAGGTGCCGGTGATCGCGCTGTCGCAGCTCAGCCGTGCGGTCGAAAGCCGCGAGGACAAGCGGCCGCAGCTCTCCGACCTGCGCGAATCGGGCTCGATCGAGCAGGACGCCGACATGGTCTGGTTCATTTTCCGCGAGGATTACTATGTCGCCATGCGCGAGCCCAAAGTGCCGCGCGGCGATGACGACCAGAAGGCGCACGACACGCACTCGGCCTGGGCGACGGAGATGGAGAAAGTCCACGGCCTCGCCGAACTGATCGTCGCCAAGCAGCGCCACGGCGCCACCGGCAAAGTCCGGCTGCGCTTCGAACCCAAGATCACCCGGTTCAGCGATCTGGCCGAAGGCGATTACCCGGGCGGGTACGAGTAGAGCCTAAAGCCCCAGATTGAGCCGCCGGCTCACGGTGTAATCGAGCACCGTGACCAGCAGCCAGCTCAGGCTCCACCGCACCCGGTTCCACAGCGTCAGCCGCCGCTTGTGTAGCGGGCGGGTGACGGCGAGGCTCGCCGGCAGGTGCTGGCCGACGAACGCGCGCATCCGGTCTGCCAGCGCGGCGTCCTCGATCCGCAGCATCAGCTCGAGGTTGATGTACAGGCTGCGCATGTCGAAATTGGCGCTGCCGACATAGACCGCATTATCGAGCACGATCAGCTTGGTGTGCAGCTTGCACGGGCTGAATTCCCAGATCCTGGCGCCGCGCTTCAACAGCGGGCCGTAGAGGATGCGGCTCGCGCCGATGGTGGCGCCGTTGTCGCTTTTGGCGGCGAGCAGCAGGCGGGTCTGCCCTTTGCGGGCGATCCGCCCGATCCGCGCCAGCAGCCGCACCGCGGGCGAGAAATAGGCCATGATCATGTCGAGTTTTTCGCCGGCCCTGAGATCGTCGCTGACGCTGCGCGCCCACGGGCTGAGGCCGCGCGTCGGCCCGCCAAGGAGCAGCTGGACCGGTCCGCTGCCCGGGTCCCATTCGCGCACCAGCCGGCGGATTTCACGCCACTGGTGGCGGGGATGCTTAGTCCACCGCTCCACCTGGTCGTACCAGCGGGCAAGATCGCCCACCGCCGGGCCGGTCAGTTCCATGGCCAGGTCGTTCCAGCCGTTTGCGGCCGGCGGGGCGAAGTAATCGTGCTCGACATTGAAGCCGCCGATCATGCCCACGGCATCGTCGATCACCACGATCTTCTGGTGGTTGCGAATGAGGTAGCGGGTGTTCCACCGCGGGCTGAAGCAGCAATAGCTGCACCCTGCCTCGCGCAGCGGCGCGAACAGCGCGTCGCGGGTGTCCTTGGAACCGAAGCTGTCGACCAGCAGCGCCACCTTTGCGCCTCGCCGGCACGCCGCCAGCAACGCATCGCGCACCGCCCGCCCGCAATCGTCGTCGGCAAAGATGTAGAAGCAGATGCGGATGCTTGCCCGCGCGCCGGCGATCATCGCCAGCAGCCGCGCCAGGCGGTCCTTGCCCGCCGGGTAAAAGGTCAGCTCGTGGCCCTGCGCCGTCAGCGTGAACGGCGGCGGATCGGTGTAACTTATCGCGGGAGCCAGGGCCTCTGCCATGGGGCATCTTACCAGCGCAGCCACCGGTGAAAACCTTGACTCTGGCGCGCTCCCCACCTAAGTGCCGCGCCTTCCCGACACCTGTGTTGTCCGGCCCCTATTGCGGAGTTCCCCATGGCGCGCGTTACCGTCGAAGATTGCGTCGACAAGATCCCCAACCGCTTCGATCTGGTCCTGCTCGCCGCGCAGCGCGCGCGCGAGATTTCGGGCGGCGCGGAACTGACCATCGACAAGGACCGCGACAAGAACCCGGTCATCGCCTTGCGCGAAATCGCCGAAACCACGGTGCGCCCCAAGGCGCTGCACGAAAGCCTGGTCCAGTCGCTGCAGCGCGTACTGCCCGACGAAGAGGACGAGGCCGACGCGATCGGCTCGCTCAGCCAGTCGGCCGAAGCGATGCGGATGTCGGCTGCCGCCCCGGCGCGCGCCAATTCCTCGGGCAGCGATTACGACGGCTAAGCCCGGCACCACCGATCACCACGAAGGCCGCGTCCGGCAACGGGCGCGGCCTTTGCTTTGCGGGGCGGCGGCGAACGGCTAAGAGACCCGCAGGGGGTCTCGATGAGCGAAGTCGGCGAAGCGCTCGGTACGGCGGTCGAAGGCGGCCTTATCGCGCGCGCGGTCGAACCGGCGGCGGGCGAAGCAGGGGGCGGCCACACCGGCGAGGCCGCTTGCCTCAACTGCGGCACGCCGCTGGCCGGCCCGCACTGCCATCAATGCGGGCAGCGCGGCCACCAGCACCGCACGCTGGCGGCTTTTTTCCACGACCTGCTCCACGGCGTGCTCCATTTCGAAGGCAAAATCTGGCGCACCCTTCCGCTCCTGCTGTGGCGGCCCGGCCAACTGACCCGCGAATACATTGACGGGCGCCGCGCCACCTACGTCAGCCCGATCGCACTGTTCCTGTTCGTGGTGTTCCTGACCTTCGCGGCGATCAACTTCGCCGGCGGCAGCATCGACCTTGACGACAAGGTCAATGTCGGCGGCGAACAGGTCTCCACTCGTACTGCCGAGCAGCGCCTCAACGCACAAATCCGCCAGGCGCAGGACCGGCGCGGCGCGATGGTACAGGAGGGAGTTCCGACGACCGGCATCGACAGCGAGATCGCCGGATTGCGCCGCGCGCTGCAGACGGTCGAAGCGGTCAAGAATGACGATCTCGGCGCGCTGGCCCAGAGCGTCGGGCCGGGCAATTCGCTGACCACCAAGAGCACCGGCAATAACTTCGACGCGCTGTGGCAGCGGGCCAAGGCGAATCCCGAGCTGCTGATCTACAAGCTGCAGTCGAACGCCTACAAGTTCAGCTGGCTGCTGATCCCGATCAGCGTGCCGTTCCTGTGGCTGCTGTTCCCGTTCAGTCGCCGCTTCCACCTCTACGATCACACCGTGTTCGTCACCTATTCGCTCAGTTTTATGATGCTGGCGCTGGCGGTGGCGACGGCGGGGGCGATGTACGACTTTGCCCCGCTGCTGGTCGTGCCGATCCTTTATGCGCCGCTGCATATCTATTGGCAGGTGCGCGGCACTTACGGCACCAGCCGCTTGGGCGGAATCGCGCGCACCGCACTATTGCTGGTGTTCGCCTGCGTCGCGCTGGTCCTGTGGGCGTTTGCGATGATCGGCCTGCTGCTCGGCGACTAGACCTTAGCTCAGGTCCCCTGCGGGGCCGGGCCGCCGAACCGCTTGCCCGCCTTGGGGATCGCCGAACCGCGCACCGGGCGCGTCAGAGCCGGGCCGCTGGGCTGGTCGGGCCGGTCTATCTTGCCGGTTTCGAGCAGCGTCTTGATCTCCTCGCCGGTCAGCGTCTCGTACTCGAGCAGCGCCTGGGCGAGCAGGTGGAGCTGGTCCTCGTGGTCGTGGAGCAGGGTGCGCGCCTTTTCGTGCGCCCCGTCGACCAGCGCGCGGATTTCGGCGTCGATCAGCTTGTTGGTATCGCTCGACCGGAAGGTCCGCTGGCTGCCGCCATAGCCGAGATAGCCTTCCTGCGCCTCTTCGTACTGCAGCGGGCCGAGCTTGTCCGACATGCCCCACTGGGTGACCATGTTGCGGGCGAGGCCGGTCGCATACTGGATGTCCGAACTGGCGCCCGAGCTGACCTTGTCGTGCCCGAAGATCACTTCTTCGGCGACGCGCCCGCCCATCGAAACCGCGAGGTTGGCGTGCATCTTGTCGCGGTGGTACGAATAGTTGTCGCGTTCGGGCAGCCGCATGACCATGCCGAGTGCCCGGCCGCGCGGGATGATCGTGGCCTTGTGAATGGGATCGCTGGCCGCTTCGTGCACCGCGACGATCGCATGGCCGGCCTCGTGATAGGCGGTCATCTTCTTTTCATCGTCGGTCATCACCATCGAGCGCCGTTCGGCGCCCATCATGACCTTGTCCTTGGCGTCCTCGAATTCCTGCATCGCGACCAGGCGCTTGTTGCGCCGCGCGGCCAGGAGCGCCGCCTCGTTGACCAGATTGGCGAGGTCGGCGCCGGTGAAACCGGGCGTGCCACGGGCAATCGTGCGCGGGTTGACGTCGGGCGCCAGCGGCACCTTCTTCATGTGCACCGCGAGGATTTTCTCGCGCCCCTCGATGTCGGGGATCGGCACCACCACCTGGCGGTCGAACCGGCCCGGGCGCAGCAGCGCCGGATCGAGCACATCGGGCCGGTTGGTCGCGGCGATGATGATGATGCCCTCGTTGGCCTCGAACCCGTCCATCTCGACCAGCAACTGGTTGAGCGTCTGCTCGCGCTCGTCGTTCGAATTGCCCAGGCCATGGCCGCGATGGCGGCCGACCGCGTCGATCTCGTCGATGAACACGATGCACGGGGCGTTCTTCTTGGCCTGTTCGAACATGTCGCGCACGCGGCTCGCACCGACGCCCACGAACATCTCGACGAAGTCAGAGCCCGAGATCGTGAAGAACGGCACGCCCGCTTCGCCCGCGATCGCGCGGGCCAGCAGGGTCTTGCCGGTACCTGGCGAGCCGACCAGCAGCGCGCCCTTGGGGATCTGCCCGCCGAGTTTGGCAAAGCGGCTCGGGTCCTTGAGGAATTCGACGATTTCTTCCAGTTCCTCACGCGCTTCGTCGATCCCGGCAACGTCGGCAAAGGTCACCCTGCCCTGCTTCTCGGTGAGCATCTTGGCCTTGCTCTTGCCAAAGCCCATCGCCCCGCCCGCGCCGCCACCCTTCTGCATCTGGCGCAGCAAG
>JANOAH010000142.1:0-5010 GCA_031411075.1 Erythrobacteraceae bacterium
GTCGAAAGCTACGGCTTCCACACCATCCACGGCCGCGCCCCGGCGTTCGCGACCGGGATCAAGCTCGCCAATCCCGAGCTCGACGTGTGGATGGTGACGGGCGACGGCGACGGGCTCAGCATCGGCGGCAATCACCTGATGCACCTGCTGCGGCGCAACGTGAACTTGCAGATCCTGCTGTTCAACAACGAGATCTACGGCCTCACCAAAGGCCAGTATTCGCCGACCAGCCGGATCGGCACCAAGAGCCCGTCGACCCCGGCGGGATCGGTCGACCGGCCGGCCAACCCGTGCGCGTTCGCGCTCGGTTCGGGGGCGCGGTTCGTGGCGCGCGGGTTCGACGTGTCGAAGAACCTGCCCGAAGTGCTGATCGCCGCGCACGCCCACCAGGGCGCCGCGTTTATCGAGATCTTCCAGAACTGCATCGTCTACAACAAGGACGTGTTCGAGGAGTTCGCGGTGCCCAAGGGCGCCGAAGAACGCCAGCTGTGGCTCGCCGATGGGCAGCCGATGCTGTTCGCCGGCGGGACAAGGGGCATCGCGCTCGATCTCGAGACGCTGTCGTTGCAGGTGGTCGAGGTGGCCGAGGGCGATTGGCAGGCGGCCGGCGTGATCGTCCACAATGCCCGCAATCGCGCGATCGCTCACATGCTGGTCGAAATGCCGTTCGGCCCGTTCCCGATGGCGCTCGGCGTGCTCTACGACGACCCGCGCCCGACCTTCGAAGGCGCGGTGATCGAAGCCAACGCCAAGGCCAGCGCCGGCAAGGAGGCGAGCCTCGCCAAGCTCCTCGCCAAGGGCCAGACCTGGACCGTCGGGGGGACGGCGGCCGACCCGATATGACCTGACAGGAGCGGGGGAGGGCGTTGGACAACCTGACTCATTCGCTGGCTGGCTGGGCGCTGGGGCAGGCGGGGCTGAAGCGTAAGACGCGCAAGGGGCTCGCGGCGCTGATCCTGGGTGCCAACATGCCCGATATCGACGTATTCTTTGGCTGGGTGCCATGGGTGCCGCTGGCGACGCACCGCGGGTTCACGCATGGAATCGTCGGCGTGCTGGTCATGCCGCCGCTGCTCGCGGGGCTGCTGTGGGGGCTCGACCGCTGGCAGCAACGGCGCGGTGCGGTGTTCGAGAGCGGCCTTGCGATGCATTTCGGCTGGCTGCTGGCGTTGAGCTACCTTGGCACTTTCACCCACCCGCTGCTCGATTGGCAGACGACCTATTCGGTCCAGCTGATGGCGCCGTTCAACGCCCGCTGGTATCATGCCGATACGCTGTTCATCATCGATGCCTGGGTAATCATGATCCTGGTAACCGGGATCGCCCTGTCGCGGCGGCGCGAGGCGGCAGGCGGGGCGTGGCGCAGGCCGGCCGTGGCTGCGCTGGCGGGCGTGCTCACCTATATCGGCGGCAACTCGCTGCTGACCGGGCTGGCCAAGAACGCTTTGCTGCTCGACGAGCCTTATGTCGCGGCGGACGCGGTCTATGCCTCGCCGCCGCCCTTGCTGTTCTGGCAGCGTGAGCTGGCCTGGCGGCATGGATCGGCCATGGCCTGGGGCAATTACGATCCGTTCGTCAGGGTGGCGTCGCTGAACGATTACACCGCGCCGGTCGGCACCGGGATGGCCGATCCGCGCGTTCGCACCGCCCTGCGCGCGGTGCCGACGTTCGCGCGCTGGTCGACAATGCCGTTCGCCGCGGTCGAACGCGCGCCGTGCCGCACGGTCGTGACGATCGCCGATGCCCGCTATGGGCGCACCCTCGCCAGCAGCCGCTTCAGCCGCCGCGTCACCATGCCCAGCGGCGCACCCCGATGCTGACCGACGCGTCGCACCTTGCGGCGCGTAGGCCATCGGGTTCATAACGGCAGCCATGGACGCCGGGAGCGCGCAGAGGGGCAGCGTTCTGCTCGAGGCTGGACGGCGCTTCGGCGCCCGCCCCGGCCTGTTCGCGCGCGCGATAGGGCCGGGATTCCACAAAGTTCTCGATCGCATCGACGCCGGTCTCGCCAGCGGCTCGATCACCGGACGCTTGCCCGACGGCACCACCCGCCGGCTCGGCGGCCGCCGGCCCGGGTTCGAAGCCGAAGTCCACCTTCGCGACTGGCGCGCGCTGCTGCGGTTGGCCACCGGCGGCTCGGTCGGCTGGTACCAGGCGTGGGAAGCGGGCGAATGGGCCAGCCCCGATCCGGTCATGGTGTTCGCGATATTCAACGCCAACGCCGCAACCTTGGGCGAAACCGGCCGCGCCAAGGGCCCCTGGCGGCTGGCCAGCCGGGCGCTGCACTGGGCCAATCGCAACACCCGCGCCCAAGCGGAAAAGAACATTCACGCGCATTACGACCTCGGCAACGATTTCTACGCCTCCTGGCTCGACCCGACGATGAGCTATTCGAGCGGGTACGGGCTGGCGGGCGATGGTTTGGAAGCGGCGCAGCGGCGCAAGTGGGACCGGCTGGCCGAACGGATCGGCAAACCGGCGACGCTGCTCGAAATCGGCTGCGGCTGGGGCGCGTTGGCCGGCCATTTCGCCGAGCGCGGTGCAGCGGTGACGGCGATCAGCCTGTCGGACGAACAATTGGCCTGGGCCCGCGCCCGCCATCCCGGCCCGCAGTTTCTCAAGCGCGATTACCGCGACACCGCCGGCCCGTTCGACGCCGTGGTCAGCGTCGAGATGGTCGAGGCGCTGGGGCGTGAATACTGGCCGGCGTTCTGCGATGGCCTGGCGCGCAATTTGAAGCCGGGCGGCCGCGCCGCGATCCAGTTCATCGCCATGAGCGACGACCTGTTCGAAAGCTATGCCCGCAACGCCGATTTCATCCAGGCCTACGTGTTCCCGGGCGGGCTCTTGATCAAAACCAGCGAGTTCCGTCGCCTCGCCGCCGAACGAGGGTTGTCATGGCACGATCAGGAGGATTTCGGTCGCGATTATGCCGAGACGCTCAAGGCCTGGCGCGCCAACTTCGATGCCGCTGAAAAGCAGGGCAAGCTACCGGCCGGGTTCGACCGCCGGTTCTGCGACCTGTGGCGCTATTACCTGATGTATTGCGAAGGCGGCTTTCGCGGCGGCGCGATCACCGTCAGCCAGGTGACCCTGGTGAAGGGTTAGCGATACATTCCGTCGCCGCGATAGCGGGCGAGGATGTTGTCATGCACGATCGGGCTGAGCAGTGAGCTGAAGGCGCAACCGGTGAGGTTGTTTTCCCACCACACGACTTCGGCCTGAAGCGATTCGAGCCCAGGCAGCGTTAGCCAGCACACCGAACCGGGGTGCATCCGGGTGATCGCCGTGGCCGAGAAGCCCGACAGCGACAGGTCGCCGACCACCGTCTGGAACGCGCGCGCGCCCGAAGCGCGCAACTGCGCGGGAATGGCCAGCTTGGTACGAACCGCCGAGCGATCTTCCTGCGCGGCAATTTCGTAACGGCCGAGCGTATGCTGCAGGCTCATCCGATTATTCCTTCGACCCCATGCACGGCCGGGGGACCATGCTTGGCGCAGAATGAGCTGGGGCCCTTACCAAGCGCTTAGCGGGCATGGTTAACGAAAGGCAGCTTGCGGCCGGCAACGGCGCGGTGTTTCAGACCGAGCTTCGGCACGCCCGACCGGTGGATTTTTCGCGCGATTGACGCTCGAAGTGCGCCCCTTGATCGTCCGTTCCGTTACGCGCGGCGGCGGGCGGACAACCCGCTTTCTTTGCCTGACCGCGGATGCTAGAGGCCGCGCCGCCGCCGCTTTCCCAGCCAAATCCGGAGTTTGAATGATCCCGTTTATCGATCTCGGCGCTCAGTATCGCGCCATTAGGTCGAAGGTGGATGGGGCAACGATCCACACAGGGTGGCGTTATGGTGATTGCTGAAACGACCTCGTCATCGAACGTGTCGGCGGCCAGGCCCGACATTACCGTGGTGATCCTTTCTCATAACGAGGAAATTCACATTGCGCGCTGCATCGAGCGCGCCGCACCAATTGCGAAACGGATTGTCTTGATCGACAGCATGTCGACAGACGCCACTGTTGCCCTTGCGCGCGCGGCCGGCGCCGAAGTCTTGCAGCGACCGTTCACCTACCACGCCGACCAGCTGCGATGGGGGCTCGAGCAGATCGAGATTGCCACCGAGTGGGTGCTCCGGATCGATTGTGACGAATACCTTGAATCCTCCCTGCAGGCGGAAATTGTGGAACGGCTGTCGGGCCTGCCTGCCAATATAGCCGGCGTCGAGTTCAAGCTGAAAGTTATCTTTCAGGGCAAATGGATCCGGTGGGGAGGTTCGTATCGGTCGATGCTCGTGCGGCTATGGAAGCCCGCTGCCGGCGGGGTCGAAGACAAGATGATGGACGAGCGGATATGCGTGAGACAAGGCGCGCTGACGCGCTTTTCGCGCGGCGATCTCGTTGATGAGAGCCTGAGGAACATTGCCGACTGGACCAATAAGCATAACGGCTATTCAACGAAGCACATGTTGCAATTCATCGATGCCGAGTTCGATCTGGGCCTGTTCGAGAAGAGTGCGGCGAAGCTGAATGCGCAGGGGCGGAAGAAGCGGTTTTTGCGCGAAAATGTCTACGCATCCGCGCCGCTCTATCTCAGGGCGTTCCTGTTTTTCGTGTTCCGCTACTTCATCTTGCTCGGCTTCCTGGACGGCAAGCGCGGCTTCGTTTGGCACACGCTCCAGGGGTTCTGGCACATGTTGCTCATCGACGTGAAGATCGGCGAGGCTCGCCGGTTCATCGCCGCCCATGGCAAAAGCGCCTTTTGTGAACATGTCGCCGAGCGTTACGGGATTGCGCCGAGGAATCGGGCGGCTCTGTCAGGCTGATCGTTTATCGCCGCGAAAGTCAGGCCTATTTCACCCCGGCAAGCAGCAAGAACAGGCCTGCGCCGGGCAGCAGCGTTCTGATCAGGCGGCGCGGCCAGAGCTTGCGGGCGAGGTCGAGCAGGCGGCCCTCGTGGCGCTGCCCGGCGCCGCTTTCGAGCAGGTCGCCGTGGGTGAGCACGGTGTGCGCCTCG
>JANOAH010000143.1:0-5567 GCA_031411075.1 Erythrobacteraceae bacterium
GGCAAGCTCGGCGTAAGCGGCCGGCATCGCCTCTTCCATGCTCGACGCCCTCGCCCCCGCCCGCTCACGCGCCGCGCGGGTCAGGTATTGCGGGGTGCGGATGCCGGCGACCACGTCCTCACCCTGCGCATTGACCAGCCATTCGCCGTAGTACGCCTTTTCGCCGGTGGCCGGATCGCGGGTGAAGGCGACCCCCGTGGCACTGGTCTCGCCCATGTTGCCGAACACCATCGCCTGGACATTGACCGCGGTGCCCCAGTCAGCAGGAATGGCGTTGAGGCGCCGATAGACCTTGGCGCGGTCGCTTTCCCAGCTGTCGAACACCGCGCCGATCGCGCCGGTGAGCTGCTGCCACGGATCGTCGGGAAAGCCGCGCCCGGCCTCTTCGCCGACAATCGCCTTGTAGCGAGCGGCGAGCGCCTGGAGGTCGGCCACGGCCAGTTCGGTATCGAGATCGACGCCGCGATCCTCTTTGGCGACGTCAAGCGCTTCTTCGAACAAGCCATGGTCGACCCCCATCACCACGTCGGCGTACATCTGGATGAAGCGGCGGTAGCTGTCCCAGGCGAAGCGCGCATCGCCGCTCGCCGCCGCCAGTCCGGCCACGGTGGCATCGTTGAGGCCGAGGTTGAGCACGGTGTCCATCATCCCGGGCATCGACACCCGCGCGCCCGAGCGGACCGAGACCAGCAGCGGATCGGCCGCATCGCCGAAGCGCTTGCCGACGGCACGCTCGATATGCGCCACACCCTCGCGGATCGCGGCCCGCAGCGGCTCGGCCAGCGTCTTGCCGCCGGCGTTGTAGGCGGCGCATTCCTCGGCGGTGATGGTGAAGCCAGGCGGCACCGGCAGGCCTATGCCGGCCATTTCGGCGAGGTTGGCGCCCTTGCCCCCGACCACGGTCTTGTCGCGGGCGCGGAGGTCGTCGGAGACCGCGCTGCCGCCGAAAGGATAGACCGTGTTCATTACCGCCTCATGCCAGGGGCCGATCCCGAGACGGTCCGGGCCGAAAGGTTACACAAAGGATACACCTCGGATGGACCGGCGCCCTACCCCTCGATCTTCGAGAAGTCTGCCACATTGTGCACTGCAGCACGGAACCGCGCAAGCAGGTCGAGCCGGGCTGCGCGCTTGGCCGGGTCTGGGTCGTTGACCGTTACGCTGTCAAAGAACGAATCGATCGGCGCCCGCAAACTGGCCAGCGCCGCCATCGCCGCGGCGAAGTCTTCGACCTCGACCGCAGCGGCGGCGCGCGGTTCAGCCGAATCGAGCGCGTCGATCAGCGACTGTTCTGCCGATTCGGGCGTGTAGGACAGCGATTTTTTTGGTGGGTCAGCCCGGACTTGTTCCGGCTGGTCACCCCGGACGTGTTCCGGGGCAGTGCTTCCATCCGCAGCGCCCGACGGTACGCCCGACCCCGGAACAAGTCCGGGGTGACCATCTTGGGTATGGCCTTCCTTCTTGAGGATATTCGCCGCCCGCTTGTACCCCGCGAGCAGATTCGCCCCATCCTCGGTCCCGACAAACGCCTGCAGCGCCTGGACCCGCGCGAGCAGGCGGACCAGATCGTCCTCGCCCCCAAGCGCGAACACCGCGTCGATCAGGTCGTGGCGGACGCCGGCTTCGCGTTGCTGGACTTTGAGGCGGTCGGCGAAGAAATTGAGGAGGTCCCATGTTGATCGCTCGTGTTGAACTTCGCCGAAGCCGGCCCGACTGGTTATTGCCGTCATCTCTCCCATGCGAAGCGCTGGACCAATCAAGCCAGCATCTCGGCCTTTGGCTAAGGCAACATCGTGCTGACGCCGATCCACCACATGCATTTGGTGGGCGACCTGCCGCACAGCTACCGCCAACGCGCTAAGGAGGCCAAACCTTAAGCCGTTTTCGCCGACAGTCTGGAGGACTCCAAGAGCGGCGCGGCGAAGCGCAAAGGGGTCCTTCGAACCTGTCGGGCGCTCGTTCATTTCGAAGAAGCCGGCCAGCGTATCCAGCTTATCCGCCAAACTCACGGCCACCGTCACCGGTGCGGTCGGCACATCATCCCCCTGCCCGACCGGCTTATAGTGGTAGCGGATGGCGTCGGCGACTTCGTCGGGCAGTCCCTCGGCGCGGGCGTAGTAGCCGCCCATCAGGCCTTGCAGCTCGGGGAATTCGCCGACCATTTCGGTGACGAGGTCGGCCTTGCACAGCCGCGCGGCCTGTTCGGCGAGGCTGGCCAATTCCTCCCCGGAACGGGGAGGGGGACCACCCGCAGGGTGGTGGCGGGGCACGTCGGATTGGCCGGAACGCTGATCGGAGGGCAGGCTTGCGCCACCTGCCCCTCCACCATGCTTCGCATGGTCCCCCTCCCCATTCTGGGGAGGAACGATCCCCTCTTCGACCAGCCAGCGGGCCAGCTTGGCCACCCGCTCGACTTTGTCGGCCACCGTGCCGAGCTTCTCGTGGAAGGTGATCCGCGCGAGCTTCTTCGCGTGGTCCTCAAGCTTGGTCTTGCGGTCCTGCTCCCAGAAGAAGCGCGCGTCGCTGAGCCGCGCGGCGAGAACCTTGCGGTTGCCGTCGACCACCGCGGCGGGATCGCTCGAATCGATGTTGGCGACGCAGACGAAGAAATTGGCCAGCCGGCCGTCCTTTTCGGCGACGAAATACTTCTGATTGACCCGCGCGGTGAGCTGGATGACTTCGGGCGGCACGTCGAGGAACGCGGCGTCGAACTGCCCGAGCAGCGCCTGCGGCCATTCGGTCAGCCCGGCGTTCTCGATCACCAGGCCCTCATCCTCGACCAGGGAAAGCCCGACATCGGAGGCCTGCAGCCCGGCATCGGCGCGGATCAGGTCCTGCCGCTCGGCGTGGTCGACGATCACGTGGCAGGCGCGCAGCTTCTCCTGGTAATCGTCCGCGCCGCCGATGGTGATGGGGCCGGGGTGGTGGAAGCGATGCCCGAGCGTCATGTACCCGGCGACCACCTCGCCGACCTGGCAGGGCACCAGTTCGATGCCGAAGATCGCGACGATGCCCGACAGCGGCCGTACCCAGCGCGGGGCATCGGTGGCGATCGAGGCGGCGCCCCAGCGCATCGACTTGGGCCAAGGGAAGGCGCGGACGATGGCCGGGATCGCTTCGGCCAGCACGTCTTTCACCGCCCGGCCGGGCTTTTCGACCACCGCGTAATAGACCCCGTCGCGCGCTTCGAGCTGGTCTGCGCTGAGCCCCGCGCGGCGCGCAAACCCTTCGAGCGCCTGCGCCGGCGCGCCGACCCGCGGCCCCTTGGTCTCCTCACGCACCGCCTCGGTGCTTTCGGGCAACCCGCGCGCGATCAGTGCCAGCCGGCGCGGGGTGGACCAGACGGTGATGTCGAAATCCCGGTCATCCTGAGCCTGTCGAAGGACGCCGGCCTCGCCCAATTCCTTGCGGAACAGCTTCTCGAGATCGGCCCGCGCCCCGGCCTGCATCCGCGCGGGGATTTCCTCGCACCGCAGCTCGAGCAGGAAGTCAGGCATAACGATTGAACCCTAACGCCGTCGCCCCCGCGAAGGCGGGGACCCAGATAACGTCTGCCGCGCTCGGTTCGGGTCGTGGATGGGCCCCTGCCTTCGCAGGGGCGACGAGGATGGCTGAGAAGGTCACGCCGTCCACCCGTCGTACTCGGCGGCCCAACGGGTGGCTTCCTTGGCCATGTAGGCTTCGCAACTCCCGCGCGCCAAATCGCGGACGCGGGCCATGTAGCTGGCGCGTTCCTGGACGCTGATCACCCCGCGCGCCTGGAGCAGGTTGAACACGTGGCTGGCCTCGACCGCTTGTTCGTAGGCGGCGATCGGCACGTCGTGGGCAAGCGCGTTGCGGCATTCGACCTCGGCCTTGGCGAACAGGTCGAACAGCGCGGCGGTATCGGCGACTTCGAAGTTCCACTTCGACATCTGTCGTTCGTTCTCGAGGAAAACGTCGCCGTAACTCACGCCGCGGCCGTTGAAATCGAGCTGATAAACGCTGTCGACGCCCTGGATATACATCGCCAGCCGCTCGAGCCCGTAGGTCAGCTCGCCCGCCACCGGCTTGCAGTCGAACCCGCCCATCTGCTGGAAATAGGTGAACTGGGTCACTTCCATCCCGTCGCACCACACTTCCCAGCCCAGCCCCCAGGCGCCCAAGGTGGGGCTTTCCCAGTCATCCTCCACAAAGCGGATATCGTGCTTCAGCGGATCGACGCCGATCACCGCGAGGCTTTGCAGGTAGAGGTCCTGAATGTCCGGCGGGCTGGGCTTCAGGATCACCTGATACTGGTAATAATGCTGCAACCGGTTGGGGTTCTCGCCATAGCGGCCATCGGTCGGGCGGCGGCACGGCTGCACGAAAGCTGCGTTCCACGGTTCCGGGCCCAGCGCGCGCAGGGTGGTGGCCGTGTGGAAGGTGCCCGCCCCCATGCGCATGTCGTAAGGTTGCAAGATCAGGCAGCCCTGCGCGCTCCAGAAATCGTGGAGCGCAAGGATCATATCCTGGAAGCTGGTCTGCGGCTGTCTGGTCATAACGGCTCGGGCCATGGCGGATGGCGGTTTGAGCGTCAATGCCGTGCCGTAATCCGCCATGCCGTGCGCGGGGCTGGACTTGGCCACGCGCTGGCTTATGGAGCACACAGATTTTTACCGTAAAGGACCACGGGGCAATGAGGCTGTCGGCGCTGTACAAGGCGACCCTGGCGCTGGCTGTTGCCTGCCTGCCGCTGGCTCTGGCCGCCTGCGCCACACCGGTGGAAGCGGAAGCCGCGGCAGAACAGCCGCCCGCCGATGCCGTGCCTGGCCCTGCGCTGTGGGAAGTGCGCGACGAGGACACCACCATCTACCTGTTCGGCACAGTCCACGTTCTGCCCGAAGGGGTGGAGTGGTACGATGCCCGCATCAACCGCGCTTTCTCGTCGGCTGACGAGATGGTGACCGAGCTCGATATGTCCGATCCAGCCGCGATCAGTTCGGCCATCCTCGCCGCCGCGCCTCTTCCCGCCGGGCAGAATCTGCGTGAGATGATGACGCCGGAAAACCGCATCCAGTTCGAAGCCGCGCTCACCAGCATCGGCCTGCCACCCAATGCGCTCGACACTTACGAGCCGTGGTATGCCGCCATCGTCCTCTCGCTGGGGCCGTTGCAGAACGCCGGGTTCGACCCTGACAGCGGAGTGGAAAGCGCGCTGGCGGAGCGGGCCACGGGCAAGCGCCACGCCGCGCTGGAGACAATCGCGCAACAGGTGCAGATGTTCGACGGGCTGGAGATGCCGCACCAGCTGGAATACGTCGACGAGGCGGCGGAAGGCGTTTCCGAAGTGCTGCCGACGGTCAACACCATGATCGGCCAATGGCGCGCGGGCGATGTCGCCCACCTGGGCGATACGCTGAACGATGAACTCGATAACGAGTATCTGACCACGCGCCTGCTGATCAACCGCAACATGAACTGGGCGGGCTGGATCCACCGCCGGTTGGCGGAACCGGGCACGGTGTTCATGGCCGTGGGCGCGGGGCACCTGGCTGGTCCGGGCAGCGTGCAGGACCAGCTGACCGCGCGCGGGCTAACTGTCACCC
>JANOAH010000144.1:0-9503 GCA_031411075.1 Erythrobacteraceae bacterium
TGGTTCACCGATGCGCTGGTCGGCAAGGTCGGTGCTGCGTTCACCTCGACCGCAGCGCAGCACGGCGGGCAGGAAACCACGCTGTTCTCGATCCTGACCAATCTGCTGCACTTCGGCTGCACGGTGGTCGGCCTCGATTACGGGTTCAAGCCGCAGAATGGCGTCGACGTGGTGCGCGGCGGCGCGCCCTATGGCGCAACGACTATCGCCAACAACGACGGCAGTCGGCAGCCGAGCGACATCGATCTCGACGGCGCGCGCTATTTGGGCAAACGCGTAGCGGAAACGGCGGCCAAGCTGATCGCCTGAACGCGGTCGCTCAGGCCGGTCGCCAACTGCGATAGTGGCCGATGCGGCGGACGCGGCGGTAATGAAAGGCCGCGCCGCAGAACAGCGCGAACAGTTGGATGTACAGCGGCAGCTGGACCATCGCCCAATAGGCGCGGCGCATCCCGCCTTCGTCGATCAGCGCCACGACATGCGCCGAAACGGTCATCAGCTGGGCCGCGGCCGCCCACACCGGCCACACGCGGTTCGCGCATAGCGCCAGATAGACCAGCGCGGCCAGCTCGAGGCCGTCGATGAAGATATGCGCGGGATCGACCTTATCGAAACCCGACGGCCCGAAAAGGACGTGATAGCTAAGGTCGACCAGCATCCAGACGATCACGATCTTCGCGGCCAGCCGCTCGGGCGGGCCGCCACGCCACAAGGCGTAGAAGCTCGCCGTCGCGAACAGCAGCAGAGTCATGAAGACTTCGATCGGCATCGTCCGGCTGCCGGTGCTGGCTCAAAGCCCGATCGTCAGGCCGCGAGCAGGCCGCTCGACCCGCCGCCTTCGCGCGGTTCGTCCGGCGGGCATTCTTCGGCGCCGCACGTTTCCTGCTGCACGTCGAGCAGCTGGCTGTGGACGCGGGCGAGGTTGCCGCCGGCTTCGAGCAGCGACTGCTGCGAACGGGCGAGGCGCAGCAGCGCTTCGTGGCCGAGGAACGGGTCCGACCCGGTTTCCTGGCGGGCTTCGACCATCGTGCTGAACAGCGAGGCTTGGCGCAGCAGCGCTTCGTTGAGCGCGGCTTCGGCTTCGCGGACATCGCGGGCAATGCGCAGCTGCGCGACGGGAACTGACATCGACATGGCTTAATCTCCAAGATCACTGGCCCAGCGGCCACCCAAAGGTGGTCGGGCGGGGCCCGGAGTGTTCAGCCAGCCATCAATTCTGAGAGCTGCGAAAAAATGGCCAGACCGCCAAGCACGAGGATGACCAGGAAAACGGCGATCGAAAAGACCGCGCCCAGGCGCACCAACGTGCCGTAACGACTGTCGAACAACTCCGGGACCACCCGATAGTCGAGCTCGGCAAGAGCTGTCCCACCGGGCCGGGCCAATCCTGGAGTCTGCAGTCCCAGGACGCGGCCCGCGAACGACCCGGAGCCCGATTGGACCGGAATGGCAGGTGCGGCGATACCGGAAAGTTGATATGTCGTTCTATCGGATATGCTGGTCAGCCGGCGATAGGCGACCGCCGCTTCGCTGCGATTGGCGGCGCCGAGCTTCTCCTTGGCGAAGAAGATGCGCTGATCGACGGTGTGCGGCGAAATGCCGAGTGCGCGGCCGATTTCCTTCGACGTCTTGTGCTCGATCAACAGGTCGAGCACTTCGCGCTGCTTGGCGGTCAGCCCTCCCAGCGCCGGGTCTCCGCCGTCGTCGTCAGCCGTCATCGTATCCTCGCGTTGCGCTGCGTAACGAATCTTTGCGATGCGGTGCCCTTTCGCCGCCACGCCAGGACTTTAACCTTTTACCGGGGCAAAGGTAAACCATCTGCGGCTGCCCGGCTGCCGAGCGCCGGCCGACGGGCGCTCTATCAACCGCCGATACGACCCGCCGAGCGTAATTGACGGTTCAGGTCGGCTCGCTAAGGCGGTTGCCGATGAAACCGCCTCGCCGACATCGGGTTCGAGGCTGCTGGAGCCTTGCCATGAAAAACCGCTTGCTGGCCACCGCGGCGCTGGGTGCGCTACTGGTCGCCTTCACATCGACCCCCAGCACCGCACAGGAGACTGCCGTGGCCCCCGTCTCCGTGCCTGCCGCCACTGGCCCGTTTGCCGCCGAAAGCTCGCTGCCGTTCAAGACGATCGATTTCGCCCATATCCAGGACAGCGACTATGTCCCCGCGTTCGAGCAGGGCATGGCGATCCAGCGCGCCGAAGTGGCCGCGATCGTCGCCAATCCGGCCGCGCCGACGTTCGATAACACCATAGTCGCTTACGAGCGCAGCGGGCGCATGCTCGACCGGGTGCAGCGAGCCTTCAGCACCGTCACCGGCGCCAACACCAACGATGCGCTCGACGCGATCGATGCCGATATGTCGCCCAAGCTCAGCGCCCATTCCGACGCTCTCAACCTCGATCCCGGGCTGTTTGCGCGGGTCAAAGCAGTTTACGACAACCGCGCGGCGATGAGCCTGACGGCGGAAGACGCCTGGCTGCTCGAAGACACCTACGAGCGCATGGTCCATGCCGGCGCGCTGTTGACCGACGCGCAGAAGGAGGAAGTGCGCACGATAAACACCCGGATGAGCGAAATCACCACGCAGTTTTCGCAGCGGCTGACCGATGCGACGGTGGCCAACGCGCTGGTGGTTGACGACCGGGCCGCGCTGGCCGGGCTCAGCGAAGCCGAAGTGACCGCCGCGGCCGCTGCGGCCACCGCGCGCGGCCAGAACGGCCGCTATGCGCTGGCGCTGCAGAACACCACGCAGCAGCCGCCGCTCGCCACGCTGGCCAACCGCGCCACGCGCGAGGCGCTGTACAACAATTCGATCCATCGCGCCGACCGCGGCGATGCCAACGATACCCGCGGCCTGATCGCCGAGATCGTCCAGTTGCGCGCGCGCAAGGCTGCGCTGTTCGGCGAGCCGACCTGGGCCGCCTATACGATGTACGACCGCATGGCGACCGACCCGCAGACCGCGCTCGATTTCATGCGCCAGATGGTCCCCGCGCTGGCCACCACGCAGCGGCGCGAGGCGGGCCTGCTCAATCAGGCGATCGCGGCCAGCGGCCAGAATTTCCAAGTCCAGCCATGGGACTGGCAGATGTATGCCGACAAGGTGAAGATGGAGCGCTACGCGTTCGACGAAGAAACGGTGAAGCCGTATTTCGAAGTGACCCGCGTGCTCGAGGACGGCGTGTTCTACGCCGCCAACCGCCTCTATGGCCTGACGTTCACCAAGCGTACCGACTTGCCGGTGTGGCACCCCGATGTGACCACCTACACCGTGCTCGACCGCGACGGGTCCGAGCTCGGCCTGTTCTACTTCGATCCCTATCAGCGCGACAGCAAGCGCGGCGGGGCGTGGATGAGCTCGCTGGTCGGCTACAGCCATTTGTGGGATGAAAAGACCGTCGCCTACAACGTGCTCAATATCCCCAAAGCCGCCGCGGGACAGCCGCAGCTGGCCAGCTGGGACAACGTCCAGACGATGTTCCACGAATTCGGCCACGCGCTGCATTACCTGCTCGCCGATGTGCGCTATCCGGCCGGCGCCGGCGTGGCGCGCGATTTCGTCGAGTACCCGAGCCAGGTCAATGAGATGTGGGCCGGCGATCCCGAAGTCCTCGCGCATTATGCCAGGCACTGGCAGACCGGCGCGCCGATCCCGATCGAGCTGATTCAGCGGATCGACGCGGCGGGCAAATGGAACCAGGGCTATGAGTTGGGCGAAACGCTCGAAGCGGCGCTGCTCGACATGGAATGGCACGCGCTGACCCCGGCGCAGGCCGCGGCGATCGATACCCCGGCCGAAGTCGATACGTTCGAAGCCGGCGCGCTGGCCCGGCTCGGGCTCGAGACCGAACTGGTCCCGCCGCGCTATCGCAGCAGCTATTTCCGCCACATCTTTTCGGATTCGACCGGCTATTCGGCCGGATACTATTCGTACTTGTGGACCGAGATGCTTGATCGCGACAGCCGCGCCTGGTTCCGCCAGAACGGCGGGCTGACCCGCGCCAACGGCGATCACTATCGCGCCACGGTGCTCAGCAAGGGCGGCACACAGGACTACTTCGAGCTGTTCCGCGCTTTCGCCGGGCGCGACCCGCAGGTCGAACCGATGCTCGAGGCGCGTGGGCTGACGGGCGGCGAGAGCGAAGCCCCGGTTGTGCCCGCCGAAGTCGGCGAGCGTGGCTGAGCCGACCAACCGCTTACGGCCATCGGCCAGTGACTCGAAGGCCCATGGGCACGCCGTCCGTGGGCGGTTACCAATGAAACCTGACCGGGGCCGCGTCCCCGCCAGGATCGCAAAGGGACTGACAATGACCAAATCGATCGCTTTTGCCGGCGTCGCCGCCTTGGCGCTGGCCGCCGGCGTACCGCTCTATGCCCCCGTGTTCGCCCAGAGCGCGGCCGCCGACGCGCCACCGACGGCCGAAGATCTCGCCGGGAAAACCTATGGCAGCTTTGGGGTCGACCTGACCAGCCGCGACCTGTCGGTTAAGCCGGGCGACGATTTCGATCGCTACGTCAATGGCACCTGGTTCGACAGCGCGGTGATTGCCGATGATCAATCGAGCATCGGCACAGTGCGCAACTTGCGCGACCTTGCCCAGCGCCGGGTCCGCGCGATCATCACTCAGGCGCCCGCCGGCAGCCAGATCGGCTCGCTCTACACCAGCTTCATGGACACCGCGCGGATTGATGCCGCCGGCTACCAGCCGATCGCCCCGCTGCTGGAGCGCATCGCCGCGGTCCAAGATCGCGACGCCTTTACCCGCTACATGGGCGGCACCGTGGCCGATTTCGGGAGTACGCTGGTCGGTTTCGGCTCGTTCAACGACTTGACCGATCCGACCGTCAACACCCTGGCGCTGAGCTCGGGCGGGCTGGGCCTGCCGACCCGCGACTATTACCTCGACGCGCGGTTCGCCGAAGCCAAGGCGGCCTATAGCGATTATCTGCAGCGCACGTTCGAAAAGATCGGCTACGCCGACCCGGCGGCGAGCGCCGACGCGGTCTTGGCGTTCGAAACCAGGGTTGCCGAGGTCAGCTGGAAGCCGGAAGACTTCCGCGACATTCGCAAGCTCAACAACGTGATGACGCTGGCCGAACTGCAGACTTATGCGCCCGGCATCGACTATGCCGAGCTGCTCGCCGCCGGCGGTATCGCCACCCCCCCCGCAACCATGATCGCGCTCGACAATACCGCGATCCGCGACATCGCCGCGATCTATGCCGAAACCCCGCTCGACGTGCTCAAGGCCTGGCAGGTCATCCGCACCGTCGATGGCGCGGCCAACTATCTGTCGGACGATTTCGTCCAGTCGAAGTTCGCCTTCTCGCGCGTGCTCAGCGGCAATGCGCAGTTGCAGGATCGCTGGAAGCGCGGTGTCGCATTGATCGACGGCAGCGTCGGCGAACTGGTCGGCAAGATCTATGCCGACACCTACTTTCCGCCCGAAGCCAAGGCGCAGATGCAGGGGCTGGTCGCCAATCTCAAGGCGGCTATGGCGCACCGCATCGAAGTTAACGACTGGATGTCGGCCGATACCAAGGCCGCCGCGCGCGACAAGCTCGACCGGATGATGGTGATGGTCGCCTATCCCGATACCTACCGCGACTTCTCGTCGCTGCGGTTCGCCGACGCGGACCTGATCGGCAACATGCGGCAGGTCTTCGCGTTCAACTGGCAGGAAGACTTGGACAAGATCGGCAAGCCGGTCGATAAGCTCAAGTGGAGCTATGGCTCGCAGACGGTCAACGCCTCCAACTATTTCCTTGAAAACAAGCTGGTGTTCCCGGCCGGCTACTTGCAGGCGCCGAACTTCTCGATGAGCGCGGATCCGGCGGTCAACTACGGTGCGATCGGCTCGACCATCGGGCACGAGATCATCCATGGCTTCGACGACAGCGGCCGGCGGATCGACGGCACCGGGGCGCTGCGCGATTGGTGGAACCCCGCCGACGCAACCAAGTTCGATGCCGAAGCGGCCAAGTACGGCGCGCAATTCGCCAAGTACGAGATCGCGCCGGGTCACTTCGTCAATCCCGACCTGACGATGGGCGAGAATATCGCCGATCTCGGTGGGTTGGTGATCGCCTACGAGGCATATCGCGCCTCGCTTGGCGGGCGCGAGGCGCCGGTGATCGACGGGCTGACCGGCGACCAGCGCTTCTTCCTGTCCTACGCCCAGTCGCACCAGATCAAACAGCGCGAAGCGGCGATGATCACGCAGGTCGCCTCGGACCCGCACAGCCCCGATCGCTTCCGCATCCTCGGCACGCTGCGCAATTTCGATCCGTGGTACGCCGCATTCGATGTCCAGCCGAGCTCGCCCTACTACCTCGCCCCGGAAGACCGGGTCCGCATCTGGTAAGGCGCCAAGGCCCGCGCGCCCGGCTCGCCGAGCCAGCGCGCGGGCACGCCCCAGACCTGCGCGATCGTCGCTTCGGATAGCGCCACGTCCGGCGCCCCGTCGGCGGCCAGGCGGCCCTGGCTGAGCACCAGCACGCGGTCGGCATGGTTCATCGCCAGCGCCAGGTCGTGCAGCACCAGCACTACGCCCGCGCCGCCCGTCGCGGCGGCACGCAAATGGCCGAGCAGCGTCAACTGATGCGCGAGGTCGAGCGCGGCGAGCGGCTCGTCGGCGAGGATCCAGGCGGGCTCGCCGGTGATAACGCGGGCCAACAAAGCCCGCGCCCGCTCGCCGCCCGACAAGGTCGAGACCGGGCGCTGCGCCAGCGCCTCAAGGTCGAGAGCGGCCAGCGCCCGCGCCACCGCCGCTTCGCCGCGGTCGCCGTGCGGCAGGCGGCCGAGCGCAACCAGCGCGACCACTGACAAGTCCCAGGCGACTTCACCGGTCTGCGGCAAGTAGCCGATCCGCCGCGCCCGGTCCCGTCCGCTGGGCAACGGCGCAGCGTCCAGTTCGACGCTGCCGTCCGCAGGCGCGATCAACCCGGCCAGCGCCTGCAGCAGCGTCGACTTGCCCGCGCCGTTCGGCCCGCAGATCGCGGTGATGCGGCCCGGCTCGAGCCCGGCCGACAGTGGCCCAAGGCGCCCCGGCACGGCGATCTCGCACGCCGCCAGCGTCACAGCCACGCCTCCTTGCGCAGCCGCAGCAGCAGCCACAGGAAGAACGGCGCGCCGATCAGGCTGAGCGCGATGCCGAGCCTCAATTCGGTGACCAGCGGGGCGATGCGGCACAGACAATCGGCGACCAGCACCAGCAGCGCGCCGGCCAGCGCGCTCGGCCCGATCAGCTTGCTCGGTCGGCGGTCGGTGAGCGGACGCACCAGGTGCGGCACGATCAAGCCGACGAAGCCGATCACGCCCGCCACCGCGACGCCCGCGCCCACGGTCAGCCCGGTGCCGAGCACCAGCAGCGCCTGCAGCCGGCGCGGATCGACCCCGAGCGAGCGCGCCGCCGGCTCGCCAAGCGTCAGCGCGTCGAGCCCCGGCCCGGCCAGGCGCAGCAGGACGATCCCCGCCAGCGTCAACGGCGCAGCGAGGCGCACTTCGGCCCAGCCGCGATCGGTCAGCGCGCCCATCAGCCAGGTGACGATTTCGCTCATCGCAAAAGCATTGGGGGCAAGGCTGATGGCCAGGCTGGTCAGCGCGCCCGCCAGGCTGGCGATCATCATGCCCGCCAGCGTGAACAGCGCGACCCCAGCGCCGCGCCCGGCGATCAGCGCCAGGAGCGCCATCGCCCCGCCCGCCCCGGTGAGCGCGAAGGCCGGCAGCGCCCAGGCGCTGGCGGCGAGGCCCAGCCACAAGCTCGCGACCGCGCCCAGGGCCGCGCCGGGCGCGATGCCGAACAAACCCGGATCGGCGAGCGGATTGCGCAGATAGCCCTGCATTGCCGCCCCCGCCGCGCCCAGCCCGGCCCCGACCACCAGCGCGAGCACGGCGCGCGGCAAGCGCAGCTCGGCCAGGATCACCGCCGCGTTGGGCGTGCTCCACGGATCGAGCCAGACCCGGCCGGCGAGCAGCGACAGCGGGGTGGCGAGGGCCAGAAGCACCGTAAGGACAAGGATCGGGCGGGTCATACTCCCCTCCCGCTTGCGGGAGGGACCGGGGGTGGGCTTGTCCGAGAGCGGGGCAAGGGCCCACCCCTAGCCCTTCCCGCAAGCGGGAGGGGTATTTTGCCCCTGATTTCCGCCAACCGCTTCACCGCCCTGATCACCGTCGGCCCGCCGCAAAAGGTCAGGCTCGGATCGATGGTCTCGTACCGCGCGCCCCTCAGTCGGCGCAGCACGGGGTGCCGCAACATCCGCTCGCTGCCCGCGGCGAGCACCACCTGCGGCGGATCGGCCAGCACGTGCTCGAGCGGCAGGTAGGCTCCCTGTCCCAGCCCGCGCGCGGCCGACTGGCTGGCGAACCCGGTATGCGCCAGCAGCGCGGCGATCAGCGTGCGTTCGCCCGGCACGATGCCGCCCTGCTGCCAGAACAGCGCGTCGAGCTTGGCGCCGGCGTATCGCGTCGCCGCCAGCGCGGCCTCGGTGCGCGCCAGTAACGCCGCGCCGCGCTCGGGATGCCCGGCCAGCGTGGCCAGTCGGCGGACCTGGTCGGCGTTCTGCGCCAGGTCGGCCGCCACGCCGAACGTCTCGACCCGCACCCCCAGCCGCGCGAACGTGTGCAAGGTGGCGGGCGCGGTGAACGTGCTGGCCACGACGAGGTCGGGAGCGAGCGCCAGCACGTCTTCCACGGTGCCGCCGGTGGCGCGGAACCGCCGCGCGGTGGCCAGCGGCATCGATGTGGCGCGCGGATCGTGGCTGTAATGCGATATCGCCAGCAGCTGTCCCGGCGCGGCGACTTCGGCGAGGATCGAATCGGTGCACGGGTTGAGGCTGACGATCGTGGGGTGGACGACGGTTGGCTCTGTCGGCGGTTGTCCACACCCCAGCATCGTAATTCCCGCGAACGCGGGAACCCAGTAGCGTCCGACGCGCAAGAGCCGACTGGATCCCCGCGTGCGCGGGGATGACCAAAGGAGTGGGGGGATCACAACCGCACCCGCGCGCCAAGGTAGGCCCCGCGCCCCGGCGAAGCGTAGCCGGCCGCGGTCTGGTAGGTTTCGTCCCACAGGTTCTCGACCCGGCCATACAGCGTCAGGTGTTCCGACGCGTCCCATTCGCCGCGCAGCGTCAGCACGCCGAAGCCGCCCAGCCGGACGGCGTTGGCGGCATCGTCATAACTGGCCGAGACGAGCCGCAGATCGGCGCCGAACCGCAGGTGCAGCGCCGGTTGCCAGTCGCTGCTCAACGTCATCGTCTGCCGAGGACGGCGCGGCAGAGCTTTGCCGAACGTGACGCTGCCGGTGGTGCGGTCCTCGGCCTCGAGCCAGGTGTAGGCCGCCGTGGCGGTCAGTCCGGGGCGCAGATCGGCAGTCGCCTCGGCCTCGATCCCGTGGGCGCGGGCGCGGCCAAGGTTGTCGTAGGTGCCGAACGGCCGGTTGAGGCACAGCCCGGTCGTCAACCCGAAGCAGCTGACGAAGCCGATCAGGTCGCGG